>JBMDYE010000172.1:0-14404 GCA_048595135.1 Planktothrix sp. | reverse complement strand
GGTTCTTCTGCCCATTTCCATAAACTTTCATAGAAAAAAAATGAAACCCCGGCGAAGTTCCGTTTTCTGATTTCGTTAACTTGTTGTTCTAAAATATTCAGGGGAGTAGAACGATTTTTTAACCCGCTTAAAATGCCAATGGCAACGGGAATATGATCTTTCGCCAGTTGAACTTCTGTGCGTTCTAATTCTGTTCTAAATCGCTTCAAATCTTGACGATAAACTTGTAACACAATTTCTTCTATCCATCCTTTTCGTTCCCAGGTAAACCAATCTTGTAAATAGGCAGGTAAGGAAAAATGTAACGGATTTGGAGATAAAGAAATTATACAATTCGGTTTAATTTCTTTAACCGTTGTAAAAACTTTCTCCATAAATTGATTAATTTTATCCGCTCTCCATCGTACCCAGTAGGTTTCATAAAAATCCTTTGAAGGAAGCTGACCTTGATGTTCCTGTTGATATAAATTTACCGTATATTGATCATAGCCAAATTCCGCAGGTAAGCCGAAATGATCATCAAATTGAATCCCATCAATATCGTAATTTTTAACTATTTCTGTAATTAAATCTACAATAAATTGTTGAACTTCAGGATGAAAAGGATTTAACCAAACCCGTTCTTCAACGCCTTCTTTTTTAATTTGGCTTCCATCTTGTCGGTTCGTAATCCAATCAGGATGGACTTGAGCTAACTTAGAATCAGCAGGCGCCATAAACCCAAATTCAAACCAAGGAATTACCGTTAATCCTTGTTGATGTCCTTGTTCGATAACTTCTGTTAAAATATCGCGGTTTTGTAAGCCGGGAGTGGGATCAATTTCAACACCAAAAACTCGTTGAGCAACAAAACTGGGATAAAGCGTATAACCGCCTTGCCAAATGGTCGGATAAAGGGTGTTAAAATGGAGAAAATTTAACCTTTGAATTGCCTGATTAAGATTAGACGGAGAAAATAAAACATCACTATCCACATTGGTTAACCAAACGCCTCGAATTTCTGAGGAAGGAGAAAAAGTTTGGCTCAATGATTTTGGCGTTATGATTAAGGCTAAAATAGCGATCGCTAAACTTAAAAAAACAGCAACGCGACGTAGCAATCCCTTCAATTTCAACCCTTTCAAATAAATCCTAATTTTAAGGTTTGTCTTGACAGCCATTTTGTTCAGCAGATCAGGCGATCGCATTTAATTTCTAGATAATATCACTCAATTTAGCCCAATCCTAATATAGTATAGAATTTGATCTATTTTATTCTGATATTAATACAACTGAGGCTAGTTTAATGAGTGAATTACAACCCCAAAATCATCAAGGGATCAGAGAATCGGAGATGGTATTTAATTTATTTAACTCTAGCACTTCCTTTAACGGTCAACCGGAAATTGTCATTACATTTAATACTGGCCCTACCTTGATTTTCTCTCAACGTGCCGCTAGGGAGGGGGAAGCAAATTCGACGTCACCGAGCTTGTCGCCCCTTCCCGAACCCACATCACCCCCCGTCATTGAACCGCCTACCCCCTCTATTTCTCAGCCGACTCCTCCAGTACAACCTCCCATTCCCACTGTCCCGCCTGATTTCCCAACCCCCACCCCCCCCACCCCCACGACCACCACAACAACCCCCACCCAACCCAGCCCAACAACACCCAAAACTCAAACACCCACGACTCCAACTCCAACAACTCCAACACCCACAACTCCAACCCCAACAACCCCAACACCCACAACTCCAACCCCAACAACTCCAACTCCAACCCCCATCGCACCTCCACCGCCAGAGGTTAGGGGAACCGAGGGGAACGATAACCTATCGGGAACCATTAACCGAGATGTGATTTCCGGGTTAGGGGGAGATGACAGCATTCTGGGGTTTCAAAGTGATGACTCCTTGAATGGGGACGAAGGGAACGATATTCTCTATGGCGGTCAAAACAACGACACCCTGAATGGCGGAGGCGGAAACGACCTCATTCAAGGAAACCGAGGGAATGACCTCATTGATGCAGGAGCCGATAACGATACCATTCTCGGTGGCTTGAATAACGACAGCATCTTAGGGGGAGATGGTCGAGATTTAGTCTTTGCAGATAAAGGGGATGACAGTATTGATGGGGGACAACGTAGCGATACCCTTTACGGTGGAGAAGATAACGATACCTTGTCCGGTGGAACCGATGATGATGTAATTTATGGCGGTCAAGGGGAAGATTCTCTGTTAGGGGGTGAGGGGATTGATTTTCTAGCTGGCGATAAACAAAATGATATTCTCAATGGCGGTCAAGGGGATGATAGCCTGTATGGGGGTCAAGGGGATGACACCTTAATTGGCGGTCAGAAAAACGACTTTGTAAGTGGGGATAAAGGCAATGATTTCCTAATTGGTGTTGACCCAACTTCTCCTTTACCGGGTTTGGTGGAAATTGACACCTTAATTGGCGGGATTGGTAACGATACCTTTGCCCTGGGTGATGGAACTCAAGTATATTATGATAACGGAGTCGGAACTGTGACAGGTTTCTCGGATTACGCTTTAATTCTTAACTTTAATCCCCAGGAAGATGTAATTCTTTTAGGCCCTGGTAATTATTTACCCGCAGCAGTACCAGAAGGATTACCGTTAGGAACAGGTCTCTATTTATTAACCGGAGAAGAAAAAGAATTAGTTGCTATTCTCAATGATGTCATTGATTTTCAATTTGATGCCAATATTGGTACTCCTGGCAGTTATATTCAATTTGCAGGAGAAACAAATCAGTAGGAATTAAGAATTAAGAATTAAGAATTAAGAATTAGGGAACAGGGGATAGAGAAACTGGTAACTGGTGACTGGTGACTGAAATTATGACATCACAGGTTGCGATCGCATTAGGTAGTAATTTAGGCAATTCTCAAGCGACAGTAGAAACGGCGCTGGAGCTTTTGAATTGTGATCCGAATATTGAAGTTAAATCTCGTTCTAGTTGGTATAAAACCGCACCCGTTGGGCCGCCGCAACCAGATTATATTAATGGTTGTGCGATTTTAGCGGTTCAGCTAGCACCAGAAGCGTTATTAGACACCCTTTTAAGCATTGAAACTCAACTGGGACGAGTGAGACGGGAACGTTGGGGGCCAAGAACCCTTGACCTAGATATGCTTTTGTTTGATGATTTAATTTGGGAAAGCCCTAAGCTAAAAATTCCCCATCCTGCCATGAGAGAACGAGCATTTGTGTTAGTTCCGTTGGCGGAAATTGCTCCGAATTGGATTGATCCAATGACCGGAAAAACCATCCTTCAACTGTTAGCTAATGTTGATGATTCTACTGTTATTAAACTTGACCCTTAATCAGTAATCAGTAATCAGTGTAACAGTTATTCGTTGTCGGGTAGATAGTCAACAATGAGTAAATCGTTAATCCTGAGCAATTTCCAAGGATTCACTTAAAAACTCAAACTAATCACTAATGACTAATAACTGCTAAACTGATTACTGATTACTGATTACTGATTACTGATTTATGAAACCTGGTTCCGAACCCCCAATTGTTTTACAAAATCGTCTGTTTTATCGTGGACGAAAATTTAATTTTGATGTGAATTCTTTACGACTTCCTAATGGTGCAGAAGGGGACTGGGAATGTATTCGTCATCCTGGGGGTGCGTTAGTGGTTCCTGTGACTCCCGATGGCAAATTAGTCTTAGTGAAACAATATCGATTTGCTGTAGAAGGACGAACGTTAGAATTTCCTGCGGGAACCGTTGAACCCGATGAAGATCCCGCAGAAACCATTAAGCGAGAAATCGAAGAAGAAACCGGATATCGAGCCAAAACCTGGAAAAAACTTGGACAATTTATTCTCGCGCCTGGTTATTCTGATGAAATTATTTATGCCTTTTTAGCGCAGGATTTAGAAAAATTAGACACCCCACCTGAACAGGATGATGATGAAGATATTGATACGGTTTTAATGACTCCCCAGGAACTTGAACAAGCCATTTTAGACGGGGAACCTGTTGATGCAAAATCAATTTCTAGTTTTCTGTTAGCTAAACCCTATCTATAGGAGGATTTAAGGATTTACAGGATGAACAGGATTGAGCAAATGTTCTGTATTATTATATAAATATTGTTCTATCAATCCTTTAATTCTGTAAATCCTGATCCTGTTTTATGTTAGAAGATTTAATTTTATTTTGGCATCGCCGTGATTTAAGAATTACCGATAACTTAGGACTGCTGAAAGCGACTGAACGCAGTGCTAAAGTGGTCGGGTTATTCTGCTTAGATCCTAATATTTTAAAGCGAGATGATGTGGCTCCGGTTCGGGTCACTTATATGATCGGCTGTTTACAATATCTCCAACAAAAATATGCGGAATTAGGGGGTCAATTATTAATTTTAGAGGGAGATCCTCAACAAGTTATTCCTAAATTAGCCACTGCCTTAAAGGCGAAAGCGGTTTATTTTAATTTAGACGTTGAACCGTATGCAAAAGAACGCGATCGCATGGTTTCAGAAGCTTTAAACTCGGTGGGAATTGAAACTGTAACCGTTTGGGATCAGTTGCTCCATTCCCCCGATCAAATTGTTACCCAGTCAGGAGAACCTTATAAAGTTTATACGCCCTTCTGGAGAAATTGGAATCAAAAGCCGAAAGCTAAACCAACTGTGAATTTATCGAAAAACTTAATAACTTTAACAGAACCAGAACAGGAAACGGCTCAACAAATTGGTGTTATTCCATTACCAACCGCTAAAGAGTTAGGCTTGATTTGGGATAATCCGTTAATTTTAGAACCCGGAGAAATCGCGGCTCAAGAACGGTTAGAGGAATTTTGCGATCGCGCGCTTTATGAATATGACGAACAGCGCAATTTTCCCGCCGTTGATGGCACGTCTCAACTGAGTGCTGCGTTAAAATTTGGCGTAATTAGTGTTCGGGTTGTCTGGGAAAAAACCGTTGAAGCCATGCAAAATACCCGCAGCGATGAAGCCCGAAATCATATTCAATCTTGGCAACAGGAACTCGCTTGGCGGGAATTTTATCAACACGCCATGTATCATTTCCCCGAATTAGAATTAGGGCCCTATCGAGAAGCGTTTAAAGACTTTCCTTGGAATGATAACGAACAGCATTTCCAAGCTTGGTGTGACGGAAAAACCGGATATCCCATTGTGGATGCAGCCATGCGACAATTAAAAGAAATTGGCTGGATGCACAACCGTTGTCGAATGATTGTTGCCAGTTTCTTAACCAAAGATTTAATTCTAAATTGGCAACTAGGGGAAAAGTATTTTCTTCAAACCTTAATGGATGGGGATTTATCCGCTAATAATGGCGGTTGGCAATGGAGCGCATCCAGTGGCATGGACCCTAAACCCTTGAGAATTTTTAACCCCGCCAGTCAAGCCCAAAAATTCGATCCAGAAGCGGAATATATTCGTCAATGGTTGCCGGAATTAAGAAATTTAGAAACTGAAGCGTTAGTTACGGGTAAAATCTCTTCTAGAGATCGGAAAGCGTGCGGTTATCCAGAACCTATTGTTGACCATAAAAAACAACAAAGCATTTTTAAACACTTGTATCAACAACAAAAACTCTAACGTCCTAAAACAGAGTTGACATCGGAGAACCGCACCTAGTTTAGGTGGCTTATGGCCCAGATGGGGACAATGAAATCGATATTTTTTGTTAAAAAATCTGATTTCTTCAGTGTTAGGCGTAAGTTCGATAGAATGAAAAAGGATTTAATAGGATTTTCATGAATTCAAATTTTATTGAGACTGACTCTAAAAACGGCCAATCGCTTGAGTTTAACTGGATCAGCGTGACGTTTTTTGCGGTCATTCATGGTTTGGCGCTGTTAGCACCTTGGTTTTTTTCCTGGTCAGCACTAGGAATAACAATTTTCTTACACTGGTTATTTGGCAGTATTGGCATTTGCTTGGGATATCATCGGATGCTGACTCACCGTAGTTTGCAACTCCCAAAACCATTAGAATATGCGATCGCCCTCTTGGGTTCCCTCGCCTTACAAGGGGGGCCGATTTTTTGGGTATCGGGACATCGCCGACACCACCTTTACACCGAAGACGTTGACAAAGATCCCTACTCCGCAAGACGGGGTTTTTGGTGGAGTCACATGGTTTGGCTATTTTACAAACGTCCAGAGTTTTTTGAATATGAATCCTATCGCTCATTCGCACCGGATTTAGATAAAGATGCCTTTTACCGTTGGCTTGATCGCTATTATTTATTACTGCAAATTCCCCTCGGAATTCTGCTCTATCTATTGGGCGGTTGGTCATTCGTGATCTGGGGCGTATTCGTTAGAGCCGTTGTACTCTGGCACAGCACTTGGCTGATTAACTCCGCAACCCACATGGCAGGCTACCGTACCCATCAAGTAGACGATAACTCTGGAAACCTTTGGTGGGCAGCGATTCTAACCTATGGGGAAGGATGGCATAATAACCATCATGCCTATCCCAATGTGGCAAAAGCCGGCTGGAAATGGTGGGAAATTGATATGACCTGGTGGGTAATTGCCATCCTCAAACAATTGGGATTAGCTCAACGGGTGATTCTGCCCCCAACCGTTTGATTTCTGTTACAGAAGTTTTGACGGTCGCTGACCATTCCCATGGGCGGGGTGACCCCGCCCCTACGGGATTCGCTAATGTTAAAATTCAATGCTTAAAAATTCTCGCACTTCTTTTAAATAGGTTTCTGGATCTTCTAACATGGGAAAATGGGCAGTATCTTTGAGAATCGCTAACTTAACGTGAGAATTTAAAGCCGCTGCTTGTTTTCCCATTTCTGCGGGAATGATTTGGTCATATTCTCCGGCGACTAATAACGTTGGAACGGTTAATTTTTTAAATTCTTCGGGTAACCATTGGGTTGCTTCTAAAGAAACAGAGGTTAAAACGGTTCCATAGGCGGCGTTAAAATCCGCTAAGAGGAAATCTTCTAAAAATGCTTTACTCACCGTAGTGGGTAAGGGACGATGCAGAAACCTTGCCATAAACATTTTATCCATAAATGGAATTGTGGCTAACCATTTCGGGCGAAACATCACCACATAACGGCTAAATTTATGAAAAGCATTAAAGGTTTTTTCATCATATTCAAAAATCCCGCTACAAGTTAAAATTGCCTGTTCAACCCGTTGGGGATAAAGATTTAAAAATAGTACCGCTATTGATCCTCCCATTGAATGAGCATTCAGATAAATTTTATCTAAATTTAAAGTATCTAATAAAGCTTTTAAATCTTCAGCATATTCAATTAATTCATATTTTTCTGTGGCATTTTCCAGTAAGGTATTAGAGCGTCCAAACCCTCGTAAATCATAAATTAAACAATCAAATTGATCCGATAACGCTTGCGCTGTACTTTCCCAATAGCGACCTGAACCACCCCAACCATGAATAAAGACCATGACAGGTTTTTTTCCTGGGGTAGAATTAGAGGCTGTTACCCACTCACAATAATGATTAACTCCATTAACAGAAATTAAGGTTTTATTTAGATTTGTCGCTACCGTCATATTCGTAAAGGTGAAATCAATATCTCTATTTTAAAGGATGATTCCAAAATTACAAATTAAAATTTTATTTTAGTTTTTGGTTATTAAGACTTTAAAAACTTTTTTATTATTATAAATTTTCACATTATTAACTATAAAACCAATATAAAGTTCGTTTGTATATGATTTTACAACTAGATCCTGGATACACAAATTTATGAAATCAGGATGAAATCCTTTTCTGCATTTAGGAGGAAATCTAGATTACAACTTTAGGAAGACGCAAGCCTATTTCTAGATTTATAAGGTAAAGCTAAAGGGAAAAATTCAGTGATTTTTCCGATTCAACTGAAAAATTTAAAGAGGTTAAAAGATGGCAATCCAACAACTTACACTTAATCAAGTGAATCAAGAAATGCAGCAGTGTATTCAAAACTGTTTAGACTGTCATACCATTTGCTTGAATACGGTCACTTACTGCTTACAAAAAGGCGGTCAACACGCACAACCTGCTCACATTCGTTTAATGCTTGACTGCGCCGAAATCTGCCAAACCAGTGCTAATTTTATGATTCGTGGTTCTGAACAACACGCACGGACTTGTGGTGTTTGTGCGGAACTGTGCGAACGCTGCGCTGCTGACTGCGCCAAAATGGGTGATGATGCTCAAATGAAAGCTTGTGCTGAGATGTGTCGCCGTTGCGCTCAAACTTGCAAACAAATGTCGATGGCAATGGCTTAGATCTCTCAATCTAGCTAGAATCTTGGTGCGGGTAGTGCTTGCACTACTCGTGTCCTATCCAATCATCATATTATCTATATTAATGGTTTAAAATTTCCAGAATAAATAATGCTGCGGTTGTGGGGGTTGCTGTTTTTAATCCCGTTGAGGTTTGATGAATCCACCAACCTTTTGTGGTTTGAGGCGATCGCCATAATTCTAAATGATCAACGGGCGGATCAGCATAAAAACTTTCGGTTCCTCCTCCCAATAATTCTGAAGTCCAATGGGTAAATTGATCATGACTAACGCGATAAATCGGAAAATTCCCTCCTAACGGAACCCCCCAACCATCTAAGGCAATAAACGCTTTAATTTGACCGCCAATTTGTTGCCAAGCCAAAGCTGCTCCCATTGACCCCACTACTCCAGCACTAAAACTAATCAAAGTAACTGGATCAGCTTTTTGAACAGTTTGCTCTAAAAATTTAAAAATATCAATCGCTGAATAAGCCGGATATTGTTCTGTCGGAAAAATTAACCGTTTTTCGGGGGGGAGTTGATTCATTCCAGATTCAACCATTCCCGTTAAAAAACTTGTTGTTAATTGTTGTTCATGAACGCCAGGACAAATCAAAATCATATCTAAAGATACAAGAATTATTATTTAGCTTAACCCATACCAAACTCCAAGGAACTCATCTTGAATGGGCATCTTTAACCGATGCCAGACCTTCTAATTTCAACTTAAATCAAGCCATTGTTAATCGAACGATTTGACCAAAGACTTGGGTGCAAGCCCCGTCCTTTAGCGGTAGCGGAGGACGGCTTTTCATCGTAGAGTTGTGATTCGCTCAATCCTGTGTTAGCATTTTGATATAAGGTCGAGCAGTGTCAAATGTTGGTCATAGAATATAAAGTCAAGCCAAAGCCACATCAAATTGAAGCCACAACGAGGCAATTCGGACATCTCAATTTGTTCGTAATCAACTCGAACCCATGTTTGTCCCCATTGTGGATATACGGATTGTCGGGATAGGAACGCTGCTTTAAACATTTTGCAGAAAGGATTAAGTAGGTTGGGGCGCAGCTAAACTCACGCTTCAGGAGAGATTCCCTCTTGGCTGGTTGGAGAAATCCTGCTGGCTAACGGAGACTCGTTGAATGAAGAATCCCCTCGCCTTTAGGCAGGGGCGAACGTCAACTATGGGTTATCCATCAAATCTTTCAGGGCGGCGATCGCATTAATCAACATTTCAGGTTGAATCGGTTTAGGAATGTGCTGTTGGTAGCCCGCAGCCAGTGCTAATTGCTGATCACTCTCCGCCGCAAACGCAGTCACGGCGATCGCTTGTAGGTTAAGCCCATTAGGCAACAAACGAACTTGACGCAACAGTTCGTAACCATCCATTTCTGGCATCCCAATATCACTGACTAACACATCAAAGCTTCTTTGACTCAGGATATCCAATGCTTCCCTCCCACTCAACGCCACCGTAATCATGGCCCCCTGCTGCTCTAAGATAAAACCCAGCAAATTCAAAGAATCTAGATCATCATCAACAAGCAAGATGTGGATATCCTGTAAGTTGCCGGATAACGTTAAAGCGGTAGACTCAACGGCAGGTTGTTCCGAAAGGGGACATAAGGGTAAACAAACGGTAAAGGTTGATCCCTGTCCTTTTCCAGCACTACTGACCTTCACCGTCCCCCCATGAGCTTCCACCAATTGGCGTACAATTGCCAGTCCCAACCCTAAACCTCCATAGCGGCGGGTGGTGGAACTGTCTTGTTGACGAAACGACTCAAACACAAAGGGCAGAAATTCAGAGTCAATCCCTTCCCCCGTATCGCTGATTTGAATCAATGCCTGGGGAATGGGGGGAGCAGGGGGAGCGGAGGGAGCGGGGGACGTGGGGAGAGAATTCTTTTCTTCTGACTGGTGACTGGGTAGAGACAAGCAATGAAGCGTCTCTACGAAGGCGTGACTGTAAAGGTTCCTGTTGATAGTTGTTAATTTGACGGTAATTCGTCCTCCAGAGGGGGTAAATTTAACCGCATTTGAGAGCAAATTCCAGATAATTTGTTGTAATCGACCTGCATCTCCTTTCACCATACTGCTCTCCCCCTCGAAGATCGTCTCAATCTGAATTGCTCTTGCCTCCGCAGCCAAACGCAGGGTTTCAATCGCGCCAACAATTGGATTAACTAAGTCTACAACCCCTAACTCCAGGGTTAATTTGCCCCGTAAAATCCGAGAAATATCCAACAAATCCTCAATCAGTTGGATCTGAAGTTTGGCATTTCGTTCAATGGTGGCTAAAGCATCTTGAGTTTTTTCCTGACTAAACTTGCGAGTTTGCAGCAACCGTGACCACCCCAAAATCGGATTTAAAGGAGTTCGGAGTTCGTGGGAGAGGACAGCGAGAAATTCATCTTTGATGCGGTTGGCGGTTTCTGCTTCTGCACGGGCAATTTGTTCACGCTCTAATAGCTTTTCCCGTTCTGCTTCAGCCCGACGAATCTCTGTGATATCACGGGAAGTAGAAAGCAATAATTTCAATTTTCCCTCGGCATCCAGAACCGGAGTGACTAAGACATCCCACCATTTGGGCGTGCCTTTAAAGGTGGGACAAAAGCCTTGAAAGCGTCCAACTTTTCCAGCTTTGGCGGTGGCGATCGCTTCTGCGGCGGCTTCGTGATAAGGTTCTTGCCAAAAAGAAAGCCAAGGCTGATTAATCAAAGGCGTAAAATCATCAATCTCCATCAAGCACATTCCTTGATAATTCATCGACAAAAGTAGCCCTTCAGCCGTTAACACTTTCACACAATCCGCACTACTTTCAAGCACACTGCGACTAAATTCTTCACTTTCCCGCAGAGCATCTTCGATGCGTTTGCGTTCGGTAATATCGATAGAAATCCCAATTAAGCCAATGATGTGACCCTGGGTGCTACGGTAAGGAGATTTAATGGACAAGTAAACCCCTTTCACTCCCAAAAAGTCAACCGTTTCCTCGCAAACGATTGTTTGTCCCGTTTCCATGACTTGACGATCATTTGCCATCACCTGCTCGGCTTGTTCGCGGTTGGCAAGAAATTCTAAATCCGTTTTGCCAATGACTTCTGCTTCTGTCTTACCCAGGAGGCGCATTGTAACCGGATTTGCCATCAACATCCGTCCCTGGCAATCTTTAACAAAAATCAGTGTGGGTGTTGATTCATTAATCGTGTTTAGAATAGCGGTGGTTTCTTGCAACGCGGCTTCCGTTTGTTTGCGCTCTGTCAGATCACGATAATGCACCGAAACCCCTAATCGGGAGGGAAACGCCCGCACTTGTAGCCAACGATTCAACCGTGCATTATATTCCTCATATTCCACCGTAATTCCTTCATCAATCACTCGCTGATTTTCCGTTTGGAATTTAGTTCCATTAATTTCAGGAAATACTTGATTAAATACTTGTCCGATCAGTTCTTCTCGCCGTTTGCCAATAAATTCTTCAGCGTGCTGATTAATATACAAAAACCGCCACTGCCGATCCATCATAAAAAATGGGTCAGGAATGCTCTCTAATACAGCTTCGATTTCTGCTTGAATGCGTTTTTGGTCATCAATATCGGTAATTGTTCCGATCCAACTGGTGACTTGACCGTTACTATCTCGCAAGGGTAAACCACGGGCAATAAACCAGCGATAAATTCCATCAAAGCGGCGAACGCGATATTGAATTTCAAAAGGTTCTCCGGCGATCACAGAATCCGCCCACTGCTGTAACGTGCGTTCCTGTTCTTCAGGATGAACAGTCTCCACTCCTTTGAGTCCTAATGAAGTTTCGGTTGTCAGACCGCTATACTCATACCACCGTTGATTAAAGTAATTCACCGCCCCCGTAGCATCTGCTGTCCAAACCATTTGGGGCATCGCTTCTGCCAGATGGCGATAGCGTTGTTCACTTTCTTTTAATGCCGTTTCGGCTTGTAGACGCTCGGTAATATCAATTCCAGAAGGAATCAGATATTCTACTTTCCCCTGGAAATCAAACAAGGGCACTAAGGCAAAGTCAATAATCACAAAGCGGTTTTTGCCCACCCGCACCTGCACATCGTAGCGAACCGTTTCTCCGCCTGTTGCTCGTTTAATCGCCTCCCACAGTTGGGCTTGAATGGTCGGACAATAAGACCACCAGTAAGTATCGGGAAAAACTTTACCTAAAACATCCTGGGGTTGTAGGGAAGCGGCGACTAAAGCCGTTTCATTGGCTTGAATCAACGTTCCATCGGGAGTCATGACTCCGACAAAACTAAATAAACTATCCAGAACACGGCGGAGTTGTTGTTCACTGTTTCTTAAAGCGGCTTCGGTTTGCTTGTGTGCGGTAATATTTTGACTCAGCACCATTCCAGCAAAGATTTTTCCTTGTTCATTCCGCACGGGAACCGTATGAACCTGATAAATGCAATCCCCATAAGCCACTTCTTCGACTCGGGCTTCACCCCTTAAGGCAGCCTGATACAACGGTTCAATCTGTTCACAGGTTTTCATAGGTAAGACTTCCCAAATGGTTTTTCCCACCATTTCCTCAGCCATCAGTCCCAAGCTGGCTAATTCGCTCCCTTCACTTAACAGATAACGTAAATCCCGGTCAAATAAGTGGACGGTTCCATTGGGAATGTGTTTGGCTAAAGTTCGATATAATGCTTCTTGTTGGGCAAGGGTGGCGTTTACTTGTTCTAATTCGGCGGTGCGTTCTGCCACTCGCTGTTCTAATTCTTGATTGGCTTTTTGTAAGGCGGCTTCTAATTCTCGACGCTCGGTCACATCCGTATGGGAACCCGCCATTCGCACTGCGTTTCCGGCTTCGTCCCACAGTGCTTGACCCCGATCTAAAATCCATTTATAAGAGCCGTCTTTGCATAAAACGCGATGCTCAGTGATATAAAAGGGCGTTTTCTGGGCAAAGTGATCTTGTATCGCTTGAGTGACCCATTCTAAATCATCGGGATGAACTCGTTTTCCCCATTCATCGAGGTGATTGCTAATTTCATGATCTTCAAACCCCAACATACTTTTCCAACGGGGCGAGAAGTAGACTTCATTGGTTCTAATATCCCAGTCCCAGACTCCATCGTTGCTTCCCCGCAGGGCTAATTGCCAACGTTCCTCACTGCGTTGCAAGGCTTGTTGAGCCTGAGCATTCTGGATAGCGACTTCTAAATAGCTGGCGGCTTCTTGCAGGGTTATGCTTTCATAGTCGCTCCAAATCTTGGGGGTAGGAGAGTTAAAGCACAATAATCCAACTAATTGTTGACTATGTTGTAAGGGAATCTCTAAAAAGGCTTGGGTTCCAGTTTCTTGAATGGTGGCGACTAGGGGACGTAAACGATGATCTTGGCTGACATCTTCCACAATGACCGGAGTCAACGTCCGTAATCTGTTCAGATACTCAGGAACAACGCTTAAATCTACGGTTTTACCTGTGAGCGCTGGCATTCCTGGAGGTTCCAAGGCGGTTAGGACGCGGAGTTGTCCTTTGTCAGTCAGGGTTGAGTAAGCGACTCGTACCTGGGGAAAATAACGGTGCAACTGTCCTAGGGTACAGACGATCACCTGTTCCACCGACATACTTAATTTAAGACTGGTAAAAATGCTATTGAGCAGTTGCAACCGAGTTTGAGTTTCTTGCAGTGCCGTTTCTAACGGGTGGCTGTTTCCATTCTGCTCCGCAATTTGTGATGAATGCGGGTTGTGGTTAAGCATTTTGGACAGATATTGCATAGTTGCTCGTCGGTGGAGGAGTGAGGTACTGAGCGGGGCTACCAATCAGGAGCATAACTGCTTTTATTGGCTAGATTAACTCTATCTTACTGGAGCAATAAGAACCCGTCTAAAAGTAATACTGACGGGAAAAATACTTTTTTTGTTAAAAGTATTTTTGGATACTGCACGACTCATCTAATATTATTGTTGAGCTTGTCAGCTAACTTTAACCTGTGATCAGGCCCAATTGACCAAAGACTGGGGTGCAAGCCCCGTCCTCCGCTACCGCTAAAGGACGGCTTTTCATCGTAGAGTTGTGATTCGCTCAATCCTGTGTTAGCATTTTGATACAAGGTCGAGCAGTGTCAAATGTTTGTCATAGAATATAAAGTCAAGCCAAAG
>JBMDYE010000171.1:0-2515 GCA_048595135.1 Planktothrix sp. | reverse complement strand
CCTGTTTGATCAAGCAACGCTTCCACTTCTGCATCGGTCATGGCTCTGGCTTGTTCAATTGTATATCCGGGTAAATGACCAATATCTTCGCGAATTGTGGCGCGATACGCTTCCCAATTGGCAATGCCTACCCCAAAGGTAATTTTAACACTGTGAATTTCCGTGTAACTTTGAGCCGCTAAAGATGCCGCCGCCGTTAATAATCCAGGAGTTGCACCACATCCGGTCATGTAAGTAATTCCTGCCGCTTGTAACTCCGCTTTTAGGTCTAATAATAATTCAACAGCACTCGTCCGTTTAATGGCATCAACTAACACCCCTTTCCATCCGATTTGAATAAACGTTTTTGCCACCGATGCCATAAAATCATTGGGAAGATTCGGTAACGCTAAGAAATACCCATCAACATCTGGAGCCGTTTTTACTAACTCTTCAATACTGTTATTACTAAGAACCCCATTCGGTTCTAAATAGCCTAAAGATCCTTGAGACTTATAAACATCAATACAACGGTCAGCATTCAACCCGTTGGCATCATAAGCATACCCTTTTTGATCAGCCGCCGCGACCCAAACCATTTCCTGTTTAGGGTATAACACACGGGTTGCCGCCTGTCCTAATCCCCCAAACCCTAAAATTCCCACCCGAATTCCAGACAAACCTGTATTAATCACTGCTCTACTCATTCCGCATCATAGAATTTTGACAATCCTCTATTATCTCAGAACAGGGAACAGTCATCAGTCATCAGTCATCAGTCATCAGTTATCAGTCATCAGTTACAATTCTTACTCCTCCCCCAGATCCCATGTGACGACTGATCCAGTCGAAGTGTCCCCCGCTCCTTCTTCACTGGTGACTGGTGACTGGTGACTGATCTCTATACCTTGTGACCTTGACTCCCAAGGTCATCTACGAGAAACTTAACATATAGTTGACCGCTTGCTTTTGGTAATAATAACTTTTGTTAAGTTATGACTCGTTCGGGATCAATTCGTCAAAATTGATGTACGGACTTTTTGAGTCAACTCATTAACGCAAGGAGCGATCGCACAACCCCCTTGTTGTTCAATCGCCCCAATCAATCACATCCTGTATTACCTCACGATTCGCCTAGCCTATGGAAACTTTGGAATTCATCATTTATCCAGATGGCCGTGTGCAGGAGAAAGTCACTGGTATTGTTGGAGCGTCCTGTGCTGAAGTTACTGCGGCACTGGAGGCGGAATTGGGAATTGTACTCACTCAGGAAACCACTTCTGAGTATTACGCTCAATCTCAACAACTATCAGAGACAGCGACAACCCAAGTGGGTTCGAGCAATTGGTAAATTCCTTTCTGAGTTCACTAAAAATCTCGTTGAAAATCGCCAACTATGTCACACTTTAGCCAAATCAAAACCCAAATCCGCAATTTAACCTCATTACAAACTGCTTTAAGCGATCTAGGCATTGACTGGAAAGCTGGCCCAACAGAGGTGCGGGGCTATCAAGGTCAAACTCGTTCTGCTCAAGTTGTCATCGAACAAGAGAACGGTTATGACTTAGGCTTTACTTGGAACGGTCAGGAATATGAATTTGTTGCTGATTTACAATTCTGGCAACAACCTGTTCCCGTTGAACAGTTCCTCCGCAAAATCACTCAACGGTATGCTTATCAAACCGTTGTCAACGAAACTGCTAAACAAGGGTTTCAAGTGACTGAACAACGCAATCATCAAGACGGTTCTATCCGCTTAGTTTTACAACGCTGGAGTGCCTAATGTCCGATTGGTCTGTATCGCCGGATTCCACACCAGAACGGTCAGGATTTGAACCGGAACTGGGGGGATTTTTGCGGGATGCACCGGAACGTTCGGGTTTTGAACCGGAACTGGGGGGTGCATTGCGGCAAAAAGGAGTTTATGTGGATGAACCCACTTGTATTGGGTGTAAACACTGCGCTCACGTCGCTCGTAATACCTTCTTTATTGAAGAAGATTATGGTCGAGCGCGTGTATTTCGACAGGATGGCGATTCAGAAGCGTTAATACAGGAAGCGATTGATACTTGTCCGGTCAATTGTATTCAATGGGTAGACTACACAGAACTGAAGCGTTTGGAAGAAGACCGAAAAGATCAGGTGATTCCGATTATTGGGTTTCCGGTGGAAGCAGCACTTGCGAACAGCAGACGCCGAAAGGCAAAACGGAAAAGAGAAAACCTTCTCAAACCTGAATCTTAATTTCTGACAATTCTTCAGGCTCTATTTTTGATATTCATTAAGTTAAATTAGGCAAAAGGATAATTTTTTTCTTTTGCCTTTTTTAATATTAAATTTGATACAATCAATTCAAACCATCCAAAATTGGCAGATTAACAATGTTGGTAAGTAATCTAACTGTAGAACAACTTCAAGATTTAATTCGACACACCGTTGAACAATGCCTAGAGGAATATTTTGGTGATCCTGATGGAGGTTTAAATGTGAAGCCAGAAGTTAAACAGAAATTGCAAGAAATTATCCAGTCTCAACC
>JBMDYE010000170.1:0-2353 GCA_048595135.1 Planktothrix sp. | reverse complement strand
ATGCTTTTCTCAATTTCATTTGTCGGTGCTACATACTCCTCTACTGATTGTATTTCCGGTAAAGGTAAGGCCTTTCGGTCCAACTTCCCATTTGAAGTGAGAGGCATTTTTTCCATCTCAATAATATGAGTTGGCACCATGTAAGGAGGCAGTGATTGTTTGAGATACTTACGTAAATCATTCATAATATATCCATCATCGACTATTACATAAGCACACAAATAATCTGTTTGAATAACCACAACTGCTTCTTTAACATTTGGATATTCTAGAAGACAATGTTCAATCTCACTTGGTTCGATACGGTACCCGCGAATATTAATCTGATCATCTATTCTTCCTATATAGTCTATTGAACCATCTGGAAGCCAGCGAGCCAGGTCACCTGTTCTATACATTTTTTCTCCTGGACTGAAAGGGTTTTTTATGAATTTTTCTTCCGTCAGCTCTGGTAAGTTCCAATAGCCACGTGCTAACCCTTCTCCTCCAATACACAGTTCACCAGGTATGCCTATCGGTTGTAAATTTAGGCTATCATCTACAATGTATATCCTTTCGTTTCTATTTGGAGTTCCTATTGATGGCTTCTCCATGTCAGGAGTACATACACCCGCTGTACTTCCGATTGTCGCCTCTGTTGGGCCGTAACCATTGATTAACGTTCGCTCTTTTCCCCATACTTTGACTATATCTGATGTACATGCTTCTCCCATTGTAATAATTGTCTTTAAATCTGGTAATTCTTCATACGGTGTTACCCTCAATACGGAAGGTGGGAAAAAGGCAGTCGTAATCGCTTGATCTTTTAACCACTTTGTAAACTTATCCCCCGAAAGAAACAATTCTTTTTTACCTAAATAAAGGGTCCCTCCACTTAAAAGAGTAGGGAAGATTTCACCTACTGATACATCAAAACTAAAAGAGGCAAATTGTAACACACGGCTGCCTGATGAAATACCAAAAGTCTCACCCATTAAACAAAAATTGCTTACACTTTTATGTTCCACCATAACCCCTTTAGGTTTTCCAGTAGTTCCAGAAGTATAGATAAGATAAGCTAAATCTGTGGACTCATTAATCTCTTCGAGATTTGTCCTAGGATTCTCTGTTAAAGCCAAATCATCAATTTTCACAATTTCGCCAGAAAATGTTTCTGGAACGCTTATATTTTCATGGGTCAATACATATTTCGCACCACTGTCCTGAAGCATATACTCAATTCGTTCACTTGGATAAGTAGGGTCGAGAGGTAAATAAGCCCCACCTGCTTTTAGTACACCTAATATCCCCACAATCATCTCAACCGATCGTTCTGTCATAATGCCAATAAAATCTTCTCGTTTTACTCCCTTTTCTCTTAACTGATAGGCTAGTTGATTCGCTCTCTCGTTTAACTCTTGATAAGTTAATTCATTATCTTCAAATACAACAGCTTTTGTTTCAGGAGATTTCTTAACTTGTTCTTCAAATTGTGTAGTAAGTGTTTTCGTTTTAACATAGTCTTTTTTTGTGTCATTAAATTGTAGTAATAATTGTTGGCGATCTTTCTCCGAGACTAACTCAATATCCCTTAAACATTTATCTGGCTGTTCTACAATGTCTTGAAGGATAGACACATAGTGGTCGATCATCCGACCAATGGTTTCTTCTTTGAATAAATGAGTACTATATTCCAAAATAAGATGAATTGTTTCACCTTCCAATATAGTCCAACTCATATCCATTTTTGAATTTGACCATTCTATTGGTTTTTCTCTAATTGTTAAATCAGATAACGTCAATTTTTCCTGTCCTATATTCTGCAAAATAAACATCGTATCGAAAAGTGGATTACGACTAAGATCCCTCTCTATCTCCAGTTTTTCAACGAGTTCCTCGAATAAATAATCGGCATTTTCATATACTGAGACGCTTCGCTCTTTTACACTTTGTAAGAACTCTCGAAACGTCAATCCACCTGTTGGATAATTTCTTAAAACTATTGTATTTGCGAACATTCCTATGACATTTTCTAATTCCGGATTTGATCGTCCTACAATAGGCGAACCTATTAGAATATCCTCTTGCCCTGAGTATTTATATAACAATGCATTATAAGCAGCCAGTAAGGTAATAAACAAGGTCACACCTTGGTTTGACGAAAATTCAACCAACTTCTGAGCCAATGTTGGATCAAACTCATACGAATATAACTTCCCATCAAACTTTTGACTAGCTGGACGTGGAAAATCCGTTGGTAAATGTAACACTGGTAATTCTCCTGCAAGCTCCTTCATCCAGTATTCTTCCTGCTTATGATAAAACTCTGTTCTTTTGAGTTTTTCTTGCCAGCTTGTGTAGTCTTTATATTGAA
>JBMDYE010000169.1:0-32757 GCA_048595135.1 Planktothrix sp. | reverse complement strand
ATGATGTTAAGTTACGCGACGTTAATGGTGGGTTCATTATTAGCGATCGCATTTTTAATCCTAACCAGAGGACAAGAGGTTGAACTGAGTGGAAGTTCCCTCGGAACTCGCATTTCCCGCAATCATCACCAAACCCCTCGTTTGATTGTCAATTATTCTTCAGAGAATCCCGTTGAGCCGATTGCGAATGGCAATGGTACAACGACCCTGTTAGAGTTAGTGGAAACGTCGCCAAAAGTTCAGCCCCTAACCACCCTTTCTCCTCAACGTCTGAGTTTGGCAGATACCATCGATAATATTAGTTATCGAGTCATTGGTTTAGGATTTCCGCTCTTAACGATTGGGATTATTGCTGGAGCCGTTTGGGCCAATGAAGCGTGGGGTTCCTATTGGAGTTGGGACCCGAAAGAAACTTGGGCGTTAATTACTTGGTTAGTGTTTGCCGCCTATTTACACGCCCGAATTACTCGCGGTTGGCAAGGACGTAAACCAGCTATTTTAGCAGCAATGGGATTTGTGGTGGTGTGGATTTGCTATTTAGGGGTGAATCTTTTAGGAAAAGGATTACATTCTTATGGCTGGTTCTTCTAAACGAGTTTTATCCGGCTTTATTCCTGACTTCAATGTAATGACAATTCAAAGGACAGTATTAACATGAATGATTCAATGTTTATTCTCAACGATAATGATGTTATTCATACCGGCTCCAGTGCATTAATGTTCCAATGTACGTTTAAAGTCAGTGAATTTTTATCGATTATGGAATCTAAATTAGAGGAGGAAAATCTATTTCAAAGTGGCATTGACTGTGAACTGTTGCGTCCCGGTCAATCTTGGCAAAAAGGCAAATTCCGCATTCGTTTAGAATTTTGTCCTGAAGAGGACGAAGGAACTAGAGGGCCTAGCGTTCCTGTGATTGACTATAACACGCCACCCTCTCCGGGTCTGCCCTCGGACATTCCTCCTTTTATGGAAAAACCCACGAAGAGTGTGGGAATGTGGAGCTAAGGGAAGAATTAAGAATTAAGAATTAAGAATTAAGAATTAAGAATTAAGAATTAAGAATTAGGGAATAGGAGGCAGCTATGCTGGAGACACAATTTTCTGCTCCTCCTGCTCACTCTGCTCCCCTTGTCTCCTCTAAACTGTTCCCAGTTAAGCTGTTCCCAGTTAAGCTGTTCCCTATCCCCACTGTGAGCTTGATTGAGAAGCTAAATTAAGACGGTAAAAATCGTTCCTTGGGGTTCATTGTTATCAACTCTAATCGTCCCCCCATGGGCTTCAACCGCCATTTTACAAAAAGCTAATCCTAACCCGGTTTGAGCAATGCCTTTGTGAAAGGTACCGACATCATATTTTTCAAAAATTCGTTCTTGCATTTCTTGACTAATGCCCGAACCACAATCCATAACTTGAATTTTAACTTTTTGTTCAGGGGGACAACTCATCAATAATGTGACCGTAGTACCTGGAGGAGAAAACTTCATGGCATTGGATAATAAATTATCGAGAACTCGGCGTAAAATTAACGCATCCACTTCAATATTTAGACTTTGTTCTGGTAACTGACTGACTAACGTTAATTGTTTTTGAAGCGCAATGGGTTCAAAATCAGCCACCACACTGCGACCCATTTCACTAATATCTACCGAATCATAATCCAAAACCAGTTTTCCCGATTGAACTTTCGCAATCACCAACAAACTATCCACTAAGGATGTCATCCGTTGGCTGAGTCTTAAAATATCTTCGACTTTTTTCTGCTGTTTGGGTTGTAATGGGGAACGTTTGAGCAGTTCACAGCTAAAGAGAATTCCCGCTAACGGATTATTCAAATCATGAACAATCATATTAGACAGATCTTCGCGAATTTGCAGTAAGCTTTGTAACTCATCGTACTGATGCTTAATCCGCAGCAGGGAACGGACTCTGGCGCGAAGTTCAATGCCATTGACAGGTTTACTGATGAAATCATCTGCACCCGCATCAATACAGCGGGCTAAATCTTCTTTTCCGGTCAATGCTGTTACCATAATAATCGGGATATGATACCAACTCGCGTTAGCTTTGATGCGACGGCAAAGTTCGATCCCGTCGATCTCTGGCATCATGACATCTAATAAAATAACATCGGGTAAATGGTGTGATAAATATTCTAACGCTTTCTCAGCACTACTAATAAAACTAAGATTATAGCCTTCTTTAAAGAGTAGAATTTCGATCACATCAAAATTGTCTGGCTCGTCATCAACAACAAGCACAGACGCAGATGAATTCATTGTTGATCTCCTTGATAAAGTACAGTTTGCCGATAATGTTTCATAATTGTACAAGAGGAACTGGTTTTGTCATATATTCATCGTTATGAATTTGGCAGCAGCGAGACCTGTAACCAGTATTCAAGAAAGGTATAAATTGTCTGTTTAAATGCTTCTAAGCCTACAGGCTTCAGCAAATAGCTATTGGCACCGTGAAGATAACAAGCCTCTACATCTTTTGGGTTAAAAGATGAGGTTAATACAATGATCGGAATATTTTTGAGGGTTTGATCTTGTTTAATTTGTTGAATTACTTCCCGACCATCAGTTCCTGGTAAATTCAAATCTAATAAAATTAAGTGCGGACGAGGAGCTTTTTCCACATCACTATAAACCCCTTGATGATAAATATAAGCTAAGGCATCCTCCCCATCCGTAACCCGATAAATCGGGTGATTACAGGAGAGTTGCCGCATTACTCGCCGCAAAGCCGTAAAGTCTTCGTCACTATCTTCAACAACTAAAATAATTTTGGGACTTGTCATAATGATGATATTAAAGAAGAATTAAGAATTAAGAATTAAGAGGGAACAGGCAATAGGTAATAGGCAATGAAATTTCTTCCCCTTGTTTCTTAGTCCCTCCTTGTCTCTTAGTCCTACCTTGTCCCCTTGTCCCCTTGTCCCCTCTGCTCCCCCGGCTCCCCTGCTCTCCTAAAGGGGAAATGTGAAATAAAATGTACTGCCTATTCCGGCAGCGGACTGTACCCAAATAGTGCCACCATGTCGTTCAATAATTTTTTTAACAATTGTTAAACCTGCACCTGTTCCGCCTCCATATTTTCCAGGGGCATGAAGACGTTTAAAAATTCTAAAAATTGTATCATGATGTTTTTCAGGAATCCCAATACCGTTATCTTTAATATACAAGGTTAAGAAGGCATTTGAATCAGAATCTGATGTATGTTCAGGATCTAAATAGCCAATTTCAACCCATTTTTTAGGATTGTTATTATATTTAAAGCCATTACTAATTAAATTAGTAAATACTTCTTGAATTAAAATTTTATCTCCTCGAATCATGGGAAATGAACGGGGAATTTTAATTTCAATTTCATTTTCATTATAGGTCATTCTAAACACTTCTGCAACCCCAGGGATTAATCCATTCAAGTCAATTCGATGGAGATGAAGTTCCTGCCGACCCAGACGTGAGAAATGCAACAAAGAATTAATTAAATCTTCCATCCGTTTGGTGAGACGAACCAATGTTTCTAACTTGGAAATTCCCTCTTCATCTAATACCCCTGTATAGTCTTCTAGTAAAAAGGTGGAGTAATTGTGAATGCCTCGTAAGGGTTCTTTTAAATCATGGGAGGCAATATAAACAAACGAATCAAGTTCGCTATTACTGCGTTCTAATTCTAAATTAATCGCTGCCAGTTCATCGGCTTTTCTTAGCAGAATTCCCACTAATACACTTCTTAATTCAATGGCTCCTTCCACTTCGCAGAGTTGCCAAGGTAGGGATTTATTTTGAACAGTTTCTTCCCATAACTTAAAGGATTGACGGGGAAAAATCGTTAAACTACCATCAGATTCTAAGCGTTTTGGTTTATCAGGGTTTCCCGCCCAAGTCACTGATTGTAACTGTTCAGGACGAAACCATAACACGAAATTTTTTTGAAGTTTAGTAATAGAAATGGCTAATAATCCACTCGCAACATCTTTATAGTCACTGGCGGGAGGATACAGTTCCGGCAGAGAATTGGTCACAAAAATATTATTATTAAATTGATCCATTAGCCACAAAATTAAGTCTTCCAACTCAGAATCTTTGGGCGTTTTTCCCACCGCCATGAGATGATCATTTTGAACAATCACTGCTCCTTCAGCCTTGACTAAATTGAGCAGATTTTCTTGGTTTTGTAATAACGCATCGGTGATACTAGAAGCCTGAGCAATTACATCTGTAAATTGACTTTGGATAGAACGTAAATAAATTTTATAATCTAAATTCTCCTGTTCTTCTTTACTGGCAATTTCCAGGGACATGGCTTGCCCTAAAAATTCACAGGTGGTTCTAATATCATAGGCCACAAATTTCGGGCTTTGATGATGGCAAGCAATTAATCCCCACAGTTGATTATCTTTAATCAGGGAAATTGACATGGAAGCGAAAACACCCATATTTTTTAAATATTCAATATGAATTGGTGAGACGCTTCTTAGGGTACTAAAACTTAAATCTAAAGGTTCAATGACAGGAGTTTCCGAAGAGCTACTTTCTAATAATTCTGCTAGGGAAACAATCGGAATAGGCTGATAGTTAACGTCAGGAATTAACCGCAACCAATTCAAAGTATAAAGTTTTTTCGCTTGTTTAGGAATATCCGTATCAGGATAATGTAATCCTAAATAAGCTTCTAACTCATCTTGTTTATCTTCAGCAATTACCGTTCCTGAACCGTCTTCTGCAAATTGATAAACCATCACCCGATCAAATCCTGTAATTTTTCGGATTTCTTGAACTAAAACATTACACATTTCGCTCAATCGTTTCGTTTTTTGAATTCGCGTTAAAGCGGTTTTTGTCAAGTCATAGAATTTAAAGAAATCTGGATTGACTGAAGTGGGAGCCGGTTCTAATTCTAAAATTAAATAATTTTGAGGGGAACGATGTAAAATCCCTTGAAAAAATCGCATATCTTGTTCAATCTCAATCCGAAGGGTTAAAGGATTCACCTGTTCAAAGGTTTCCTCTAAGCAGCTTTGAACTTGATTTAGGTCATCTGGAGATAACAAAACCGATAGGGGTTGTCCTAACAATTGCAGCGGAGAAATACTGAGATGAACCGTTGTATTGTTACTGACTTGCAAAATATTGAGTTCTGGGTCGGATAACACGAAGAGAACCCCGTGAGCTTGGATCAAACCGGGAATATGAATCGGTTCGCGATCGCAATTGGTTAAACTTAAGGGTTCCGTTAATGCAGGTTCAGTTAGGATCATGGGATGGCTGTTGGGATGGGGTTGTAGGGTTAATACCGTTGTAGAAGATGTATCGCCTGGTGCAGGATAAACCTGAACAGTTTTTGAGAATAATCTTTAACATTAAACTAAATTGATTTGAATTTCAAGACAGAAGAGAACCCTGAGTTTTCTTAAGGTTGACCTAGCTTGACGGTAAAATCCCTTAGATTTTTAATCCTCAGTTCCGTAATTTCACGGATCGTTTTACCTAAAACCAATAAAACCCCTGAAAAAATCCCAAACCAAGTTAATCTCTCGATAATATTACAGTTGTATGTATCGTTAAAGATAAGTAACTCTAAGGATGGCTACTCGGAGTTTTTTCCTTGATAATAAAACTTAGAATCCAATTCACTCATGGGTTTGACTTCAAAACCTTTAGGATGTATGGCAAAAATTTTGGTGATTGAAGATAGGTCGGAATTACGAGAGGGGATCTTAGAGCTACTAGAAACGGAAAATTTTGAAGCCATTGGTGCCGCCACTGGAGAAGAAGCGCTCCAATTAGCATTATCGCAGCAATTCGACTTAATTTTATGTGACATTATTATGCCGGGTGTTGATGGCTATGAGGTATTAGACAAACTCCGACAAGATCAAAAACATCGGGATATTCCGTTTATTTTTTTAACCGCTAAAAGTGAACGAGAGCAAATCCGCTTAGGCATGAATTTAGGGGCGGATGATTACATCACAAAACCTTGTACAAATCGAGAAATTTTAGAAGCAATTTTCGCTCGACTTCAACGGGCTTCTTTACAAACCCAAAAGCCTCAACAACTCTTAAAGCGATCTGACAATTTAAAATCATTGGATTGGTTAACAGGTTTACCGAATGTCACAACCTTAGTGGGAGAAACGGGTTATTTGCAGCAAGCGATCGCCCAAACCTCCTCCAATTTCGTCGCCTTTTTGCTTTTAGATTTAGATCAGTTTACTCGAATTAATGAAGTCATTGGTTATGTACATGGGGATGAAGTCTTACAAATTTTAGCGCAACGGTTAATCGACTTTATCGCACCGATTTTAGGAGCCAGTGCAGTCCGCTTAGGCGGAGATGAATTTGCGATTATTTTACCCCAAATTCCCACCCCCCAAGCGGGTTTAAAACAAGCTCAAAGGTTACTAGAGCAAATTGCCAAGCCTATCTATTTAGAAAGCAAAGTGATTGTGACCACTGGAACGATTGGCATTAGTTTCTATCCGGTTGCTCAAACCCTTGATCAACTTCGTCAGCAAGCGGGAATTGCCTTAAGATTTGCAAAACGGGCAGGGAGAAATTGTTGCCAAATTTATCAACCGCCTAGCTTTGGATTAGAACCTTCAGAAGAACAACAGTTAGCCGCAGATATTTTTAACGCCTGGGAAGATCAAGCCTTAGAAGTCTGTTACCAACCCCGGCTTGATTTAAAACGCTCAAAGGTGGTCGGGACAGGCGTTGTTGTACAATGGCATCATCCTCGAATCGGCCTAATTCCACCCGAAACAATTTCAATTATTGCTCAGGAATCAGGATTTCATCGCGCCTTAGAACAATGGTTAATTCAAATGGCTTGTCAACAACTTCAAAGTTGGCAACGGTGCCAAATTTTTACACGGTTAATCCTCTCCGTTTCCGAAGCTACCTTGAATGAACCTGATTTTCCCTATCCTTTAATTCAATTTTTCCAAACTTTGAGGTTAGATCCTCGATATATTGAAATTGAAATTTCGGCGACAGCGATCGCCCAAACCCAAAATGTTAAGACAATGGCGACTAAGCTGTTAGCCTTAAAATCAGCCGGAGTTTCGACAACCATTGCTCAGTTTGCGAGTGGGTTAGTTATCCCTTTCTTGGGTGATTTGGCTCTGGATGCGATTAAACTTGATCGAAGTTTGATGGCAGATTTGGAGCAGAACGAGCGCTTACTGAAAACTTTAATTAGTCGGGGACATGATTTAAAATTAAAAGTAATTGCGGATGGAGTCAAATCGGAAGTTCAAATGCAGCAGCTAAGACAACAACGCTGTGATGAAGCCCAACAACAAGCGGCTTTAACAGAACTAGAAATTCAACACTTTTTATGAGGGTTTTTAACTCCAATGAAACGTCAACTGGTATTAATTAACGAGGATCAGGATTACGGTGAATGGATTAATCAATTATTAATTAATCGTTCGGAGCAATCGGAGTGGATTTTAATTGAGAAAACTCTCGATCAGATTTTGAATGGGGAGGCGGTCACAGATTTTGATGTAGTTTTACTGACTTTATCTGAAAATTTATCTAGCCCATCTCCGACCTTACAACAGTTAAAAAAAGTGGCAAGTGATCGGCCGGTAATTGTCATGGGAGAAACGGCAGATCCAGCGATCACCGAGCAACTTTTAAACTTAGGAGTGCAAGATTATTTAGTGATTTCTGAAATGACATCCTCTTTGTTAGTTCAGTCCCTCCGCTATGCCAAAGAACGCTATCAACGATTACAATATCAGCGAGAAAGTGAGCGCCGATTCCGAGCCATTTTTGATCAAACTTTTGAAGCTATGTGGTTATTAACCCCTGAAGGTTGTATTCTAGAAAGTAATCAAACGGCATTACAATTAATTGGCGTAGCAGCAGAAGATATTGTGAATTTGCCTTTATGGCAAGCGTTACAAAAGCATTTGTTTCCTGCCGACCAAGATGCTTTAAAACAAGCGATTATCACCGTTTCGGGTGGAAAATTAGTTCGTTATGAACTCGATGTTCAAACTTTATTGGGAACTTTAATTACGTTAGACTTTTCTCTGAAACCCATTTATAATCAAAATCATGATGTTGATTTATTATTAGTTGAATGTTGGGATATTAGCCAAAGAAAATGGGCAGAATTAGAAACAGTAAAAGCCTTGGAAAAAGCAAGGCAATTGTCGGAATTACGGGCAAAATTTGTCACCACCGTTTCCCATGAATTTCGCACGCCAATGAGTACGATTCTCTTGTCCTCAGAATTATTAGAAAAATATAGCCATAAATGGACAGAGGAGAAAAAACAAACCCATACCCAACGAATTAAAATTGCGATTAAGCGGATGACGGAGCTATTGGAAGATGTTTTATTAACCGGACAAGCAGAAGCCGGACAACTGGAGTTTAAACCAACCTTAGTGAAGGTTCATGAGGTTTGTGAAAAAATATTAGAAAAATTTCAAAATCAAGAAGGGTTTGAACACCATTTAGTTTTTGTTAATGAAAATTCGAGTTTAGAGACGGAGATTGATTTAGATATGTTACAAGTGATTTTAAATCAACTCTTGGCAAATGCTATCAAATATTCACCTAAAGGTGCTATGATTAAAGTGAAACTTACCCAGGATACTCAGCAAATTATTTTGCGGGTTGAAGATCAAGGGATCGGGATTCCCATTGAAGAACAACATAAAATATTTGATCGATTTTATCGAGGTTCCAATGTGGGAAATATCTCAGGGACAGGCTTAGGCTTAACCCTGGTTAAGCGATTTGTCGAAGCCCATCAAGGTAAAATTTGCCTCGAAAGTTATTTAGGTTCAGGTAGTCAATTTATCGTTCATATTCCTATTACTACTAAGGGGTAAGACTGAATGTATAAAATTCTCATTATTGAAGATGAAGAAACCATCCGAGACAATATAATGGAATTCCTCTTGTCTGAGAACTTTGAAGCCTTTGAAGCGAGGGATGGTCAAACGGGTATTCAACTCGCCCATCAGCATCAACCCGATTTAATTCTTTGTGATATTATGATGCCGGATTGTGATGGTTATACGGTAATCAGTGAATTACAAAAACAATCGCAAACGGCGAAAATTCCGTTTATTTTTCTGACGGCTAAATCAGAACGAGATGATATCCGGTTGGGAATGGAATTAGGCGCTGATGATTATCTCACCAAACCCTTTACTCCGATGGAGTTATTGAGTTCCATCCGCGCTCGACTGAAAAAGCAACAACACTATTTATCTGAATATGCGATTGAATGGGAACGGGCGAATGGTTTGAAAAAGAAAGTCTCCGAACTCGAACAAATGAGTAAAACCCGTGAGGAACTTTTAGTTCGAGTGGTTGAAGAACTCCGTAACCCGATGTCAAATATTAGTTTAGCGATTCAAATGTTGCAGGTGGTTTCTTCTAACCCCCAAGACGCGACGAAATTTGTAGCCAAACAACAACATTACTTAAAAATTTTGCAAGAAGAATGTGGGCGAGAGCTAGCCATTCTCAATCAAATTTCAGAGCTTCATCATCTGCTTACCCCCGAAAATTTGAGCCTGATGCGTAAATTTAATTTATTGGAGAGCAAAACCCATGACTAAAATTTTAGTAATCGAGGATGAAGAATTAATCCGAGAAAATATTGTTGAACTGCTGGAAGCTGAAGATTTTGAAGTCTTTGATGCGGACAATGGAAGCGTTGGCGTCCAACTGGCCCATCAACATCAACCGGATTTAATTTTATGTGATGTGATGATGCCGGAATTGGATGGGTACGGGGTGTTAGAATCCTTACAACGTCATCCCCATACGGCAACCATTCCCTTTATCTTTTTAACCGCAAAAGCTGACTTAAGCGATATTCGTAAAGCGATGCGATTAGGGGCGGATGATTACTTAACCAAACCTTGCACCGCCAAAGAATTACTGAAAGCCGTTGTGATTCGTTTAGAAAAACAAGCCACTTTAAAAGGCCGCTATACCCAAGAACTCAAACTGGAGGAAGAAAAACTCAATCAATTGATTTATCAAGACAGTTTAACCCACTTACCCAATCGATTGTCTTTATTAGAATATTTTGAACAAATGATGAAGCAATTCTCTTTCCAATCGATTGATAAAACGGATTGGGATTGCAGCGAAGTTTTGCCGATTATTTGTTTAGGTATTGATCGATTTAGTCGCATTAATGATACCTTGGGCTATGAAGGAGGAGATATTTTATTAAAAGAAGTCGCCCAACGATTACGGCAAACTTTACCAACGGATTATATTATTACCCATCTCAATACGGATCAGTTTGCGATTTTATTAAAACCTACCTTAGAAAAACAGGAAATCTGCACAACCATTCAAGGGTTGCAAACCGCGATGGCGCAACCCTTTGTCTGGCAAAATCGAGAATTATTTATGAGCTTGAGTGTGGGGGTAGCTCTCTATCCCCAGGATGGTCGCAATCTGGAACAACTGTTGCGTGCCGCCCAACAAGCCATGAAAGAAGTCAAGCAACAGGGGGGAAATCATTATAGTTTTTATACCCCCAGTCAAGAACAAGAACTAACGGAAGGAATGGATTTAGAAGTGGCGTTACGATATGCGTTAGAACGTCAAGAACTTCAAGTTTATTATCAACCGCAAGTGTGTTTAAAAACTAACAAAATTGTCGGTGCTGAAGCCTTATTACGATGGCAACATCCCGAACGCGGCATGATTTCCCCGATTAAATTTATTCCCATTGCGGAAGAAACCGGGTTAATTGAACCGATTGGGGAATGGGTTTTATACCAAGCTTGTCAACATAGTAAAGCTTGGCGCACCAAGGGGTTAGGGAATCTGCGAGTGGCGGTGAATTTATCCGGGCGTCAGTTCAGAACCCCCAATTTGCGCCAAAAGTTAGTTCAAATTTTACTGAATACGGGTTGTGAACCGGATTATTTAGAATTAGAATTAACCGAAAGTTTATTAATTCGAGATTCCGAGTTATCGATTCAACAATTGCAAGCGTTAAAAGCCTTGGGTCTGAAAATCGCCATTGATGATTTTGGAACCGGATATTCTTCTTTAAACTATTTACAAAAGTTCCCCTTTGATGTATTAAAAATTGATCAGTGTTTTGTGCGAAATCTTCACCAAAATGAAATTAATTCTGCCATTACAAAATCTTTAATTTCAATGGCGCATTTGTTAAATCTAAAAGTGATTGCGGAGGGGGTAGAAACCGAAGAAGAACTTAAACTCTTGAAAGATTATGGCTGTAATGAAATTCAAGGCTATCTCTATAGTCGTCCTTTGCCGTTAAAAGAGTTTGAAGCATTAGTAAAAAATGGCATTGAGTTAGTTAATATTTAACGTTTTAATTCACCCCCGTTGCTCCAGAATCGGAACTTGTTAACTATTTTTACTGAAGGAAGAGAACAAATGACTAAAATTTTAGTGATTGAGAACGAAGAAGCCATCCGCGAGAATATTTTAGAACTCTTAGAAATTGAAGAGTTTGAAACCTTACAAGCCCCCAATGGCAAAATCGGCTTAGAAGTTGCCCAGGAACATCACCCCGATTTAATCTTATGCGATGTGATGATGCCGGAATTAGATGGTTATGGCGTCTTAGAAGCGTTGCGAAAAGAAGAAGAAACCCAAAGAATTCCCTTTATTTTTCTAACGGCTAAAGCAGATAAATTGGATTTACGCAAGGGGATGGAATTGGGGGCTGATGATTATTTAACCAAACCGTTTAGCCCCGATGAATTACTAAAAGCGATCGCAACTCGCTTAGAAAAACAAGCGGCGCTTGAAAAATATTCCCAACATCAACTGGAGGAATTACGCAGTAATATCACCCATTCCTTACCCCATGAATTAAGAACGCCCTTGAATGGCATTTTAGGGTCAACGGAATTGCTCCTCGAAGACTTAGAGGAGATGGAAATGGGCGAAATTCGGGAAATGATTGAGCAAATTCATATTTCCGGTCAACGTCTTTATCGCTTAATCATGAATTTTCTGCTGTATGCAGAATTAGAATTAATTTCAGCCGATCCGAAACGGGTGGCTGCCTTACGGAAGATGAAAACCCTGTCCACCCTAACGACGATTACAAAGCCGATTGTGAACCAAGCCACCGAGGCTCAACGAGAAACGGATTTATCGATCAATCTAGAAGATACCACCGTGGCGATCGGAGAACATCAACTTCGGAAAATTGTTGAGGAATTAACCGATAACGCTCTAAAATTTTCTCCCCCTGGTAAAATGATAGAAATTAACGGATGCGTCAAGGAAAATTATTTCCTACTCTCCATCAAAAATTTAGGGCGGGGGATGACTCCTGAACAGATAGCTCATATTGGCGCTCATATCCAATTTGAACGAAAACTTTATGAACAGCAAGGCTCAGGATTAGGACTAGCCATCATTCAAAAACTGGTTGCTCTCCATGACGGTAAACTCATGATTGAAAGTCCATCCCCCGAAGAAACCCTCGTTACCGTTTATTTCCCCTTGTGCCTCCATTAAAATAAACCATCAGGTTTGAGCCAGACCGTAGTTCACAACTAAACTGAGTGATGCTATGCACCCTCCCGAACTTGAGTTCCGTCGCATTTACCAACAGCTAACCTTTCACCTCGACAACTCCCCCTTGGCGGTCATTGAGTGGGATCAGCAGTTGTCTGTGAAACGATGGTCGCCCCAAGCGGAAACCCTCTTGGGTTGGACAGCGGCGGAAATGCTCGATCAAGCTTGGGATGACAGGAAATTTGTCCATCAAGACGACATAGAACTCGTCAAAGCGGTGAGGGCGCGGTTATTAACGGGGGAAGACAGCCATAACACCTGTTTGCATCGAAACTACACCAAAGATCAAGCGGTGGTCTATTGTGAATGGCATCACTCCGCGTTACGGGACGAGTCGGGTCAGGTGGTTTCGGTGCTGTCTTGGGTTCAGGATGTCACCGAACGCGAGATGGAGGCATTAAAACAAAGTCAAACACTGCGAAAGCAACAAGTGATCGCCGAACTCAGCCAATGTGCCTTAAATCAAACAAACTTAGACACCCTGTTAAAACAGGCGACGAGTTTAGTGGCGGAAACCCTGGGGGTGAAATTTGTTCAAATTTTAGAGTTACTCCCCAACGAAAAAACTTTCCTGCTGACCGCAGGAGTGGGTTGGCAGTCCGGTTCGGTGGGACGAGTGACGATGGGAACTGGTCGCAAGTCCCAATCCGGCTATACGGTGTTGACTCAGGAACCTGTGATTGTGGAGGATTTACGGGTTGAAACTCGGTTTAGTGGCAGCGCGTTTCTGCATAATCATAAAGTCATCAGTGGCGTCACGGTTCAGATTCTCGGAAAAGAAAAACCCTTTGGCGTCTTAGGGGTTTATTCCCAAAGCCATCAATCTTTTAGTGAAGATGATATTCATTTTTTAAAAGTGATTGCTAATATTATTTCCGCCGCCGTCGAACGACAACAACGGGAAGATGAGTTAAATCGCTTTTTTAATTTATCTTTGGATATTTTTTGTATTGCCAGTGTCGATGGCTATTTTAAACGGATTAATCCTCGATTTGCTGCCCTTTTAGGGTATACGGAAGCGGAACTCTTAACCCCCTCTTTATTATCGTTTCTGCATCCCGATGATATTACCCCTACTGTATTAGAATTAGAAAATTTAGCATTAGGAATTCCCCGCTATAATTTTGAAAATCGCTATCAATGTAAAAATGGCTCCTATCGGTGGTTATCTTGGACAGCAATGCCCTTTGATGATAATTATTTTTATGCGGTTGCTCGGGATATTACGGATAGTAAACAAACCGAAGCTGCCTTAAGAAATAGTGAAAAACGCTATGCCAATTTAATGGAAGTTTCACCCGTTGGGATTTTTCATACTGATACCCAAGGGAATTGTTTATATGTGAATCAACGTTGGTTGGAAATTACCGGATTAAGTAGCGAAAACGCCTTGGGAATGGGATGGTTACAAGCGATTCATCCTGAAGACTATGATCAAGTGGCTCAAGAGTGGAATCAAGCTGCGGATCAACAGATTCCTTTTCAATCAGAATATCGATTTCAACGTCAAGATGGCAAAATTACCTGGGTTTTTGGTCAAGCGGTTGCAGAAGTGAATGAGCAAGGAGAAACCATCGGGTATGTGGGAACTATTACGGATATTACTGACCGCAAACAAGCAGAAGAAGAATTAAAACAATTTAATGAAGAATTAGAAGATCGAGTGGCGGATCGAACCACCCAACTTAGCTTCATGAATGAGAAATTACAGCGACAAATTAGCGAACTGCAAGCAATTGAAGCGCAACTGGAAATTAAAGTTTATCAACAAGCAATTATTGCCAAACTCGGTCAAAAAGCGTTATCAGAAACGAACTTATCTTGTTTAATTAATGAAGCGGTGATGCAAGTAGCCGAGGATTTAAAGGTTCAATATTGCAAATTGATTGAATGGAATGGGGACGAAATTGGTTTTCTCACCTTGGCGATTGAAGATAAAGCTTCAGAAAGCTATGTTCTGCTCAGTCATGAACCGATTCAGATTGATCACAAGTCTTATTGCTTCAACACTTGTATGAACTCAGGTTGTCATCAGCAAAAATCAACAGAAGAATTGCTGGATTACGCTTCATTTCATCTTTTTAATCGAGGAATTTGTATTCCAATTTTAGGGCAAAATCACCATCATTTAGGACAGTTGGAAATTTATGGTAAAAATTTGCAAATTTTTACGGAAGATGATGTTCACTACTTACAAAGTGTCAGCCATATCCTCGCCAGCGCCATTGAACGGAAGCAAGCCGAAGAAGCCATTCGCAGCAGTGAACAGTTGTACCGACTGATGGCTGATCATTCGACGGATTTAATTAGTCGCCACACCGGAGACGGGGTTTATTTGTATGCGTCTCCCGCCTGTCGGTCTCTGTTGGGGTATGAACCGGAAGAATTAATCGGTCATTCCGCCTATGAATTTTTTCATCCTGAAGATTTGCCGAATATTAATCAATACTATCAAAATTTAACTCAAAATTCTCCAGTCAAAACGATTGTTTATCGGATGATTAGCAAGGATCAAAAGTATGTTTGGTTTGAGACAACCAGCAAAATGGTCTTAGATACCACCGATAATTCAGTTCCTAAAATTGTTGCTGTTTCACGGGATATTACCGATCGCAAACTCACCGAAGACCGCCTCAAAGCCGCTAACGAACAACTCCAAGCCGTTTTAGATGCGGTTCCTGGATTTGTCTCTTGGATTAGTGCTGATTTACATTACTTAGGGGTCAACCGCCATCTTGCTGTCACCTATAATTTAAAACCAGAAGATTTTGTCGGTCAAGAAATTGGATTTCTACAAGGAAGCCATGAATTTGCCCAATTTATGGAAAAATTTATGGGAGAAACCTATCTTAAAACCAGTGAAGTGACCTTAGAAACGAATATTCAAGGGTCAACTCGATATTATTTATTAGTCGCCCAAAAATACAATCAAGATCAAGCGGCTATTTTTGTCGGAATTGATATTACCGATCGCAAACGAATTGAAGAACAACTTTGGGCAACGACTTGTCGATTAAGTGCCTTAATTGATAATCTGCAATTGGGGGTTTTAGTCCAAGACGAATCGTTTCAAGTGGTTTTAATTAATCAAGCTTTTTGTAATTTATTTGGGATTCAAGTTCCTCCTGAAGAATTAATTGGATTAGAGGGGGCAGAATTATTCTGCGACTATCAACATTTATTTAGTGATGCCACTCAATTTTCCCTTAGAAATCGGGAAGTGATGCGGCGGAAACGGCTCTTAAATAATGAGGAAATTTCCCTCACTGATGGGCGTGTATTAGAACGCGATTATGTTCCGATTTTGATTCAAGGCAATAATTCCCAAGGACACCTCTGGATGTATCGGGATATTACAGAACGCAAAAACGCCGAAAGTAAACTGGTGACTTCTTTACGAGAAAAAGAAGTTTTACTCAAAGAAATTCACCATCGCGTTAAAAATAACTTGTTTGTGGTTTCTAATTTATTAGAATTTCAAACGGATTACGTGCAGGAACCGGAATTAATTAAAGTTCTGGATGATAGTCGAAATCGAATTTATTCTATGGCATTAATTCATGAAAAACTATATCGATCTACCAATTTAGATCAAGTGAATTTTGGCGAATATTTAGAAGACTTAGTTGATAATTTATTTGAATCTTATAATGTTCAATCGGGACTAATCGAGTTTGAGTTAGAGATAGAACCCGTCAGTTTAAATATTGAAACCGCCCAACCTTGTGGTTTAATTGTAAATGAGCTAATTTCTAATACGTTAAAACACGCCTTTCCTGATAGTAGAGCCGGAATTGTCTATTTAGGACTTCAACAAGACGGAGAGTCCGGTCAAATTACATTAACAGTTCGGGATAATGGCGTCGGTTTCCCCGAAGACATTGACTTCCGGAACGTTGAATCTTTGGGAATGGAGTTAGTTTGTACTCTGACGGATCAATTAGAAGGAACCATCACTCTAGAGCGAAATCAAGGTACGATCTTTACCGTTAGCTTTTATGAACTACAATATCGCCATAGGTTGTCTTAAACAAAATTGCAGATTAAGAATCCTTGATCACTGGAATTAAGCCATTGAGAACGTTAGAGTCAAGATAATATTTATTCCTAATTTTTTATTTTTAACGATCAATAAGGGGAGCAAATGGCTGAGGAAACTAAGATTTTGATTTTAATTGTAGAAGATGAACTCTTAATTGCTAAGAGTTTAGCAAAAAAATTAGAAAAGTTGGGCTATACCGTTGTTGGAATTGCGTCCTCTAGTGAGGTCGCCTTGCAAAAAGTGGAAGAAACGCAACCCCATTTAATTTTAATGGATATTGTGATTAAGGGGGAGTTAGATGGCATCGAAACCGCTAAAAAAATTCAAGCTAATTTTTCAATTCCGATTATTTATGTAACCGCTTACGCCGATGATGAAACCTTAGAACGGGCTGAAGAAACGGGATCTTACGGTTATATTCTTAAACCGTTTAAGGAACGAGAAGTTCATGCGGCGATTAAAATGGCCTTAAAAAAGCATCAAGACAGCCTCAAACTGCAGCAATCCATACAAGATGCTCAAATTGTTAGCAACGAAAAATCAAGATATTTATCCATTGCGTCTCATGATTTAAAAACCCCCTTAACGGCTATTCAACTGTCCGCCGGAATGTTAAAAACCTATAGTCAGAATTGGTCAGAAGAGAAAAAACAAAAGCATTTAGATCGAATTCAAAATTCCGTCGAAAGTATGAACAAACTCCTCGAAGATTTATTAATATTGGGTCGTGCGGAGTCTGGTAAACTGATTTGTCAACCTGAACCTTTTCCCGTCATTGAGTTTTGCCAACTGATTTTAGAAGAAGTTAGACCGTTGACAACTCCTATTCATCGGCTAGTCTTTATGAGTTCTAATGAATCGATCCTGGCGAATTTAGATAAAAATTTACTCCGTCATATTTTAATTAATTTATTATCCAATGCCATTAAATATTCCCCTGATGGGGGGACAATCAGCCTAAAAATTCACCACAATTCCGAATGGATTATGTTTCAAGTTGAAGATCAAGGAATTGGCTTACCCGCCGATTACCAAGCTAAACTGTTTCAACAATTTGAACGCGCCTCTAACGTCGGAACCATTCAAGGAACTGGATTAGGATTATCCATCGTTAAACAAGCCGTTGACTTACACCAAGGTCAAATTACCGTTAAAAGCGAAGTCGGACAAGGAACCACCTTCACCGTAATCTTACCAGTCACGCCTTCGTAGAGACGCGCCATGGCGCGGCTCTACATTCTTAACGTAAAATTAAGGCGACTTCTTTCGCAAAATAAGTCAGAATTAAATCCGCGCCTGCACGTTTAATGCTGGTTAGGGTTTCTAACATCACTTTTTTCTCGTCAATCCATCCCATTTGTCCTGCCGCTTTAATCATGGCATACTCACCACTGACGTTATAGGCAGCAACCGGGAGATCCGTTGCAGACCGAATCAAATGAATAATATCTAAATAAGCTAAAGCGGGTTTAACCATCACCATATCTGCCCCTTCTGCTTCATCTAAAGCAACTTCTGTTAACGCTTCTCTGGCGTTAGCGGGGTTCATTTGATAGGTTTTCTTATCCCCAAATTTAGGCGCGGAATCTAACGCATCCCGGAAAGGCCCATAATAAGCCGAAGCATATTTCGCAGAATACGCTAAAATTCCCACATCCGTATAGCCGGACGCATCTAACCCTTGACGAATCGCGCCAATGCGTCCATCCATCATATCGGAAGGCGCGACAATATCCGCACCCGCTTCTGCTTGGGAAATCGCTTGTTTAACTAACACCTCAACGGTTTCATCATTGAGAATTTCACCCGCATCACTGACAATGCCATCATGACCTTTACTAGAAAACGGATCAAGGGCGATATCCGTAATGATCATCATGTCAGGAACTTCCTGCTTAATGGCGCGGACAGTCCGTTGAACTAAACCATCTGGGTTGTAACTTTCGGTTCCCGCATTATCTTTTTTCTCTTCTGCAACTAATGGAAATAAAGCGATCGCAGGAATCCCTAATTCACACGCTTCATATACTTCTTTTAACAATAAATCTAACGTATAGCGGTAACTTCCCGGCATTGAGGAAACTTCCACTTTTTGATTTTCCCCTTCCATTACAAACAAGGGATAAATCAGGTCATTCACCGTGAGGTGCGTTTCTTGAACCATCCGTCGTAACGCATCAGTCCGACGCATCCGACGGGGACGTTGTACAAGATTTAAAGATTTTCTATTAGATTCTGATGACATAAGAAGCAAATAACAAAGGTTTTTGCTAAAACAGCAATTTCTTATTATCCCCCCAAAAGAGTCCACTTCTTCACAAACTCGCTCCCAATTGTCATCCGTTCGTAAACAAACGTAACAATTCTTGACGTGAACCCCCTAAGTCGAGTTACCTATAGAACAATCGAATCCCTGCGGGTTTGGCTAAAATATAGCAGAAAGCAGCGGAGGCGGCGGGAGCAGGGGGAGCAGGGGGAGCGGGGGAGCGAGGGAAGATAATTCTTCTTTTTCCTATTGTCTATTCCCTATTTCCCATTGCCTATTCCCTATTGCCCATTCTTAATTCTTAATTCAGATCCTTCGCTCCGCTCAGGACGCTACGCGATTCTTAATTCTTAATTCGTTAGTTATGGTTAAAAACTTATATATTACTGGCGTTGAACCCAATAGTGGAAAATCCTTGATTGTGTTAGGGATGATGGAACTCCTCTCGAAACGAATTCCGCGTTTAGGATTCTTTCGTCCCATGATTCATGGAGGAGAAAAACCCGATAATGATATTGAACTCATCCGCAGTCGCTATCATTTAGATTTTCCTTATGAATTCTGTTATGCGCTTACCCATGAAGAAACCGATGCTTTAGTGGCGGAAGGACAATTTGAAGAATTATTAAAACGGATTATCGAAAAATATAAAATCTTAGAAGAAAGTTGTGATTTTATTGTTTGTGAAGGAACCGATTATATCGATATTATTTCCGCCTTTGAATTTAACTTAAATGCTCAAATTGCTAACCATCTCGGTGCGCCGATTTTACTGGTTGTGAATGGACGGCTGAAAACAGCAAAAGAAGTGGTTAATAACGTCAAAAGTGAACGAGAAGCTTATATTGAACAGGGGTGTACAATGATTGCCACCATGGTTAACCGCATTGAGGGAGAGAAATTTCAAGCGGTTACGGAACAGTTAAATCAAATTGGGTCTTATTCTGATCCCGTGTTTGTTTTACCCGAAGCAGAAACCCTGGGAAAACCAACGGTTGCAGAAGTAATTACTGCATTGCAGGGACGGTTAATTCATGGTCGTGGAGAACAATTGAAGCAAGAAGTTTTAAGCTTTAAAGTGGCTGCGATGCAAGTTGCTAATTTTCTAGATCATGTTCGAGAAGGAGGTTTAGTGATTGTTCCTGGCGATCGCGCCGATATTATTCTCGCCTGTTTAGCGACTGCTTTTTCTGAAAATTATCCCAAGATTTCCGGCATTATTTTATCAGGTGGATTAGAAATTGCACCCTCCGTTCTGCGTTTAATTCAAGGATTTAAAAAATGGAAGGTTCCCATTTTTTCCGTAGAAACGGATACTTATAACACAGCCACCCAAGTGAATCAAGTTTACGCGAAAATTACGCCCGATAATGAACGAAAAATCGCTTCTGCATTAGGAATTTTTGAGAATTATGTTGATATTCCTAAAATGGAGAAACAGATTTCTGTGTCTCCTTCCCCTCGAATCACACCGTTGATGTTTGAATATGAATTAGTAGCAAAAGCGAAACGACAACGCCAACATATCGTTTTACCAGAAGGAACAGAAGAACGGATTTTAAAAGCCAGCGAAATTTTATTACGTCGGGGCGTTGTGGATTTAACCTTATTAGGAAAGACTACAGAAATTCGTGAAAAAATTGCTTCTTTAGGATTAAAATTAGAAGGAGTTAATATTGTTAACCCGTTGAAATCAGAATGGTGGGAAGATTACGCTCAAACCTATTTTGAACTCCGAAAACATAAGGGAATTACCCAAGATTATGCACGAGATGTGATGCACGATGCCAGCTATTTCGGCACGATGATGGTTTATAAAGGAATGGCGGATGGAATGGTATCGGGTGCAGTTCATACCACCGGACACACAATTCGCCCTGCTTTAGAATTTATTCGCACACAACCGGGATGTTCGATTGTTTCCAGTGTGTTTTTTATGGGGTTAGAAGATCGGGTTTTAGTGTATGGAGATTGTGCGGTTAATCCGAATCCCAATCCGCAACAATTAGCGGATATTGCTATTAGTTCAGCATTAACAGCACAACAATTTGGCGTTGAACCCTTAGTGGCAATGTTATCTTATTCAACGGGAGAATCCGGTCAAGGAGAAGATGTCGATAAAGTGCGAGAAGCCACATTAATTGCCCGAAAACTACGACCCGATTTAAAAATTGAAGGCCCGATTCAATATGATGCGGCTGTTGATGAAGATGTAGCTAAAACCAAGTTACCGGGTAGTGAAGTCGCCGGACACGCAACGGTGTTTATTTTCCCCGATTTAAACACCGGAAATAACACCTACAAAGCCGTCCAACGGTCAGCCGATGCTGTTGCCATTGGCCCCGTTTTACAAGGCTTAAATAAACCCGTTAATGATTTAAGTCGGGGCTGTACAATTACCGATATTGTTAATACTGTCGCCATCACCGCCATTCAAGCGCAGGGAAGAATTAAGAATTGAAGGCAGGAGGCAGCTTTGCTGGAGGCAGGAGGCAGGAGGAAAAAGCAAGAAGGAAGAAGAAATAAGGAAGGAAAAATAGTCTGCTTGTCTCCCCTTGCTTCCCAAGATCCCCTACTTCCCCTATCCCTCCTGCCTCCTGCCTCCTGCCTCCTGCCTTCTTTATTACCATTGAGAAGAGGACAATAATAAAGAGAGGGCTTGGTCTTCGTTTAAGGGTTCAGAGAAGAAATAGCCTTGACCAAAATCACAATTTAACTGTCTTAATCTCTGTAATTGTTTTGAGTTTTCAATCCCTTCTGCAATCACGGTCATGCCCATTTTTTGAGCGATATTAATAATAACCGGAACTAACCCTAGATTTTCGGGATTTTCATCTAACCCTTGAATAAAAGATTGATCAATTTTTAAGCTATCCACCGGAAAAGAATGGAGATAACTTAAAGAAGAATAGCCCGTGCCAAAATCATCTAAACTTAGTTTAATATTCCGTTGTTGTAGCTGGTTTAAAATAATTTGAGCCGTTTTTAAGTTATCCATAATTACACTTTCTTTAATTTCCAACTTTAAACATTCAGAATTAAGATGGGTTTCTTGCAGAATTTGATCAAGTTGGGCAATTAAATTCGTTTGGGTAAATTGTCGAGGTGTTAAATTGACACTAATCGTGATCGGACTTTCGCTGACTTGCTGGATTTGTTGTTGCCATTGATAAACTTGCTGACAGGCTTCCCGCAAAATCCAAGCACCGACTTCGGTAATTAAACCTGTTTCTTCCGCAACGGGGATAAATTCAGCGGGAGAAACAAACCCCCGTTGCGGATGGTGCCAACAAGCTAAGGCTTCAAAGCCAACAATTTTTCCGGTTTTTAACGCAACAATGGGGTGATAATTCACGTGTAATTGATGTTCTTTTAACGCCATCCGTAAATCCGTTTCTACCTGTAAAAACGATAAAGCATCTTCATACATTTTCGGATCAAAAACTTGGTAACAGGATTTTCCCCTGGCTTTAGCTCCATACATTGCCGTATCCACATCCCTTAAAATTTGTTCAGGACGGGTATAACCTTGTTGACTATAGGCGACTCCAATACTGGCATTAATATAAATGGGATAAGATTGAATTTCAAAAGGATTTCCTAAAATATTAATAATGGTTTCAGCCATTTCAATCACAAGTTTCGGATCAGCAATATCCGTTAACAAAATCGCAAATTCATCGCCCCCAAATCGGGATAAAATATGAGTGGGTTTTAAAGATGCTTCTAACCGATGGGCGATCGCAATTAACAATTGATCTCCCACCGAATGTCCCAAGGAATCATTAATGACTTTAAAGCGATCGCAATCTAAAAATAAAACGGCAAATTGCTGATCGGGATTTTGTTGTAAATCCTGTAAAGCTGCCTCTAACTTTTTAATAAAAAAAACACGATTAGGTAAATGGGTCAACTCATCATAAAGCACGCGCTTCATCAATTCCGCATGAACATCTTCTAACTGCTGCGTGCGTTCTTTCACCCGTTGTTCTAATTCCACATTAAGCTCTACAATTTTGCGCCGTGCAAATTGCAAAGATAGTTGATTTTGAACTCGGACTAAAACCTCATCAAATTGAAACGGTTTTGTGATATAGTCAGCCCCCCCAACAGCAAACCCTTTCAGCTTATTATCAACGTCATCCAAGGCACTTAAAAAAATCACCGGAATGCCTGCGGTTTGGGGATTGGCTTTTAATTGTTTACACACCTCATAACCATCAATTTGAGGCATCATAATATCGAGTAAAATTAAATCGGGCGGTTGAAGTTCAACGGCTTTTAGTGCTATTAATCCATTCAACGCTTGCCGCACATCATACCCCCGTCTGATTAGCATTCGAGATAAAAGCCGAAGATTTTCGGGATTATCATCAATAATTAAAATATTACCGAGACATCGGTTACTAGAATTCTGAATCATTGTGTTTTTTGCACTGAATCTTCAGACCGCTTTACCAACTCCATCACTTGGTCAAAACGGAAATTATTCACTAAATGAGTTAAAACTTGAGTTAATGCCACCTGTTCCTCTGGAATCTGACCAATCAGTTGAAATAATAACTGATCACTACATTGAGCCGCCGCATTATAAAGCTGTCGGAGCCATTCAGGAGACATAACGGTTAAGGTCGTTGCAGTTAGGGAAACAGGAGACAAGGAGTAATCAGGGGATTCAACCGCCAATGGAGTTAATGGGAGGGACGGTTGAGGTTGGAGTTGTACCTCTAAATATTGACTGATTTTGTACAGAAGTTCTTCTTCTTGAACAGGTGGCGACAGAAAATCGTCACAGCCCACAGATAAAGCTAATTGTTTTTCTTCTGCCTCGTTTGAAGAAATTAAAGCAATAATCGGGACTCGATTTTCTAACCTTAATTGAGATTCAAACGTGTTTTCAACAGCAATTTCCATTGAGGTCTGCTGTTGAGATTGGGTTTGGCGAATGGTCTGAGTTGCTTCATAGCCACTTAAAACAGGGAGTCGCATTTTCATCAGAATTAAATCCGGCCTCCTGCGTTGCCAAATTCCTAAACCAACCCGACCATTCTCTGCCTCTTCAACCTCAAACCCTTGGCTTTTTAACCATTGCCGAAGTTGAAACCGTTGGGCAATTTGATCCTCCACCACCAAAATTCGATACTGAGAATGATCGGCTGATAATCCAATCATAGTCCCTGATGTCTTTGCTGTCAGTAATGATTCGGTCGCAACCACTTGTACAGGAATTTTTACCGTTAATTTGGGAGGCTCTTGTCCAACGGTTTCAAGGGCGATCGCTCCCCCCATTAATTGTAAAAATTCTTGACTAATCCCCTGAGTTAAATTTTGAGGGTCTTCCCAATGAAAGCTCCGCTGAATCGGGGTAAAGGGTTCAAATAAACGATTAATATTCAGCGTCTCCAAATTTATCCCGTTATTTTCAATTTCAAATCGCAGCCAGATGGTTTCATCATCCTCTAAATCGGAACAATCCATGGGTCGCAATTTAACGGCAACACAGATCTCTCCAGTCGGGGTAAGTTCAATCAAATTTCCTAAAATATTCAGCAAGATTTCACGGAGTTTGTGTTCATCAGTTTGAATCGTAGCGGGAAGATCGGCAGACCGTTGAAATCCTAATCGAATTCCTCGGCTTAATGCTTTAGAATTGAGAAGCTCGTACAATCCTTCTAACCAAGGCAATAACTCCACAGAACGTTTACTCAAGCCGATCTCCTGATTCGTAACCTCTTGTTTTGACATCTCCAAAATATCGTTAATCAGGGCTAACAAATATTTCCCGCTGCGATGAATAATCTTAATATTTTCTTGTTGTTCCTGACTCAGGGTTCGTTCTCGACTCATTAATTGAGTAAAGCCTAAAATGGCATTCAGCGGTGTTCTTAATTCATGGCTCATATTCGCTAAAAACTTACTTTTAGCACGATTAGCGGCATCGGCGGCATCCTTAGCCATTTTCAGTTCTTGGGATTGCTGTTGGGTGTGGGTGAGTAACGCCACTTGTTGTACCGCCACCCCCAACTGCGCCCCAATTTGTACCGCTAAATTAATTTCAAAGTCTTGCCATTGACGAGGCGCGGAATTTTGATAAATTGCCAACAGTCCCCACAGTTTTAACCGAGACTGGGGGGAAGTCTTCTCCGTCTGAGGTTTAGCAATAGAAGACTCTAAAACCGTTTGACAGAAAATCGGCACAATAATATAGGCTTTCGCCTGGATCTGTTCGAGCATTTGCACATAGGCATCGGGTAATCCGGCTTGATAGACATCTGGGATACACAAATAGCTCATCCCATCCCGATAGACTCCCTGCTGATTATCGCGCCAATAGGTATCTTGAATCCGATCTCCCTGGCTTAAGTTGTAGAGAACACAATCTTGATCCAAAATGGCATGGGCGGGAAAATACCAATTCCCCGTTGATGAGTTGACCAGGGGTTTCCAACCCGGTACCACGGATTCTGCCACAAAAGCCCCACTCCAATCGGAATCAAATTGATAAATTGCAACGCGATCGCAGTTTAAAGCCTCCCGTAGTTCTGTGGTTGTGGTACTAAAAATCGTTTCTGCATCCAGGGTTTGGCGCATTCGACCAATAATCCCCGCTAGGGTTTGTTGACGTTGGGCTGTTTCCCGTAGAAAGGTTTCCGCTTGTTTATCTTGGGTAATGTCAATTAATAATCCATCCCATAAAATACTGCCATTCGGTTGTAATTCGGGGCGCGCATTGCCTTGCAACCAGCGAATTTCACCTTGAATATCAATAATCCGCCACGTATAATTCCAAGGTAATAATGTCCGCGCCGAATAGTCAATGGTATCAAGAACTCCCGTTAGATCATCAGGATAAATTCGTTCAAACAAAACCTGAGCATTTTCCATTGCTTCTTCCGGCGATATTCCATATAAATCCCAACAGCCTAAACTCACATAAGGTAAATTCATGGAACCATCGGGCAACAGCAGCAATTGATAAATCATTCCTGGCACATTTTCGGCTAAATTCTGATAGCGGGCATGGGTACGTTGTAACGCTTGTTGAGTTTCCTGGGCTGTGAGCCGAATCGCAATCAGTTCTCCAATTAATTTGAGCCAAACGATGATTTCCGGTGTACAAACGCAAGATCTCGTATCTTTACATCGTAAATCGGGATTAATTAATCCCATAAATCCTTTGGTTTGACCGGATTGCATTAACGGAATAAATAATAAAGATTGATAACCGAAATTTCTTAAGGTTGTCTGATCCTGAATCCTGTGTTCAGGTTGCTCTTCACTCAAAAAAATCGTTAGGATTTCATCCCGTTTCGCCTGTAACTGTTGATGAATCCAGGGGAAATGAGCCTGAGAAAATATACTCGGATTAATGGGACGAGTTGCTAACTCAGGAGATTGCCATTGATGGGTAATGTGCCATTGCTTTTGATGGGAGTGAAAATGGAAAATAAAGGTAAAATCACAATCAATAAATTGTCCAACTTCTTGTAAACTATAGTTAATAGCGGTATCCAGATCTTGATCAATAAACATCCGGGAAATACTACTGAGTCGGCTATCCATTGCCGACCGATATTCCAAGAATTCTTCCGCTAATTTCCGTTCTAATTCTGCCCCTGCACGAGCCGCAAAAATTTTCAAAATTGATTCTTGGGTCACACTTAACTGCATTGGTTTTGTATCCATTACCGTTAAGATTCCAATCACTTCCCCATCAGAGTCCAATAACGGAACACCCCAATAACTTTCTACATTTAAAGCCACTAAATTTCGATCTTTAGGAAACAACTTTTGAATATTTTCTTGAAAATAATAAGCTTTTTTTGTTTGAACAACCGATTGAAAAGGCGTTTCTAATAGAGGATAACTTAACGGTTCATGCCATTCATTGCCATCCCAAAAGGTTAGGGTGGTTAATTGAGATTCCGGGGAGGGAAAAAATTGATACACCCCAGCATAGCGGACTTCTAATACTTCGGCTAAATAATAAACACAGGAGCGAAAGAATTCTTGACCTGTTTTTGCCGCCGTTCCCTCTACAATTAATTGTAAAGCCCGTTCACTGGCTTTTTGTTCTGTGATATCGGAAGCGGTTCCCGTCATTCCGATCCATTCCCCTTCCGAATTATAGAGGGGAGAGGCGTTAATCATTAAATGCACCAACCGCCCCGATGCGGAACGATGAATTACTTGCTGCTGAACCACAGATTTTCCTGAAACAATCATCTGAAAAATCTGTTCAATTTTAGCGTCCTGATCCGCCGCAATAAATTGAGAAAATAATTGTCCGATCACGTCTTCAGGTTCATATCCTAAAATGGATTTTACCGCCGCATTAACAAAGGTATAATATCCGTGTTGATCAACCGTCAAGATAATATCCTGAGAGGTTTCAACTAAATTTCGATATTTTTTTTCACTGTCTCGTAAAGCCGCTTCTATTTTTTGCCGTTCCCGTTGGGCTGCTTGTTGTTCAGTAATATCATTAAGAATCGATAAAATACAAATTTTTTGATCAAATTCAATCAATTCCGCCGACAATAATACGGTTTTAATCTCACCTTGTTTTGTTCGATGTTCAACAATCCAGTTATTTACTGTAATTTCTTGGGCAAGTTGTTGGTGAAATCGTTGTTCTTCCTCAGCATTAACCCAGAGATTTAATTCCGAAGCGGTTAAATTAATAATTTCGGATTTCTCATAACCAAACGTCTTTAAAAAACTTAGATTAATATCTAAAAATCGACCATCGGCTCGGTTGACTAAGCTAATGGGATGAGGACTGCTTAAAAATGCTTTGGCAAATTTTTCTTCGAGTTGTTGACGGATTTTAATTTCCGCTTTAAGTTGAGCATTTTGAACTTGTAATTGACGATGTAAGGTGAGAATTGTTAATTGGTGTTGAATGCGGGCTAATAGTTCATCTTGCTGGAACGGTTTGGTTACATAGTCGGCGCCTCCGGCTTGAAACGCTCTGACTTTTTCTGAAACTGCTTCTACTACACTGACAAAGATAATCGGAATACTTTGAGTTCGCTCATCAGCTTTGAGGTGTTGACACACTTCATACCCATCCATCTCTGGCATCATAATATCCAGAATGATTAGATCAGGAATTGTTTTGATCGCGGTTTCTAATCCTAATTTTCCAGAGTCAGCAATCTCAACTTGATAGCCAGACCTTGTTAAAAGTCTCTGTAAATATTGAAGATTTAGGGGGGAATCGTCAATAATTAAAATATAATTTGCGTGATGTTCAGTGGCATCCATCCATCTAGTATCCTTGCATTCCGATTAAAGATTAAGATTGACAGTTGACAAGTAATCATTAGTCGTCAACTGTCAACCCTCAACAGTCAACAGTGAACAGTCAACGCTTTGAATGATGCTTGAATTTAAGCTTTCCTCAAAAGTTCGGTTCGGATGCAGCCCCCTTTCCATGTCCACCCCTCTTGCTCCTCAAGGGGAATGAAATTCGCCCATACGCTTTTCGGTTCCACTTCATAGAAAAGTCGGATTTCAGCCAAAGCCTCCCCTCCCCAAGGCGCTCTAACTTTAACTGGGTCTCCAACGTTAAACACATCACCCGCAGCATTCGTCGCTTCTTGAAGTTCTATCCAGAGTTTAACAGGAGAATTTTCAGACCGTCTGGGTCTGTCTGAAGAAGATTTAACAGGACGATTGGGTCTATCGGTTCTGGGTTTTTCGAGGGAGGGTTTTTCCGCCGTTGGTTTCTCCGCCGTCGGTTTTTCCGCGTTAGCAGGTGTTAATCTAATCTCAGCAGGGGATTTGGGTCTAATAATAGCTGGGGTTTTATCTGTCATGAATCAACGGCTCCATCAGAATTCACGTTAGTTCCTTAGATCAACATTCTAGATCTTATGCGCTAGAATCAGTATGAATATTGGGACAGTTGATGATTGACTCACGAGACATTAATTCCCAAATTCACCCAGTATCGGTCTGAAATCTTCTGTTAATGCAGGTTTAGAATAAACTTCAACCAAGCTAACCTGATCTCTGCTCACTATTACACAGCCTGCTCTCAAGTTCTGTTGCTCATGAAACAAAGACTCAAAAACTGTTAAGCTTGTTAGTCAAGCCGTTTTCTGTTTAACTTGAACGGGACTGACGGGGCTCGAACCCGCAACTTCCGCCGTGACAGGGCGGTGCTCTAACCAATTGAACTACAGTCCCTTGTTTTTTCGCGTTTTGTTTTTCGCGACAATTTTTATTATTACTGCTTTTTTCGGGTTTGTCAATACCATTGACAAAATTTTTTTTGGAGAACAGGAGACAAGGAGACAAGGGGAGCGGAGGGAGCGGGGGAGGCAGAGGGAGCAGAGGAAGCAAGGGAAAGGGGATGAGAATTTATAACTGATGACTGATGACTGATGACTGATGACTGATGACTGATGACTGATGACTGATGACTGATGACTGATGACTGGTGACTGTGTAAACTGGGAGAAAATTGATTAGGAGTGATGCGGGGTGAATGCTGGAGTGGAGGGATTAGCACAATTAACTCAGAACCAACTGGAAATTTGGGTAAGGGAAGCGCAACAGCACAGCCAGTTAGGCCAACTTCCGAACTATATTCCCCAACTCGCCCAGGTGAACCCCCAGGAATTTGCCGTTCAAATTGTTTTATCAACGGGTCAACGTTACACCTTTGGGAATCAAACCTTATCCTTTCCCTTAATGAGTGTGATCAAACCGTTTTTATTCTTGAATCGTCTCATCGAACTGGGAAAAGATCAGGTGTTCAGCTACGTTGGCGTTACTCCCTCTGATCAGCCCTTCAATTCTTTAGAACAATTACAAGCGGATCAGGGTATCCCTCGAAATCCGATGATTAATAGTGGTGCGATCGCCCTGGGGGGTCTCCTCCCTGGAAATACGGCTGATTCTCGTTGTCAATCCCTCTGTTCTTGGTTAAATCAGCACGCGGATAGTCAGTTTTTTTTAGATCACAATCTTTTGACTTCGATTCGTTCTGCACCGAATCAAAAAAATCAAGCCTTGATTTCTGTTCTAGTAGAATCCGGTTTAATTCCAGATCCCAATTTAACCTTAGATACCTATAACCAAATTTGTTGTTTATCAGGAACCATCCAAGATTTAGCCCAATTAGGATTATTATTAATCCAGCCTCCTCAACCCCAGTGGTTAGAATCCTGTCGGATTGTGAAAGCGGTCATGATGACTTGTGGCTTGTATCAAGCTTCCCCTCGATTTGCTGTTGAAGTGGGACTCCCCAGTAAATCCGGTGTCAGTGGTGCTGTGTTATCGATTGTTCCCCATCAAGGGGCGATCGCTTGTTACAGTCCCCCGTTAAACCTTGAAGGGAACTCTATCGGTAGTTTATTTTTAATTGCAAAAATAGCTCAGACTTTAAATTTAAGCATTTTTAACTAAGACAAAAATCACTCAACGCCTCGGACACCCTTGTGAAAAAGCTGCAACCAAAAGCTGCTATTTTCAAGGAACTAGAGGATTATTAAATTTTTCTTTGATACACTAATTTTTCTTTCGATGATGGTAAATTTTTTTCTAAATTCTATAGAGGGACGATAGTTGCAGATTCAGCGATCGCCCTTCACCCCATACTAATACCAGACCCAAGACTAATCATGGAACCCTCATTAGACACCCTCAAAACTGTCAATCTTGATCTTTCAGGTATTCCACCAGTCAATCAAATTATTCGAGTCGTTCTAAGCCTAATCATCACACAGGCATTAAGACGATTTTTAAGCGCAGCAGTGATTCAACCGATTGAGAATTTAACGGCTAAAACCCAGAGTTCCGTTGATGATGAGTTAATTTTTATGATCAAACCCGCTAACAATTAGGGCATAATCAATAGCTGACCTTCTTATTTTTAAAGCTTTTCCCTTCTGCCTCCTGCTATAAGATTGTCAATTCAAAGCCATCAAAATTTGGACAGACCCGAAACTTGGGTTTCCGTTAGTTTTGTGTCAACCTTGAGACACTTCTGATACAGTTGAGAAATCAAACCGAGTTTTTTTAGGTTTGATTCTTGTCCAACATTTATTAACATCTATCATGCAAACTCTCCAATCCACACTTCAATCTTATTATCCTCCACAACTTAATTGTTGCGATCGCCAAACCCTCCTCAATTATTTTCAGAATGCTTGGCAACTTGAAGAGCAACTTTTAAAAAGTTTAGTAGGAGAAGATACATTTTATCTGAATCCCGATTCCCTCAGAAATCCCCTCATTTTTTATCTCGGACATTCAGCGGTTTTTTATATTAATAAATTAATTCAAGTTGGATTATTAGAAAAAGGGATTGATCCGCACTATGAAGTTCTCTTTGAAATTGGGGTTGATCCTGAAACTCCCGCAGAATTAAATGAAGCGATCGCTCATCTCCAATGGCCGTCAGTTGCATCAGTTTGGCAATATCGAGAAAAAGCTTATACCATCCTAACAGAATTTATTAAAAAAATGCAGATCACGCTGCCGATTCTTCCCGATCATCCCCTCTGGGCGTTAATGATGGGAATTGAACATCAGCGCATTCATATCGAAACCTCTTCCATGTTATTTCGCCAACTGCCCCTAGAACGAGTTAAACGCCCCTCTGGTTGGAAATATGCCCCTTCTAACCGTTATAGCCCAAAGAATGAAATGCTGAAAGTAGAGGCGGGAGTCGTCCAACTCGGTAAAGCCTTTGACGATCCGACTTATAGTTGGGATATTGATTATGGTTCCAGAACCGTTGAAGTTGCCTCTTTTTTAGCCAGTAAATATCTAATTACCAATGCTGAATTTTGGGATTTTGTGAAAGCAGGAGGTTACGAAAATCAAGACTATTGGGATCAAAAATCTTGGCAATGGAAAACGGAAAATAATATCCACCATCCTAAATTTTGGATTGAAAAAAATAAGGGCTATAACTATCGCGCCCAGTTTGATGAAATGGATTTACCGTTAGATTGGCCTGTAGAAGTCAATTATTATGAAGCGATGGCTTATTGTCGTTGGAAAGGGGAAGGAACAAGGTTAATGACGGAAGCCGAGTACCATCTCGCCACCTACGCCAATGGTTTAGAAGGGGATATTAACGATTACAATCTTAATTTAAAATTTGGTTCCCCTTGTCCCGTTGGGATGTTAGAAACCGCTAAAAGTTCCTCTGGACTTTATGATTTACGCGGGAATGTTTGGGAATGGTTAAGTGATCATTTAAACCCTTTATCAGGATATGAACCCCATTATCTTTATCAGGATAATTCAGCCCTCTTTTTTGATACAGATCATCAGATGATGTTAGGAGGATGTTGGATTACAAACGGAACTGAAGCATTAAAATATTATCGCAATTGGTTCCGTCCCCATTTCTATCAACACGCAGGTTTCAGAATCGTTCAAAATATCAATTAGTAAAATTCGTAGGGGCGGGGTCGCCCCGCCCTTACAGAGTTATCAGTTCTTAATCCCTAAGTTTTCAATAATTTCTAAAGCGGTTGCGGGTGCTAATAAAATTCCATTGCGATAATGTCCGGTTGCTAATAAAACATTTTCAAATCCGGGTAAATTACCAATCACAGGGGCAGAAATTCCATCAGGACGAGGACGCAACCCTGACCATTGTTTAAGGATTGTTGCTGCTGCTAAATTAGGACACATCGCGATCGCTTGTTTCATCACTTGATTAAATTGTTCAGCATCAGGAACAATATTATCCTCAGCGTCAGGAAATTCGACTGTCGCACCCACCCAATATTCTGAATTTCCTAACGGAACAATATGCACATCATCCCCGGTAATCACAGGTTCTAAATTATTCTTTCCTAACGGTTGAACACATTTTAATTGTACTGCTTGTCCTA
>JBMDYE010000168.1:0-5081 GCA_048595135.1 Planktothrix sp. | reverse complement strand
AGGTGCGGATACGTCAGCTACAAGAGTATTGCAAAACACAGGTTCTTCAAGAAATTGTTACTAGCTGGGAACAATGTTTTGAATGCTTAAGAGCGAAGTGGTTTATTGACGCAAAAAGTGGTAACTTAAAAGGCAATGTAGGTTTATCTGATAAAGATGGCTTGATTAAAGATTTAAAATTAAACTTTAATTTAAAAAATAAACAAGCACATCAAAAGATCAATAGCTATCTTGAAAAGCTATATCAGGATTTAAAAATTAATAATGAGACTATAAAGGCATATATTAATTGTTTAAGTACAAAAAAGCAAAAAATATTTTTAACTCTGTTAATTCAATGTAATTATAAGCGAAATCATATAAAAACATCTATTAATAGTTATTACTCTCCTTTTGGTTCCAGCTTAGATTATTTTATCAATTCTGGGTCGATTGTCATTAGCTGGCAACAGTTCTATGATTTTTCAAAAAAGGTCAAAGATCATATTCAAAAATCAGTTCAATCAAAATTCGAGGAGAATTTTAAATTAAGTTTAGAAATTATTGAACAAGAAATTAACTTTTATACTAACTTTTTAGAACTACAAAATCGTTATCAACAAGAAACTCCTGAACAACGGGAAGCGGAAAAAATTTGGATTGAAGAACAACGTCAGAAGCTTGAAACCGTTGAAAGTGAATTAATGCGGTTCTCAATTATGGCTAAGTTGGGTTTGGATCGGTAAAATTGTGTTTTCCCCTAAAAAAAAAGATGGGCAAAGCCCATCCTACAAATAGAATTGAGTGATTAGGATTCGGCTAACACACGGGATGCGGCGGCAATGCCTGCACCGGGGGTAAATCCTTCATAACCTAACTCACGCAGGGCAACTTCTAAGGCTGAAATGGCGGCGAGAATATCGCGATCGCTCACAAACCCTAAATGACCAATGCGGAAAATTTTGCCTTTGAGGTGATCTTGTCCTCCGGCTAAGATAATATCGAATTTCTTCTTAACAATTGCCCGCACTTGTTCAGCATCAATGCCTTCAGGAGGAAGAACTGCCGTAATAGCCGGACTCGAACAATCATCCGCCGCAAATAAGGATAATCCTAATCCTTTCACCGCTTCTCGGCTAATTTTAGTTAATCGTTGATGACGGGCAAAAATATTTTCTAACCCCTCTTTTTTCATCATTTGTAGCGTCACTTGTAACGCAAAAAATAAGTTCACCGGAGGGGTAAAGGGGTTGGTATTTTTTGCCGCCGCTTTGCGATATAAACCGAGATCTAAATAATACCGAGGTAAATTCGCGGTTTTGTAGGCTTCCCAAGCTTTGGGACTGACAGCAACAAATCCTAAACCAGGGGGGATCATATAACCTTTTTGAGAACCAGAAGCCACCACATCAATCCCCCATTCATCAATGGGTAAATGCACCGCACCTAAACTGGTAACGGCATCCACCATCATTAACGCACCATGATTTTTAACATGGCGATTAATGGATTCTAAATCGTTAATCACTCCCGTTGAAGTTTCGCTGTGGGTGATAATAACGGCTTTGATTTCTTTGTTGGTATCTGCTTCTAAACGTTCACGGAATGTATCAGGATTTAAAGGTTTTCCCCAGTCTTCTGTGATGGTTTCAACTTCTAATCCATAGGCCGTTGCAACTTCCGCCCAACGTTCACCAAATTTACCATTACAACCACATAAAACGCGATCGCCACGACTCAGGAAATTAATAATTCCTGCTTCCATTGCGCCCGTCCCACTAACGGTTAAAATCAAAACATCATTTTGGGTTTGGTGCAGCCATTTCAGGTTTTCTGTCACCTCCGCCATGATTTTGCTAAAATCCCCGCTTCGGTGTCCGATGGGATGTTTCGACAGCGCCAATAACGCCTGTTCAGGTACAGGGGTCGGCCCTGGAATCATCAACATTAATTTATCGTCCATTGTCCTAATTTCTGTAGTAATTTTTCAGTGTTGTTAGTGATCAGTTGACAGTCACCAGTAGGGGCGAAGCATTCGGGCAGAAATTTAGGGTAAAAACCGATAAGCTATCTTCCGAATGCTTCGCCCCTACCCCATTAAAATTCTTAATTCTTAATTCTTAATTCTTAATTCCTAATTCTTACTCTCCTATTCTTTCTGGATTAACTTCGTTCAAAGACCAGCGATATTCTACGGGTAGATTGGCTTGAATACAGCTTTGCTCTAATTGCTTGTGTAGGGCAAGGGCTTTCCGCAAGGTAATAATCAACTGATCAATTTTCTCATATTGAGGCGAGTTATATTGAACTGCAAACCTCGTTTTTCGTTCTAGAAATTGAAGCAGAAGTTCATAATGCACATAAGCAGGCAGAGGAATAGGTTCCATTAACGTTAACTAGATCTCCAGTAAACCAGACTCGTTGATCTCTCAAAAGATCGAGGGCTTAACTAGGGTTGAAAATCAACCAAGGCTGAGAGAATTGAACAAATGAGAACAGCAGGGTTAACCTGCCGTCTACCTATCATATCACTAAGGTTTATTTTGGCTGTAATGATTTGCTCAAATTCCCTCCATTGGCTTTTTACACGGGGTTGAGAATTAGCCAATTAGTTGATTTAAAGCCGTGCCTGGATCAGGTTGCCGCATGAAAGACTCCCCAATTAACACCGCCTTTGCTCCCGCTTGGTAGACTAAATTTAGATCCTCACGGGTATGGAGTCCCGACTCACTCACCACTAAAATATCGCGGGATTCGAGTTCGGTTTGGCGAGTTTGTAACAGTTGGCAAGTGGTTTGTAAATCAACGGAAAAATCTTGTAAATTGCGGTTATTAATGCCAATGAGATTAACGCCATCTAAGGCTAAAACCCGATCTAATTCTTCTAAGGTATGCACTTCAATTAAGGCGGTCATTCCTAAAACTTTAGCAATTTTGAGGAAATATTGTAAATCTTGATCGGATAAAATTGCTGCAATTAATAATATGGCATCTGCCCCATTGAGCCGCGCTAAATAAATTTGATAGGGATAGATAATAAAATCTTTGCACAGCAGGGGAATATCAACGGTATTTCTAACTTTTGCTAAATTTTCAAATCCCCCTTGGAAGAATTTTTCATCGGTTAAAACAGACAGGCAATTTGCGCCGCCTTGTTGGTAAGATTGGGCGATCGCAACGGGGTCAAAATCTTCTCTAATGATCCCTTTACTGGGAGATGCTTTTTTAATTTCAGCTATTACCGCAGGTTGTTTTTGACTGGATTTTAACGCCTGAAAAAAGTTACGGGTTGGGGGGGCAGTTGTTACTCTTTGTTTTAATTCTGCTAAGGAAATTCGTTCTCGCAGCGTCGTAATTTCTTTTTCTTTATGCCAAACAATTTCTTCTAAAATATTAGCAGGTTCCGCCCCAGGGATCGCGACCTGATAGCGTAAGTTTAAGACTTCAACGGCGGGGTTAGGCGGATGACGACGAATAGAGACCATAAGGGTTAGGCAGAGTTAGACGTTTAGTGAGGTTTTCCAAAGTTATTATTTTATTAGATATTGCCAACTTTTGCTCAAAATTTCTATCTAATATTCCATCTTAAATATTTGCTACCCATCGTTATTGTGTAGAGACGTTGCATGCAACGTCTCTACAGGAGGTTCATCGGCTGATCAAGGTAACTCCCCAAATTGTTCTCGATATCGAGTTAACAGGGTTTCGGCTTCTGTGGCGACTTCTTCAGGAGTGGGGACAAGTTGACCGTCTGGCGTAAAAAAGCGCAATTGATTATTATGAATTCCTAAAAATAATTCTAACTGTTGACTCCATAACCAGCCTTGATTGTTGGGTTCTAAAGGTTGATATTTACCATCCACTAAATGAAATCCTGCAAACTCTAAACTATCGGGATCAAACCAAAAATAATCAAAGGTGCGAAAGGTATCTTGATAAAGCTTTTTTTTGAATCCTTTATCAATTTCTGCGGTGGACGGGGATAAAAGTTCAATAATAATATTTGGAAATTTTTCTTCTTCCCAAACTACCCAACTGCGTCTCGGTTTGCGTTCTGTATCTAACACAACGAAAAAATCAGGCCCTCTAAAATCTAGGGACTTTTTTTGATTAGGACTAAAATAGATTGTTAAGTTGCCAGAAACATAAAAATTTTGGCGGTTTCGCCACCACCATTCTAATAAACGAATCAGAAGATCAATTTGTCTGCGGTGTAAATCACTTTCCAAAGGTGGTTCCTCACTCCACAAATCGCTCGATGGAAATATAATATCATCAAATTCCTGTTCTTCCTTTGAAGTTCCCAGACTTGAGGATTCGTTAGAAATAACAGACATAAGCCGTTAAATAAAAAGGATAGATAGAGTTTAGCGTATTTTTTAATCAATGGGATCAGGATTAGAGCGAGGGCGATCGCTGATTTCTGATTAATTGAGTAATTAAAGGAATAGACTCTAATTCTAAATTAGCAGTGGTTGGATGTTCTTTAACAGTTTTAATGATTAATTCGGTAAAATTATATTGGGGATTTTCACCATATTTTAAGGTTAAATAGGCTAATAATTCTAACGTATAATCATAAAACATTAATAGATCGGAAATACAAGCTAATTTAAAAATTCGCTCCGGTGTTTTCAAGTGAAAATTCTGATCCGGTCGAATTAAATCCCGTGCATAATAAGCATCTGTCCACACAAATTGTCCAGGGTGTTGTTGAGACATGAGTTTGATTCCTTGACGGCGACCATGCCATTTTGTCCCAAAATCGAGTAAGGTAAATTCTTGATTTCTGAGATAACAATCAACATCCGCAAATAACGGTTGATTTTTATAAAGTTCTACAAAAGACACTTCAACACAGGACATTAAGACTTGATTTTTTAAAATAGTCGTTGCACCGTTTAAAACATTGAGTTCTCCGCCTTGAACATCGAGTTGTAAGAAATCAATGGTTACTTGTTTATTCTTAAAATAGTCATCTAATGTGGTGGTTTCAACGTCAACGGTCGATAAAAGTTGCTGAAATTCGGCATATTCCGTTAAGCGATTAATCACTAATTCATTGGGAGGATATAACGAACTACATTCAGGATTTTTAGTAA
>JBMDYE010000167.1:0-2609 GCA_048595135.1 Planktothrix sp. | reverse complement strand
CATTTGTATTATTTTTAAATAAGTGGGTATCGCAATAGCCATTAAAATTCCAATAATCATAATGGCTACCAACAATTCAATTAAAGTAAAGCCGTTAGTATTTTTAATAAGTTTAGACATAGTTACAACCTGAAGACTAATTGGGTTTGTATCAGTTAACTTTTAATTGTTTATATTAAAAATAATTAATCAGATGGATTTACAAAACTTGTACATTCAGGGGTATTGTTTTGTAGCTGAGTACAAGCTCTTATTTGAATATTTCCAGGTGCCATATTACTATAATATTCTTTATGAAGATGTGGGACAGGAGGACTATCTGGATATTTTTTTCCTTCAGTATCTTCTAAATAATCTAATCGAGGGATAGCTTGGCCTATAGTCTTGAGCCAGGTAGCCTGACATTGTTTTGAATATCGCAATTCAACTTTGACAAATTGAGATGAAACATCATTATTTTGTGTTGTGAGTGTCATTGTATCGCCCGTACAATTATTAGATATCGGATCACGTCCGATACAAGATTTTCCTTGACATAATGGTTTTGCTGAAACAAATGAATTTGAAAATTTATCGATAATATTTAATGAGTTATTTATAAAAAAATTGATTATTCCAAAAGTAAAAAAGCTTAAAATTAAAGTTGAAATAATATATAAAGGCTTTTTAAATTTATGTTGATCATCTTGTAAATTCTGCCAAACCAAAGGTTTAACTGCTGGATTTTGGCAAATAATAGGCAACCAAGTTACCCCAGGAATCTCATTTTCTAATCCATCATCTTGTAACCGTTCTCTAGCTGTTCGTACTGCTAAATACAGTGATTCTCCTTGACAAAATGCTTGTAAAAAATATTTTAAAAACTGTTGAGCAATAAAATCGGGAACAGGCTCTCGCATTACAATAACTTGAGGGATAAATAAATCCTCTAAATCTTTAGCTAATCCCAAGCCATCACAAGAATTAAAGATAGCTAACTGTAATCCTCGACCAATAGATTTTTTTAAACCTTTTTTTAATTCCTTCAACGCCAAGCTTTGTTCAGGGTTAATCGAAATTATGCCTTGTTCTTCTTGGGTACAGCTATGACCAGCAAAAAATAAAATGCTCCAGTTTTGTTGCCATAGTTCTTGAGAGATTTGTTGACGTTTAGGCTCAACTAAAAATTGGACATCACATCTCGGTAAATTTTTCAGCAACTTGCCATCAGCTTCGATATTAATTCCCTCACTATCTCCTAAAATTGCTAAAATTCGCTGTTGGTCTTGGGGAGAATTAATTTGAGGGTTATAAGTTGGATCAAACGTTGGAGTGCTTAGAACAACTTCTGCCTTCTCATAACGATCAAAGAAATTCCACAAATGCCAAGGTAAACGTCTTAATAATGAATCCTGAGTTTGGATAAAGACTCGAATTGGTTCAGAGCGATTTAGTTTCTCTAATAATTGTTCTTTTAGAGGTCGAAATACCTCTGAATCTAACCAAGCGTTAAGACTTTTTTCTAAAGCCTGAGCCGCTTCACGACATTGATCAATAATTTCTGAAGCGTTAATAACTTGCGTTTTAGGAGCATCTAAACGTCGTGATATTGGGAGTTGACGGTAGCTCGACTGCCAAGCTTCATAATAGCGAGGAATGTCAGCATTTTCTGACAATTGACCTAAAAATTCTGTCGGAAAGCTTTCCCCATCTTTGCTAATTTGCAAGATTATTCGGAAGCCTTGTTGGAAGTTTCCCTCTACTATCTTAAAAACTACTGTTCTACCCATCGCTGTTTCTATTCGCTGTTTTGTCTGAGCATTATAAACTGAGTTATCGCATTAATGTCAACTCAATCTCTGTTATAGTGCCTTTTAGATCCCACTCTTAGGAGCGGAAGTTGCTCCTCCGAACGAAAGATTAGGAGTGCGAAAACGCTGGAACTCTTGTTATTTATACAATCAGACACGCCTATCGGTAGAGACTAAGCATTATATTCATGGGTATCGGGTCGGGGGGTGCTGCATATTTTTTGAGAGGCTTCCCGATAAGAGATTAGCGTTAGAAAATTGGATAGGGAGACAACACTCATGAGAACGCGACCAGAATTAGTACAGCAATTCTCAACGTTTTTGCAGGTTGATGATGTGAAGGATTCCCTGGATGGGGGATGGTATCCTTCACCGAAACTGCATCAAAATATGAGAAAACGCTTGGACTCAGATAGAACCGCAAAAGCGGAATATTGGGCTAAACAAATCTTGCGGGAAGCGTTACAAAATTTACAGCCTTTGGCAAAGGAACACCTCGCTGCTTATTTAGAGGAAGTGGGTTATTGGGTCACGTTAAAAATTTTTGATGAGCTTTCAGAATATCAACTGCGGCGGGTGGATTGTTTTTTAATTGCTAGGGAAGCAACCAGTCAACCAGATCAGTTATTTAAACGGTATGATTTTCAACGCAGTGGGGTAAAAACGTTTGCGATGCTTCCGCTTCGGGATGCGATTTTAGCAGAGGTGCGACGGGGGAGAGAACAGGATAAATATTCGCCAACAGGGTTGTTGCGATCGCTCAGTTACACTCAATTACGAACCGTGTTAAAAAAAGCAGGAATTCCTGAACCGGAATCA
>JBMDYE010000166.1:0-1731 GCA_048595135.1 Planktothrix sp. | reverse complement strand
AACAAGTCAGCATTTAATTCTTCTGCGACTTGGCAAATTTCTGGGCCCGGTTTACCCACCCCAGAAACACAGCGATAGCTGATGCCGAGACGTTTTGCTTCTTCAATTGCAGGTGCTAAAATCGGATCTTTTTCCGCGTTGGTGCTAAAATCTTCGCTAGATTTTCCACTTAAATCTTTCTTAATGTGAACTAAAATCAGTTGTCCCCCAGGAATTTCCTTCACAAAAGACAACGCTAACTGCAAAGACTCTTTCGCCGCATCGGAATTATCATACGCCACCATAATGCGGCGCAATTTTTTAACATAAGTATCGTCCTTAACCAACAACATCGGACGACTCGTTAACTGAAACACATACTGACTGACTGAGTTCTCTAGAATTGCTTGTAGGCGTCCTAATCCCCGTGAACCCATAATAATTAGATCAGATCCTTCCTCCTCTGCCACTTGGCAGACAATATCTTTCGGATCACCTTGTTTGAGTCGAGGGCTAATTTTATTGGGGTCATCAATTTTTATAGCCTGAACTGCTTGGGCGAGAATTTTACCTCCTTCCTCTAACTTTTCAGACATTCCATCTGAAGTAATTTGAGGCGGAACAACGTGCAGAACCGTAACAGAGGATGCTTGGAAACTCGGAATGTCCAGTAACATATTGAACATTTCTTCGCATAATCCCCGACCAGCGACAGCAACGAGAATTTTTTTGATCATTGGTTTCCCCTACGATTAAATAAAATTAAGTGATTTGTTAGTATTGATCCGAAGTCATGCAAAATAAGCTTCAATACTTAGGATAAGACTGATAGTTGACAGATAATTTGTAGAAATGTTGCGTTCTGAATTGATTTGTAAAGTGTCTGAAACAAATAATTGGTTTAACTATGTTGTTAGGGTGTCTCCCCATCATACCGACTATGCAGGCGTCGTTTGGCATGGAACCTACCTAACTTGGATGGAAGAAGCCCGGATAGAAGGGTTGCGGTTAACGGGAGTTGATTACCATAAACTCGTAGAAATCGGCTGTGAGTTACCTGTGGTTGAACTTGCTATTCGTTACCACCAATCTGTACAAATGGGGATGGAAATTGTTCTCAAAAACCGAATTCTGCCTGTTCAAGGGGTGCGAATTCCTTGGGAATACCGCATTGAATCCTTAGATGGTCAACATCATTTTCTTAGTGCTCAAGTCACCTTAGTTCCCGTAGACCGACAAACCGGAAAAATTCAACGCCGTTTACCTCCGGTATTACAAGAAGCACTCGCCCAACTGCTTTCCTGACCCCACCCCATGATTTAAAATGATGTTCAGAGCGGAATATTCAGTAGCAACGAACTCTAGTTTACTCTAACCTAGTCAGGAACTGAAAAAATTTATCAGGATTTCTTAAGATTTTCACGGCCGTGATTCCTCTTTTTCGTCACAATTCAAACCGTTCACTTCCCCTTCGGGGACAAGGAGAGCGGGGGCAGCCGGGGGACAAGGGGACAAGGGGACAAGGGGACAAGGGGACAGAGGGAAAATTCTTTTCTTTTTCTTTCTTCTAACTGGTGATGTGTTCGACTGTAAAGCCTGCTGTTCCCTGTGCCCTGTTAATTCTTAATTCCTTTAATGTTATCAAAAAAACCAGATTATCCAGTTATAAAAACAGGTAACTTTCAATGGATTTACTATCCCATCGCTTTATTAGTTATTTTGAACCTTCTGAAGCTCAACAACTTTGTGAAT
>JBMDYE010000165.1:0-8416 GCA_048595135.1 Planktothrix sp. | reverse complement strand
CGATGCTCCTCGGACTGACAACGGATGGCGATATGGTTCCGTTAAGTATTAGTAGTTTAGATGGTTTAGAGGGTTAATTCTTCAATAATTTTTCGTTTATAGTCAAACTTTCTCTATAGAGACGCGCTATGGCGCGTCTCTATAGAGAAAGTTTGAGTATAAACAAAAAATTATTGAAGAATTAACCCTCTAAACTACTAATACTTAACGGAACCATATCACCCTCCGTTGTCAGTCCGAGGAGCATGGGTTCTTTCGGTCGAATCAAGGCTCCTGTTAAAGCGCAGCATTCCTCCTGTTCTGCAATCGCCGACATATAGGCTCGAATATCATCTCTTGTAAATTGGGGTCGGTAGTCCCCGGATTTCTGCTGAACGTAATTCCACAGTATATCTCGAATCAGGGCTTGATAACCCTTATTTTTCGCCAGTCCTTTGAGTCTCTCCTTGAGTTCCCGTTCCAAACGAATGCTAGTGACTTCCATATCGGTCGTAGAGGTTCGCGGTAAAGTATACATGATTTTTTTCTCCTAAAATGGGTAGACAGTCCTGTAATACTTAGTGTAGTATAAATAAAGTCAGATTAAAACTCTCTGGTTCGAGGTTTAGCATAAGCGTGATCAACTTATCCACCCCATTCACAAACCCTAGTCATTTCAACGGCTTCAGCAATTTTCTGGGAGCCAACAATCTAGGCGTCGCTGAAATCTTCCGCAGTGAGGATGGCTTTAAAGGTGGTTATAGTGATCAAATAAGACAACTTGAACAATGGAAACAGGATAAATTCGATTTTAACCATCGTGTAATCGGTACACCATCCTCGTTTCAGGAGCAAAGCGGGAGGTACAGACTCTCATGAACTGTACCGACATCATAAAAAACCGTTTTTGGTTGAACCCCCGCTTCAAAATTCAGAAAAAGAGGCGGGGGTTTTTGATTTAAAAAGTAAGCGTCTTAAATGGAGTAAAGCCGTGACCAGCGTAACTGACGTTTTAAGGCAATCTGTGGTGGTATTCTCCCAAAATTACCTCCCCATGAGTCGTGTGAATATCAAACGCGCGATCGCTCTGTTGATCACCGGAAAAGCTGAACCGCTTGATTTGAATAATACGAACTCCGGTTGGCTGGTACATTCTCCCAGTGTGGTGCTTCATGTTCCTGAGCATATTCGTTTAACCGTTAAAGGTCAAGAACGAATTTGGAAAGTTCCCCCCGTGAACCGTCGGGAAATTCTCCGTCGCGATAACCATTGCTGTCAATACTGCGGGAGTACAAAACGTTTAACCATTGACCACGTAATCCCCCGTTCTAGGGGAGGAACCCACAGTTGGGATAACGTCGTTATTGCTTGTGAACGGTGTAACACCACCAAAGGAAGCCGCACCCCCGAAGAAGCCAAAATGATTTTAAAAACCAAACCTAAAGCCCCCATTCACCCCGTCGTCGCCTTCGCCGAGCAATTCTGGCACGATCAAGAATTAAGAATTAAGAATTAAGAATTAAGAATTAAGAATTGAAGGCAACTATGGAGGAGACAGAGGAACTGATAACTGGTGACTGTAATTTCCTGTGAAAAGGGATTGTTGACACTCCTTCGCCTTAGAACGGCGGGGATTCTTGAGCTAACAACTGCCCTTTCGAGTTCCCCCTACTTAGGTCTTACATTGTTATGTTCCATCCAAACTTGCTAGAAAATCACTTGTTATCTAGTTGCCCTTTTTGTGGATGGCTCTCCAAGCGTTTTGGTATTTCAACCCCGATTCGGATATGCCCTACCCTATCTGTCTTACGACAAAAAGTTTTTACTTATTCTTTCACCGAGTTGTCGGTTACTATCCTGTTTAAAGAGTATTCGGTAGCTCTTGCTTGTCTTATTTCGCCCTCAAAAGTGCTGCACTATTTCAGCAGAATTTTCACGATGTGCGCCGGAATTTCAACCTGAAAGCAGCATTCTAGCACAAAGTCCTCCTTTTAGGAGGAGGTTTTAAACCCAATTAATTGATAATCAATGCTGAAGTTAACCTACACTGAAACCGCTTTTCATATTGAGCGCTTGAACCAATCTCCAGAACAATTGGTGGCGCTGCGGGTGAAGTTGGCGATGCGAATGGGTCAAACGATGATGATTGAACCGAGTTCGGCGGCGTTTCTATTACCGATGAATTTACCTGCGATGTCGATGTTAGAAGCGGCAATTCGTCAACACCAATCTGAATCCATTGCCCTTTGTATCGCTGATGCAGAAACGATTGAAGTTAGTTTAACGGGAACTTGGATTACGATTGATCCAGAGGGAGAAAGCGGTATTTTTGTGACGGTGTTAGGCGATCGCACCGAAGCACTGCTCTATCATCTTTGGCAACAAGCCTACAATAGCACTTCAGTGAGCCGAGAAGTCAGTGAAGGGTAACTGGGATTCAGAAATCGGGTTTCTACGTTAGTCCAATGGGGTTTTCTTCAACCTTGTCTAGAAATCCGGTTTTTTGTATTAGTACCTCTGACCCCCATTAAAAAAACCCCTGATCATAACAGGGGTACTATTTCAGGGTACAATCCCTCATTCGAGGATTAGAACAATTGTATCAATTTCTGGATTCAATGTTCATAAATTTCTAAAGGCAGATGATCGGGATCTTTGAAAAAGGTAAATCGTTTTCCTGTTAGTTCATCCACTCGAATTGGTTCTACCGCTACCCCTTTCTCTTGCAGTTCCGCAACAGTTTGATTCAAACTTTCCACCTCAAATGCTAAATGTCTCAGCCCACAAGCTTCCGGTTGATTGGGACGTTGAGGGGGATGGGGAAAGGAAAATAATTCTAGTTGAGCATGATCACCCACTCGCAAATCTAATTTATAAGAATTTCTCGCTTCCCGAAAGGTTTCTTTGAGAATTTCAAACCCCAAAATATTAACATAAAATGCTTTAGATTGTTCATAATTAGAACAAATAATGGCAACATGATGAATTTTATTGAGTTGCATAATAACTTTCCATCTCTCTACGGACTATTTTAAAATATAAATAAAAATTTCTAAAATTTTGAGAAAAACCTTGAAAATCAGAAGAATTTACTCAATTTTTTCTGTTTAAGATTTTTTGAGAATAATCAGGATAATTAAGATCCACACCTTTGATCGTTAAACGTTTAAGCAACAGCATATTTACAAGGCATCTCTTCTTCTGCTATCCTAATAAGTCTCTTCACATCTATATTTTCCGTTAGTCTGCTGTAGTCTATGCTACAAAAGTTGTTGATGCCGATCAGTTCCCTTCTGTCAACTCCTAGACTAAACGCTATATATAGGGTATAATTAATCAATAAATTCCCGAAAACACAATATATAGTAGTCGCTGAGTCCTGATTAGGACATGATCAAAAGCTAGAATTCCGATTTTAAAAGCTTTTTCCCCCTGTCTCCTGCCTAAGAGCGCTCGCTGCCTTCTACTATATAGTGTTAGGGATTCCACTATCGCGAATCTAGGTGTCTGCCACTATGTCCCAAAGTTTAATCAAAGCCGGAGTCGTTGTTCCCAGTCAATGGCCTTTAGCCCGTGTTTGGTTAGAAGTGGCGACCGTTCTGGGAATTGCCCCTCGACAAATTGACCGCCTCGAATTTTGGCCTAACCAAATTTGGGTGAAAATCCAAAATCAAAAGGCTATTTTTATGAGCTATCGTTGTTTACCGTTGTGGAAAGAAACGGGACTCGATGCCATTCAAAGCTGTAGCGATCGCCTGAGTCTTGACCAATTAGGTGAACTGTTTAGCCTGGAAGTCAAACAATATAGTCGCCAATATCATCCAACCGTTTTAGAAGAGTGGCGTTCTGCTTGGGCAGAAAAAGCCCAACAACTTAAACAACAAGCCCAACGTCAAGCAGAAGAAGAAGAACGTCTCAAACCCCTGCGCCTCCGTCAACAAGCTTATCAACAATGGCGAGACAGTTGGCAACTGATCTTAAAGTATTGTCACAGTTTAGAATCCCTACAAACCTTCGCCCCAGAACTACAACGACAAACCCAAGAATTTGCCGATCTTCCTGGATCTGAAACCGCCATGCAACTCTGGCATCAACGCTGGAAAGAACTCACCCATGCCACAGCGTAAATCAGTCACCAGTAGGATGGGCTCCGCCCATCAATTCCTGAAATTTAGGGTGTCAAATCAAAAGAAGCCAAAGTCCTAAGCCCTTTAAACATTAACTCTCAACTCCTAACTGATAACTGATAACTGATAACTGATAACTGATAACTGATGACTGATTAGAACAAGATAAAGTCATCGGAATTTAGGGTAGTGACCCCTGTAATTCCATTAAGTTTAGTGAGAATTCGAGAATCATTGCCCGTTGTATTATCCCCATTTCCATCATAAATCAGATAGGTATGATTGCCCAAATTGTAGGCAAAAATCGAGGGATTATTACCCGGAATAATATCGCCAGCAAGAGAAGTTTGAACCGGAAGCAAAATATTAGCAGAATTGGAAATTAAAGCAGTTGATATAGCAAATTGATCGCCGCCAACCGCACCTAGACCCTCAAAACCGTTAATAGAATCATAGAGATTACTACCAATTTGAGCATCTAATCCCGTACCCGCTACCGCATTAAAGGCAAGACTGCCTCCGTCATCTGGACTACTGTAAACAAAGAGATCTTTATCTGCCCCTCCCACCAGGCTATCTCGTCCTAAACCACCAACGAGGGTATCGTCTCCGGCATCTCCTTGTAAGTAATCAGACCCAGTTCCCCCAAACAAACTATCGTTGTCGTTATCTCCTCGTAAGGTATCATTCCCCTCATTACCAACAATGGTGTCGCTCCCTCCTAAACCACTAAGGTTATCGCCAAAACTACCCCCCACAATAAGCTCCGGGGTATCGGTCGCCGCCGCTAACTGATTAACGGTAATCACCTTCGCTGCTGTTCCCCCTTGACCATCACTGACCACATAGTTAAGCGTTGTTGTCCCCGTTTGGCCTGCCAAGACCGTGTACTGCACTAAAGAAGTACCACTGGTTCTGAACCCAATGGGGGGATTAGGATTACTCACAGAACTCAAGGTGAGAACACCTCCATCGAGGTCACTATCGTTATCTAAAGGAGAAATGGGGAATTGAACATTGTTGTTCGTGAAAATCGGGCCATCATCAGCCGCAACAGGAAGGTCATTCACCGAAGTAATATTAACCGTGACCGTTTGACTGATGGCAGGATTTTGATTATCCGTAACAGTATAGAGGAAAACCCCTGCTGCCCCATTGACATTGGCTTTGGGTACAAACTCTAACTGACTAACTTGCAAACTGGTTAAGGTCTGACCCACAATAATCGAGTTGGGTTGGCCAGAAATTTGCAAGGTTCCTTTGGTCGGGTCAGGAATACTGTTAACGGTAAGAATTAACGGATCATTATCCGGGTCAGTGGGGGCAATAATCCCCAAGTTTTGCGTGAGATCTTCGGTAATATTAACCGTCGTATTCCCCTGAACCACTGGGGGACGATTTAACCCAGCAATTCCGGCAAAGTCATTCACATCTAGGGTGGTAATGCCTTTAACATTTTCAAGTTTCGCCAGAATCCGAGAATCGTTGCCCGTCAGGTTATCGCCATTGGCATCATAAATTAAATAGGTGCTGTTGCCATCATCAAAGGCGAATAAACCCGGACTGTTTCCTGGAATCACATCGGTGGTGAGATTAGTTTGTACCGTTGTGGCAATATTGGCAAAAGAGGCAATCACCGTTGAAGCAAAGTTAATGCGATCGCCCGGCGTCGCCCCTAACCCTTCAAAATCAGTAATTGTGTCATACAGTCCACCGCCAATTTGAGATTTCATGGCGGCGGTGGAAGCCGCATTAAACGCAGAACCGCCGCCCTCCTCTGAACTCTCATAACGGAAGTGGTCATTCCCCGCCCCACCTGTCATGGTATCCGATGCTAAACCACCAGTCAGGCTATCATCCCCGATGCCTCCTTCCAACAAATCAACCCCTGTACCGCCAAACAAACTATCATTACCCCCATCTCCTCGTAAACTATCCCGTCCTTCATTACCAACGATGGTGTCGTTTCCATCAGCACCACTGAGGTTGTCGCTAAAGAGTCCACCAACGAGGGAGTCAGCCGTAAGAGCCGCATCAGGTAACACTTCAACCGTAATTAACGCGCTGGCAGTTCCTCCCTTACCATCGGTCACAACATAGTTAAAGGTATCAGTCCCCGTTTGAGAAAGGCGGGTGTATTGAATTAAAGAAGACCCGCTACTTCTGAATCCGATGGAGGATGTACCCACCGAGGTTAAGGTGAGCAAATCCCCATCGGGGTCAGAGTCATTTTCTAAGGGGGCAATGGGGAATTGGATGTTGTTGTTAGTGAAAATGGGACTATCATTCCCCGCAGAGGGGGGGCGGTTGAGGGAAATAACGGTAATTACACTCGCCGCTGTGTTACTGTTCGAGGTTCCATCATTCACCTGTATCTGAACTGTCCGAGGGGTCGTATTGGGAGAACTGGCCGTATTGTTATAAACAATTTGCCCAAGGGCGGTTTGATAATTCGCAACGGAGGCGGTTCCACTTAAGGTTAAAATTCCTGTGGTCGAGTTATAAGCACTGGCGGTAATTCCAGCAGGTAAGCTGCCATTCACAGAAAGGGTTTCCGCACTGCCATTGGGTTGATTGGTCAGGGTTAGGGTAGCAGACTGAATTTGAGTATTGTCAGGATCAACAACTTGAACGGCGGTAGCAATGGGGACAGCGGGTTGTGATTCTCGGAAGGTGGCTGTGGCATTGTTTCCGGTGGTATTGACATCTAAATCCAATGTGGGCGGTTGGTTCGGATTGATAGTAAGATTCACCGTTGCCGTACTGCTTCCTCCTCGGCCATCACTGGCGGTATAAAGGAAAGTTGCTGCGCCTGTGAAGTTAGACAAGGGAGTAAACACCACATTGCCATCGGTAAGGGTAACGGTGCCATTACTGGGGTTTGTAACTTCACTAATGGTTAAGGGATCGTTATCTGGGTCAGTATCATTTGCCAGAAGGGTTCCAGGGAGAATGGTTAAGGGTTGATTCTGAGTTCCCGTTACACTATCACTCACCGCTGTTGGGGGGTTATTGGGAGGGCCAAGATTAATGGTACTCGTCGCAGTTTGCGCTCCCCCACTGCCTGTATTACCTTGATCTGAGGTGACAATGGAAAGGGTGGCAGACGTGACCGAACCCGTGGGTGTAAAGGTCAACCCATTGAGGGCATCATTAATATTAAGAATTCGACCCACTAAGGTAATCGTATTTGTACCATTTCCTGAAATTTCAATGGTACTGGGGGTTTGTCCTAACGTTAAAGTTCCCCCACTCGCACTTAACGTTACCTGAACGGGGTTAATTCCGGCATCAGGGTCACTAATGGAAATTGCATTTCCTTGTTGTGTACCAAAGACAATAGGTTGACTACCGAGCAGGGTTTGAGTCCCAGGAACGGTGTTAACAGGTGGATCATTAATGGCATTGACGGTAATGGTACTGGTGGCGGTGTTGCTGGGCTTCATACCATCATTCACCACAACATTAATGAGACGGTTAGCCGGATTGGGATTTTCGGAGGTGTTTTGATAAACGATTTGGGAAAGTGCGGTTTGATAACTATTCAGGGGTGCTGTTCCGGTGAGTAGAATGATTCCCGTTGTCGGATCATAGGTTCCTGCAATTCCACTGGGTAAGCTGCCCAGGATGGCTAAACTTTCCAGTTCGTTATCGAGGGGATTGGTTAAAGTGATGGTGGCAGAATTGAGAGTCGGGTCATCAGCATCACTAATACTCACGCTTCCGGCAATGGGAATGGGGGTTGTCCCTTCTGTAAAGACGGTTGTGTAACTACCCGCCGGTTGAGTTCCATTCAAACTTAAGACGGGGATGTCATTGACTAATAAAACATCAACCGTAACCGTTGCGGCTGCCGTTCCCCCATTATCATCACGGACACGATATTGAAAGCTATCGAGTCCCGCAAAGTTTTGATTAGGAACATAAGTAATTAATCCGGTATTGCGATCTAAGCTGGTTTGACCATTGGCAGCCGTAGAGACGGCGGTAATGGTTAATAGTCCAACACCGCTATCGTTACCAGTTAGTTCCCGTCCCTCAATCTGCAACAAGGTATTCTCAGCAGCGGATACCGTGTCATTCTGAGCGAGAACGACGGCGGGGGTTGGGGGTTCCGCTGGAGGCGGGACAGGTGATGGGGGTGTGGGGGCTCCCGGAGGAGGAGTGGGGGTGGGGTTGGGGGTGGGACTGGTGGTGGGGGTTGTACTGGGTGTAGGGGTGGGACTGGTGGTGGGGGTTGTACTGGGTGTAGGGGTTGTACTGGGTGTAGGGGTTGTACTGGGTGTAGGGGTGGGACTGGTGGTGGGGGT
>JBMDYE010000164.1:0-8480 GCA_048595135.1 Planktothrix sp. | reverse complement strand
AATCTGCTCCTAACTCTTCCCGACAACTTAATAATCCTAAATCCGTATAAAGTTTAGCAGTTTTTGGGTTATAGTTTCCGGTTCCAATATGAACGTAACGGCGAATTCGTTCGTCTTCTTGGCGAACCACCATCACAATTTTAGTATGGGTTTTTAACCCCACTAACCCATAAACAACATGAACTCCGGTTTGTTCTAATTTCTTCGCCCATTGAATATTATTTTCCTCATCAAATCGGGCTTTTAATTCCACTAAAACGGCAACTTGCTTTCCATTTTCCGCCGCATTAATTAACGCATTGACAATGGGAGAATCCCCTGATGTGCGATACAGCGTCATTTTAATGGCTAAAACTTTCGGGTCTGCTGCCGCTTGGGTAATAAACTTTTCAACAGTTGCGGAGAAAGAATGATAAGGATGATGAACTAAAACGTCTTTTTGACGCAAAATTGCAAACAGATCTTTATCCTCTCCATCACGAGACTCTATTAAGAAGTGATCGCTTTCTCGCCACCATCGGGGTAATACGGGATTCCAGGGTTTATCTTTTAATTCCGGTGCCGAAATACTGGTAAAAGACATCAAATCTTTCAACCCAATTAACCCATCAACCGTATAAACATCTTCGGGTTGTACCTCCAGTTCTTCCATGAGTAAATCCCGCAAATAATCCGGCATCGAACTATTGATTTCTAACCGAACAACGCACCCCCCAAGCCGCCGTTTACGGAGTTCTTGTTCAATGGCTAATAATAAATCATCGGCTTCATCTTCTTGGACGGCTAAATCCGCATCTCTGGTAATTCTAAAAATGTAATAATCTTGAATATCCATCCCTGGAAACAGAGAAGCTAAATTATGGGCAATCACTTGACCGATGGGAACCCCCATCCAAAGAGAAAATTCTCCATCATTTTTAACGCGCAATTCTTTGGGTAAAGGAATAAAGCGAGGAAGAGAACTGGGGACTTTGACCCGGGCAAATAAATCTTCTTGGGTTTCAGGATTTTTAAGGATAACTGCTAAATTTAAACTTAAGTTAGAAAGATAGGGAAACGGATGGCTACGGTCAATGGCTAAGGGGGTTAAAACCGGAAAAATTCGTTCTTCAAAATAACGATGTAAATAAGTTCGTTGTTCTTGGTTGAGGTCAATATAATTTAATAAATGGATTTCGTTTTTAGATAATTCGGGTTTAATCCAATTTTCAAAATAATGATGTTGTTGTAACACCATTGGTAAGAGGCGTTGATGAATTAAATTCAGTTGTTCTTGGGGGGTTCTTCCATCCGGTGTTAATTTATTAACTTGGGCTTCAATTTGTCGCTTTAACCCCGCCACCCGTACCATGAAAAATTCGTCTAAATTAGAGCTAAAAATGGCTAAAAATTTAAGTCGTTCTAATAAGGGAGTGCGAAAATCTACGGCTTCTGCTAAGACCCGACGGTTAAATTCTAGCCAGCTTAGTTCTCGACTAAAGTAATATTGGGGATCTTGAAGATTGATGTCTTTGGTAGGTTTGGTTTCGGTCTTTTTAGATTTAGCCATAGTCGCGCATTCCCTGCCCAGGAATATCAAATTTAATTTAATAATGATGGTAAACAGTGAGTTTGTTTAGTTATATAGCAGAAAGCCGTTATGTCGGAAGTCACAGGAGAATGCTTAATCATTTAAAGATTATAGCTATCCCAACGCTCCTAATATCAACTTCTACTGCTATAAATCCTAGAACTATCTTATCACCATTCCCTAGAAAAAGTGTTAACAAAAGTTTAAATTAAAGAAATCGGAGTAATAATTGACGACTTTGTAATGACCCGCTTAGAACAGTTGAGTATAAAACTTTTAAGCGTACCAATTTAAAGCTTGACTGATTTGTTCAGCTAATTTCAAAGGACGAAACGGTTTAGCAAAAACCGCCGCAACATCTAGACAGGATAAGTTTTCTCGATCCCATTGTTGAGCTTTTGCGGTGACTAAAATGACGGGAATATTTTGAGTGTTTGGGTTTATTTTTAAGTTATGTAATGTGGCGCGTCCATCCATATCGGGCATCATCATATCTAATAAAATCACATCGGGTTTATAATGAGCCGCAATGGTTAACGCTTCTTGACCACAACAGGCGGTTAACACTTGCCAACCTGCGCTCATTTCTAATCCTAATTGGGCGATCGCACGGACATCCGGTTCATCATCCACAACTAAAATTTGTTTCTTCACCATCGCTTTCTCTCCTAAATCTAGCTAATCTATCTTAATTGTTTTAGCAGACTTTACCTTAAATCATAATCCCAAATCGAGAAGATATCGAGAAGAATAATTAAAGAATTATTCCGATTCAGGACTTGAACTTAAAGGCAACACAACAAAAAAGGTACTTCCTTGTCCTAACACACTTTCAGCCCAAATTTTTCCTTGATGTTGTTCGACAATATTCCGACAAATTGCTAACCCTAAACCTGTTCCTCCTTTAGTCCGAGAATCTGACGCATCCACCTGTTCAAATCGCTCAAAAATTTTGTGTAGTTTATCCGTCGGAATTCCCCGACCTTGATCCTTAACCTGAATACAAACACAAGGATATTGTATCATCAGATTAGGAAACCGGACTGGAGAATCAATCAACTCAGCACTCATCAAAATTCTTTGACCCGGTTGAGAAAATTTAATCGCATTACTTAATAAATTCGTTAAAGTTTGTAAAATTCGATCCGGATCAACTTCGATCAAACAGGACAAGGAATTTACAATAATTTTAAGTTGAGATTGATCCACCAGAGCTTGCATTTCCTCTTGAGTTTGTCTGAGTAAATCAGCAATATTACAGGGAATTTTTTGCATCAAAATTTTACCGGATTTCATTCGTTCTAAATCCAGAATATTATTAACTAGACGAATTAATCGCTCTGTATTACTAATGGCAATTGTTAATAATTTTTCTCCTGGGGGTGTGAGGATTCCTAACTGTCCTGATGCTAATAAATCTAACCCCCCCATTAAGGAAGTTAAGGGCGTTCTTAACTCATGACTGACTAAAGAAATAAATTCATTTTCTAACCGACGACGCTCATTAATATTCCGCGATACTCCCACCACTAATAAATTCCCTTGAGCATCTTGAGAAACCGCCCAATTTGCACTATACCAATGCCACGTTCCATCCTGATGTCTAAGCCGATATTCAATATCAAATTGTCGTTCTCCTGTGGTAATTCCTCGCTGAAAAGTGGCTTTACATTTCGGTAAATCATCAGGATGAATAAACGGCGTCAAACATTTTCCTTCTAATTCAACGGGATTATATCCAGTTAACATGGAAAGATTGGGAGCAATATATAATAGCACTCCATCTTCATTCATCAAATAAATAATATCATGGGCAGTTTCAACAATCCGACGGAATTTTTCTTCACTGGCTTGTAAATCCGCTTCTGCTCGCTTTTGATCCGTAATATCTCGAAACGTCCAGACGCGACCTAAAATTTTTTCTCCTAAACGTTGCGGACGGGAATACCGTTCAAAAATTCGACCGTCTTTTAATTCTAAAAAATCATGAATCTGAATTTCTGGAGTTGTATATAACTGTTTAACTCGCTCAAAAAAAACGTCAGTATTTTTAACCTGATTGGCAATATATTGAATGCGGGTATTAATGTCTGGTTCATTAAACAGAGGCTCAGGAATTGACCACATTTCGATAAAACTTTTATTATAACTGACAATATTACTGTTACTATCAACTGCTAAAATGCCATCTTGAATTGATTCAAAGGTTGCCTGTTGTAATGATAAAGAATGTTCTAAAGCTTTTTTAGCTTGCTGACGTTCTGTTGCATCGGTTCCGACGGAGAGAATTTCTACCAGTTCCCCCTGTTCATTGAAAATGGGTTTATTCGCCCAAACAATCCAGACTCGCTGACCATTTTTACAGATATTTTCGTTTTCATTTAATACATAATTTTCAGGATACTGACAAATATTTTCCATTAACGTTTGTAAATCTTGTCCTGATGTGTCCGTCTCAGGAACAATAGTACCGACTACATTTTGACCTAAAATTTCATCCGCTTTAAACCCTAGAAATTTTTGACCATAATCATTAATAAAACGGATATTTCCTGTGGTATCCCAACGTAAAATAATACAATTTGCTGTTTCCACTAAATCTCGATATTTCGCTTCACTAATTTTTAAAGCTTCTTCGGCGTGTTTGCGATCGCTAATATCAATAATGACCCCATCAATACACTGTTCTTCCTGATTAACTTTAGCGGAACATAAACACCAAATCACATGACCACTCGGCTGACGTAACAAGATTTCATAATTTTGATATTCCCCTTGTTCCTGTAAATAACTTAACACTTTTTGGCGATCGCTGGGATTAAAATAAAATTCAGAACTATATCGTTTGTTAATAACATCCTCTGGATAATCACAACCAATTAATTGTAACAACCGTTGGTTTGCTTCTAAAATTAACCCATCCTCTAACCGGAGTCGATAAATTCCCACTTGAGAATTTTCAAATAAATTTCGATATTTTAACTCACTGCGCCTTAACGCTTCTTCAGATTGTTTTTTCTCGCTAACATCTCGTCCTAAAACAACTAATCCTTTTCGCCGACCATCCGGTTCAAATAAAGGAACTTTAATCATATCAAAAATAGTGATACTTCCATCAGGTTTAGTGATCCGTTCTTCCACTCGATGAATTGTTCCTTTTTGCCAAGCTTGTTCATCTGTAATCTGACAATACAAGAACGCCTCTCGATAACCAGATTCCCATTCTGCTAATTCTAAATTAGTTTTTCCTTGACAATTGCTCTCTTCTAATTGTAAAAAATCTAAAATGGCTTGATTAGATTCTAGCCAGCGATTTTCTCCATCCTTAAAACAAATAATATCGGGTGTAGCATTAATTAACGTTCTGAGTCGTTCTTCATTTTCTCGTAGGGATTTTTCAATTTTTTTCTGTTGGGTAATATCCTGAAAGCTAAACACACGCCCAATACTTTGATCTCCATGGCGTTGCGGTTGAGAATACCGTTGAAAAACTCGCCCATCTTTTAACTCGATGGTATCTACAACCGTTGTTTCATGATCATTTACAAACAAATTTTGAATCGTTGCGATAAACCCTTCTGGATCAACGGTTTGTTCCGCTGCAAATGCCACTCTTTTTCTGCCTTGGTTTGGCTGCATTAACGCTTCTGGCATTGACCAAATTTGCAAAAATTTTTGATTATAGATGGGAATATCACAATTATGATTAACCACTAAAATCCCATCGGCGGTTGCTTCTAAGGTGGCTCTTAGTACATCTTCTGTTTGCTGATATTCCGTTTCTAACTGCTTAATTGGGGTAATATCTTTGATAATTAACACAATAACCGAATTAAAATCAATCGTAATAAGATGAAAAACAATTTGTAAAATTAAGGTATCTTCTCCTCTCGGCAGTTCATATTCTTGAGGCTGATCTATACAAGCTTTCAAGAAGAAATCAGAAGCCTCTTGAAAATCGGGAGGTTTTCCATTTTTTTGTAAGGGGATCATATCAAAAAGATGGAATCCAATCAAAGAGGATAAATGGGATTCTGCTTGATGAGATGGGTAAGAAATGAAAGACTCAAAGGCAGAATTATATCCGAGGATTTCAGCATTCGGTTTAATCCAAACCACACCATCTGTTAGCTGATCTAATGTAGTCGCCAGAAGGGTAAAACCCGGCTGTTTTTGACAGAATAAATCCGGTGAGAGGGTAATCATATATTAAACCGTCTAAACAGAGGAATAGAAATAAAGGTTCTGGTTAGGCTGTAGAGAACGTTAAATAGGGTTGGGAATTAGAAGGCAAAATTGTAGTAAACTGTTGAGAACTTTAGCCCCAACTAAAGTCCCACAATTTGCTAGTCTCAACGTACCATAGAAATAGGGGTAGAAGTTAGACTAACCCAACGGATTAACACAGTTTGATAGCGTGATGTTGGCGGAGGATAAAATGGCAGGTCAGTTACAGCGCCCAATTTTAATAGGAGGGGTTGGACTTTCACTGGTTTTATGGCTATTGCAAGGGGTTCAGCATTCAGCCTCAGAAATCGGTAATATGTCTTTATTAATTCTGATGGCAGGAAGTGCCGGACTCTGGTGGTTTAACCAGCAGTTTCGTCAACCTGTACAAGCGTTAACCCCACCAGAACCGTTAAATCAAGATCAAGTTGAACAAGCGATCGCCCAAACCCAAACGTTGATCAGCCGTTTAGCCACCGAAGCGCAAACTCGCAATGCAGGTGAAGCGGTGATCTCCCGTTTAGCGGCATTACAGGAACAAGCAACCCAACTCAAAAGCCAGTTGGAACGCACCGCACTGCGGGTGGGGGTGATGGGAAATAAAGGCGTCGGGAAAACCGCGTTGTTGCAAGTGTTGGAGTCGGACTGGTTAGCGCAACAGTCCCAAACTTTGAGTTTAATGGAAGTTAATCTAGACCAGCCTCAAGCCTTAGCTTCCATCGATGTTCTATTATTTGTCACATCGGGCGATTTAACTGATCCAGAGTTTAAAATCATTTCCCAACGGGTCGCAGCGCAGCAACGGACTATTTTAGTTTGGAATAAGCAAGATCAATATTTAGAAGCCGATCAACCCGTAATTTTGCAACAGCTAAAAACCACCGTAACAGGGGTTTTAGCCGTTGAGGATATTCTGGCGATCGCCGCCGCCCCCAACCCCGTCAAAGTCCGTCAACATCAACCGGATGGATCTGTGCAAGAGTGGATGGAAACTCAACCGCCCAGGGTTCAACCGTTATGCGATCGCCTCAGCCAGATTTTAAGTCAAGAACAGCAAACCTTAGTGATGGCGACCACCTATCGAGAAGCGGTGGCGTTACGACAAGATGCCAAAGTGATTTTCAACCAACTGCGTCGGGAACAAGCGTTACCGTTGATTGAACAATACCAATGGTTCGCAGGGGCAGCAACAGCAGCAAACCCAGTTCCTGCCTTGGATATGTTAGCAACGGCGGCGGTTAATGCCCAGTTGGTGATGGATTTAGGGGCGATTTATGAACAAAAATTCTCCCTTCAGCAAGCTCAGGAAGTAGCCACCACCATCGGCAGTCAGATGTTGAAGTTAGGGTTTGTGGAGTTATCCACCACTAGCTTAACTTCGCTGTTGAAAAGTAATACTGTGACCTTTGTGGCGGGAAGTTTAGTTCAGGGGGTGAGTGCGGGGTATTTAACTCGCATTGCGGGATTAAGTTTAATTGAATATTTCCAAAATCAGGAGATTCAGTTAGAGGCAACGGAAAACCCAACCCTGAATTTTGATACGTTGATCAATACCCTGAAAGCGGTATTCCAGCAAAATCAACAAGCAACGCTGTTACAGTCGTTTGTTAAGCAAGCCCTGACAGTGATTAAACCCAAACAAACGGTTGAATCTCCCGTAGCATAAGCAGTTGACCCGCTTCTTCAGGGGAATCTGAAAAAAACTTTGAGAAGTGGGTTGACATTCTCAGCGTTTATGCTATATTTATAAATTGTGACCTCAAACGCGGGTGTAGTTTAGTGGTAAAACTATAGCCTTCCAAGCTATTGATGCGGGTTCGATTCCCGCCACCCGCTTTCTAAAACGCTAAATACAGTTAATCTCTGAAACCCCTACGCGATATACAGTGTAGGGGTTTTAAAATATCGGAGCCTAACTCCCTTAATGCCCTTTTTACTGTTCCAAAATCGTTCCAAAATCGTTCCAAAAATTTTTGGAACGGTGGAATTGGAACACCCTATTACAGTCGGGCATTCTCGTTGCAGAACTTTGCAATCACCCAGTTTCGCCCCTGCCCAGCCCTAACGCTGCGGATAATCGTAAATCTTTATTTAATAGCTCCGGTAACAGGAGGTGATCGCATCCCAACTTTCAAACCCAACAACAATGATGGCAACCGCTCTCCCAATCCAGAGCAAAACCCGATAAAGCAATACCGTCCACACCCGACGACTAAGCCCAACTTCCAGAAACAATAGAAGCCTGTGGTTAACAGGCTCCGATGATGCGTTTCTATTATTAAGCTTGTCCACTGCGGTCAGTCATCAGGAGTTGGCTCATCGTTCGCTCCCAACAGTTCCAACGCCTCCCGAATTCGGTCTTTGATTTTTCCCCCGGCGTTAGCTTTGTAGCTTAAGGCTTCAGTTAATAGCTGGATGACTTGGGGAATGGGAGGATTGTTAGTCGCTAAATTATCCGACTGATTAAGCGGCGTTGTTTCTTCACTATATCGCTGTACGCTGATACTCTCACCTTCATCTAATGCCTTCGCTTTGTTGAGTAGTTCCTCAGAGAAACATTCAGGAACCCTGATCACCGTAGTTGGTTGATGGTTCCATTTGGGTTTAGTTAACCCTGATTGATCAGGGGAAAGGTTAGACATATTTAAAATGCCTATAATATCGCTGTACATTGATACATTAT
>JBMDYE010000163.1:0-10126 GCA_048595135.1 Planktothrix sp. | reverse complement strand
ATTCTCTGAGCTAAAGGCTGACGTTTTGCAACAATCTCAGCAATTCGTTCAGAGCGGTTAGCTGTTGCTGTATTGGGTTGAGCCATGTTTTCTGGTGTTGGGTTAAGTACCGCAAGTTGTTCACTAAGCTGAAAAACTTTGCCGATCGTTAGTATATTTCAAAATAGCACCCGATGTGTCAAATTTACGTTTTGACTGGATGACCGATAGGATGATGATGGGCTGCGCCCATCCTACATAGGATTTAATGGAATAATGGTTAATGGGAGTTAATACTATGGTAGTGCCTGAAAAAACAATATTAGATTATAAAATAAATAATTATTGAATAAAATTATGATTAAAACTGAAGATAACCCCCAAATTCAATCTCTCTCCCTAGAGGAATTTTTAACCCAACCGGAAACAAAACCCGCCCAAGAATATATTAACGGAGTTGTTTATCAAAAACCGATGCCAAAAGGAAAACATAGTCGCATTCAAAAACGTCTCATTGATTCTATTAGCGAAGTCGGTGAAGCAAAAAAGTTAGCTTGTGCTTTCCCTGAATTACGGTGTACTTTTGGCGGACGTTCAATTGTTCCTGATATTGTTGTTTTGGAATGGCAAAATATCCCTTTAGATGAACAAGGGGAAATTGCGAATGATGTTACGATTGCACCCGATTGGACAATTGAAATTTTATCGCCAGAACAACAATCAACCCGTGTGATTAATAATATTTTATTCTGTTTAAAGCATCAAACGCAACTCGGTTGGTTAATTGACCCGCAAGAACGATTAGTATTAGTTTTTAAACCCAAACAAGAACCGGAAGTCTTGGAAGGAGAACAAATTTTACCTGTTTTGGATAGATTAAAAGATTATCAGTTATCCGTTAATGAATTATTCAGTTGGTTAACTTTTTAGATGTTAATTATAGTTAGATTTTTGGGGTTAAGATGGGCATAGCCCATCCTACGGGCCAGCCTAGACGGGTGGGTTGCTGATAAATGCGTTTTAAGGTGTTAATATCTCTGGGGGAAATGGGGGGCGGTTCTCGAACTTGGGAGAAATACATAATATCGCTTTCAATGGGACTGTGACCCCAAATTCCTAACGCATGACCAAATTCATGAATAGCGGCAGATGTAATATATTTTCCGGTTTGGGTGGGACTCAACCAAATGGTAAACCGATGGGATAAATACGGTAAATTTTCAGGGGTATATTTTACAGATACTTGATAACGGGTTTCTGCGGAACTTGCTCTTTTTTTTTCGGGGTCTAAAGGGGGTTGTTTTCTAATAATTTCAATATCCGCGTTTTCAGGATTTTCGCTGATTTCTAAGGGGATATATTGATTCCAATTTAAAATAGAATTTAAAACAAGTTCTCGCCAATTTTGATTAGAGTTATTCTCTTGAGGCTGTTCTATATAAACTTTAATCGGAAATTTTGAAAAGATTAAATATCCAAATTTAGGGGCTTCAATTTGATCAAAATAATCCCCACTATTACTGCTATCCTGCCATTTTTCTAAGGTTTCGGGTAGTGGGTGAGGTTGAAATGGGATTTTATCTTCCGCAGCAATACTGTTAATTTGGCTGAGAATAATTAATAAAATCGCTGCTAAGATTAACCAGAAAAATGTTAAAGAACGATGCGATCGCATAAATCAGTAATCAGTAATCAGTAATCAGTAATCAGTAATCAGTTTTGCAGTTCTTAGTCGTTAGTTTGGAGTTTATAAGTTAATCGTTGACAGGTAATAACAATTAACAATTTACTGTCTGCCCTGCAACTGAATCACTCTTACACTGATAACTGATAACTGATTACTGATTACTGATTTATTTAATCCAGCCTGCACTTAAAATAACGGTTAATCCCATAAAGATGATGGCTAACATCCAGGTAATGCGATTTAAGGTTGTTTCGGCGCTTTTGGCACTGGTAAATAGTTGAGCTTGTCCGCCAATACCGCCAATTCCATCTCCTTTAGGACTGTGTAATAACACTAAAATAATAATTCCAAGGGCAGATAAAGACCAAATTCCTGTTAAGATATCTACAATAGTCATGGCAAGAGATTGATTATTTGAGTGAGAAAAATGAACAACTGAACACGAACAATGACAAGAGGAATTACAACCGGACTCGAACAGGCGCTCGATTTTCTCGAACTTGATAATTAGCAGATTCAATCATTGACCGTCCTGTCATTTCTGGAGGCTGAGGTAAACCCAAGATCTCCAAAATTGTTGGGGCGATATCCGCTAAACAACCATCTGTCCGTAACGGAACATCGGTTCCATGCCCGGGAATTTTCCGTTTTTCCCCTTCTACTAGGATAAAGGGAACGGGATTCGTTGTGTGTGCTGTCCAGGGATTTCCTTCTTCGTCCCACATATATTCCGCATTCCCGTGATCCGCAATAATAATCGCGGTTCCTCCGGCTTTGCTAATACTTTCTAATAAGTATCCTAAACATCGATCAACGGTTTCAATGGCTTTAACCGCCGCATCCAACACCCCTGTGTGACCCACCATGTCAGGATTTGCATAATTGATCACAATTAGAGAGTAAATTCCTTTTTCAATGGCCTCTATGGCGCCATCGGTGACCATTTCCGCCGACATTTCTGGTTGTAAGTCATAAGTTGCAACCGCCGGACTGGGAATTAATTCTCGATCTTCCCCAGGAAAGGGTTGTTCTAAACCGCCATTAAAGAAATAGGTGACGTGAGCGTATTTTTCCGTTTCGGCGGTGCGTAACTGCTTCAAACCGTGATCGGCAATCACTTGTCCCAAAATATTATTCAGGTTTTGGGGTTCAAACGCCACTAAAACGGGGAAATTCGGATCGTATTGGGTGAAGGTCGCAAAGCTCAACGGTTCAATGAACGACCGTTCAAATCCTTTAAAATTGGGGTCAACAAATGCTTGAGTCAGTTGTCTAGCGCGATCAGGACGGAAATTAAAGAAAATAATCCCATCTCCGGCTTCTATTTTGCCGGATGCAATGCGAGTGGGAATAATAAATTCATCCGTTACGCCTTCAGTATAGGATGTTTGGATCACATCGGTGGCCGATAGTTCGTTCCCTTGCAGATCCGAGGTCATCACATCATAAGCCCGTTTAACCCGATCCCAACGTTTATCGCGATCCATGGCATAATAACGGCCACTGATGGTGACGATGCGACCGACACCGATCGCATCAATTTGTTCTTGAATTTCCTTAATATATTTAATGCCATCTTTCGGGTTCGTATCTCGTCCGTCCATAATGGCATGAATACAAATCTCAGAAATATTCTGTGCTTTCGCTAATTCTAAAAGACCATAAATATGGGATATATGAGAATGAACGCCCCCATCGGAACATAACCCCATGAGATGTAATTTCCCTTGGTTGTTGGAAATTTCCTGACAAACTTTTACCAGGGCTGGGTTACTGAGGATTGAGCCATCTTCAACCGCATCAGAAATTCTCACTAATTCTTGAGGAACAATCCGACCTGCGCCGATATTTAAGTGACCGACTTCTGAATTTCCCATCTGACCATCTGGTAAACCGACGGCTTTCCCAGAGGTACGAATTAACGTTCTGGGGTAAGCTGTCCATAAACTATCCATCACAGGGGTATTTGCAACGGCGATGGCATTTCCGTCCGTTGGTTCACGATAACCCCAACCATCCAAAATGATCAGTACAACGGGAGATACAGACGCTGATGCCATGCCAAATTACCTTTTCATGCTTGTTGTAATTTCATCGTGATCATACCATCCCCTCCGAAGCCGAACACAATTAAACTCAAGGGTTGTGACTTAAGAGTTATAACTCAAGGGGTAGAGGTCAACAAATTCAGATTAAGATTGGGTATTCTTATAATTATCAACTGTGTTTTAGGGACTGGCAATGCGTCAACTTTGGTTTCTGTTTTCCCTAACCATTCTGGCAGTTGGGTTAGGTAGCTGTGGTTCTCCACCGGAGGAAACCGCTTCTACTCCAAGTCCAGAAACTTCACCTCCTGCTACCCCCGCCGCTTCTCCTTCCCCTCAAGGAAGTCCCACCCCTACCCCAGGGCAAATTCCCCCGTTTAAAGATCCCTTAGTGGAAGAAAAATCTAATGTGGCTGCGGGCGCGGGTTTAACTCAATCCACTAAACCGGAAGAACGCTTGATCCAACTCGGTCGGCGTCCAAATGGTAATGCGGTGGCATCTGCTCCGGCGACAACTCCCAATCAAGGGGTTGAAGATCCCTTTGGTGTGTTACCGCCTCTAATTGTGCAACGAACTCCAGAAGCAGGAGAAGCTCCGGAAGCACCAGAACAAGTTGCTTTGGCTGTGCCAGATCTTCCTGATATCCCGGTTAATGAACCACCCCCTCAATGGAGAACCGCGACGGTTAGAGTTCCTGCACCTCGAACAGGAACTCAACCTTCGCTCAATCCGAGTCCTAGAGTGGTTCCGGGAACAGGGTTCACACCATTACCAAAACCTTTACCTCCGAATCTAACCGGGAATCGGGGAAATCAAACGACTCCTCGCAATACTGCGCCTTCTCCTCGAAATACTGCGCCTTCTCCTCGAAATACAACGACTCGACCTCAACCCAATAATTCTCGTTCGATTCCGGCTCAACGTCGCCCGGTAGGGCCACCTTCTTTACCCAGTTTGCCAATCGCTCAAGTCCCTGATTTACCTGAACTCCCAACGGGAGGGACAGAAGCCCCCCCTTCTTGGCAAGATCCGAATCCACCCCCACCTCCACCCCCACCCGTACAACCTTTTGTACCCCCGCCTCCAGCTACAGATTTAGCCCAAGCTATGGAAGTGACTGGGGTGTTGCAAGTCGGAAGCCAAACCAAAGTGATTCTCAAAGCTCCCAACGAACCGACCAGCCGTTATGTGAATGTCGGACAGCGAGTGTCAAATGGCCAGGTTTTAGTCAAACGAGTTAAGTTTGATACAGGTGGTGAACCGATTGTTATTTTTGAACAAAATGGGGTGGAAATTGCCAAAGCGGTTGGGGAAGTAAACGCACCGGAGAATCCAACGATTAATCGGATTGGATTAACCCCCTCTCGATCCTCTTCTCGCCCTTCTTAAGGAGGCTAACCACCGACAACACAACAGATCAGATCAGCAAGCTCCTACTGATGCAGTCTGAATCTGTTGTGATTCTTTAATTACTAAATACCCAAAATTTATTCATCTTCAACCAAATTTTGAGAACAGCTATGTTTGTTTCACTCAAAAAACTCAGTGTTTCTCTTGTGGCTTTATCCAGTTTAGGAATATGGGCTGGCTTTACCAATCCCCTTCCAGCCCAAGCTCAACAAACCGAAGGAAAACGTCCCCCTGTTTGTGAAGGACAGTTACCCACGGGTCGGGTCAAATGTAACTATGAAGGCGGCGACAATTATCAAGGGGATTTTGTCAATGGCAAACCCGAAGGTCAAGGGATTTATGTTTATGCCAACCGCGATCGTTATGAAGGACAATTTCGCAACGGTTTGCCCAATGGACAAGGTGTTTTCATTTTCTCTGATGATGCTCGTGTTGTCGGTGTTTTTAAAGATGGAAATATTACCCAAGGGACAGTAATTTTTCCCAATGGCGATCGCTATATTGGCACGTTTAGATTGGTGCGAGAAGTGGGAAGTGGTAAAGTTAGCAGTCAGCCCAATGGTCGCGGACAGTTTATTTATGCTAATGGCGATCGCTACGAAGGAGACTTCTTTGCTGGATCTCCCTTTGGTCAAGGGGTATTCACCCGTACTAATGGTTCTCGGTGTCAGGGACAGTTTTTCAATCAAGAACTAGACGGTAAAGGAAACTGTTCATTCCCCAATGGCGTTCGCTATGAAGGCGAATTTAGAGGGGGTATTCCTCATGGTCAAGGTGCCATTATTGATGCTAGTGGGAAACGTTACCCCGGTAGTTTCCGCGACGGAAAACGAATTTAATCAGTCAGAAGGAGGCAGGAGGCAGGAGGCAGGAGGCAAGAGGAAGAAGGAAGAAGGAAGAAGGAAGGAAAAATAGTCCCTTTGTCCCCCCCAAACCTATTCCCTATTCCCTGTTCCCTGTTCTCCCCAAGCCTCTTAATTCTTAATTCTTAATTCTTAATTCAACTTATGACTTCTGCATCCTATCGTTCAACTTCTGGGTCGGGTTTTGACTTTGCACCCTACCGGACTCAAGATCGGGATTTATTAGAACAGTTAAGTTTTGTACCGGGACTCAAAGAAATCTTGACAGTTCGCCAAGTTCATGCGTTAGAACACGCAACGGTGTGGGTTTTAGGAGAACTCAATCAACCTTCCCGTCAACAAGCTGATCCGGAGTTATTGGGAGGAATGTCAACGGAAAACGGTTTCTACCTGTATGGACAAGTAGAAACTTCCCGTTTAGAACAAGCAGTTTATCAAGCTCTGCGGCGCCTGACTCAGGGGGAATGGGACTTAGCTTTACATCCCCGTTGTGGAACGAATTTGTCAGTGAATCTGCTCCTGATGGGGGGGTTAACCATGGGGATGAGTTTCTTACTTCCCAAATGGCCGATTCCCCAGTTATTGGGTTTAGGATTAGCAACCACCCTCGCCAACCAACTCGCTCCGGATATGGGAAATCTAGCGCAACGATATGTCACCACCGCTATTCCTTTTAATCTGAATGTGGTTGAAATTTCCCAAACCCAAGATTTCTGGGGACATCCGGCTCATTTTGTTCGGGTGCGCTGGGTCGATTAAGCCCTCAGACAACCCTCAACTTCGTTTTGTAAAGAACTGTAAAGGTAGGTCAAGCCCTTACGGTTCCCTTTTCTCAGTTAAACTGTTCCCTTGCTTCCAGGATTAACATGGCTTCTGACCCATGACTTAGCAATAAAACTTAAAGACTGAAATGAACCGAGACAGCAGATCCAGTAGTACGCTGAACATTAAACGTCTTTATCCGTTTTTTCATTCAAAAAAAGGAAGAAAAACGAATGGTTCAACGTGGTTCTAAAGTTCGTATCCTCCGTAAAGAGTCCTACTGGTATCAAGATGTCGGCACTGTGGCGACGGTAGACACCAGTGGCATTAAATACCCTGTCATCGTTCGTTTTGACAAAGTTAACTATTCTGGTATCAACACCAACAACTTTGCAATGAACGAAGTCGTGGAAGTGGCACCTCCCAGCAAAGCGGGTGGTAAAAAAGTCAAAACGGGCAACCAAACCCCAGTGGACAGCACCACCCGGAAAGTTCCTGGTGGCAGTCCTACCCGTGAAGGAGATCCTAACCAAGGAACCGAAGGGAATTAGTCCGTGCCGGAACTACCGGAAGTCGAAACAGTTCGGCGGGGTCTTAATCAAATGACCCTTAGCCAAACCATTGTGGGGGGTGAGGTATTGCTTCAGCGTACCCTCGCCTACCCATTTTCTCTGGCAGAATTTTACCAAGGTGTAACGGGAACTGCGATCGCCCAATGGCATCGACGGGGTAAATATTTACTTGCAGAATTAGTTCACCCTCAAGACGGTATTGCGGGGGGTTGGTTAGGGGTTCATCTGCGAATGACGGGTCAACTGTTATGGGTCAACCCAGAAGATCCTATCCAAAAACACACGCGAGTCCGAATCTTTTTAGAGAAAAATCGAGAACTGCGATTTGTCGATCAACGCACCTTTGGTCAGATGTGGTGGGTTCCGCCCAATCTAGAAATCTCCAGTATCATTACAGGCTTAAAACAGTTAGGGCCAGAACCGTTTTCCCCTGAATTTTCAGTTGCATATTTAACACAACGCTTACAAAAAACTAACCGTTCTATTAAAACGGCTCTCCTGGATCAAACGGTCGTTGCTGGAGTGGGGAATATTTATGCGGATGAAGCCTTATTTCTGAGTGGAATTCTCCCCATAACCCCTTGCACTGCTTTAACTGCTGACCAAATTCAGAAACTCCAGAGTAACATTATTGAAGTGTTGAAAAACAGTATTGAACAGGGAGGGACAACCATTCGCAATTTTCTGAATGTAGAAGGGATCAATGGTAACTATGGAGGCACGGCTTGGGTTTATAATCGCAAAGGTGAACCGTGTCGTCGCTGTGGAACAGAGATTGAACGCTTAAAACTCGCAGGACGCTCCACCCATTTTTGTCCTCAATGTCAACGATCGCCTTAATCACCTGTTAAATTACGACTCAATTCCTCCATGATGAGCAAAAGCGGTAAATGAACCTTTAAAATTTTGATTAATATTCTATTGAATTTTGAGTAAAGCAGCTATGGCGATTAAAAAAGGTGATTTCGTTCACGCCGTTCGAGAAAAGCTAGAAAATAGCGTAGAAGCAAAAGCCAGTGATCCTCGGTTTTATCCTTATATCTTCGAGACTAAAGGCGAAGTCATGGAACTGCGCGGCGACTATGCTTTAGTGAAATTTGGACAAGTCCCCACACCCAATATCTGGTTGCGACTAGACCAATTAGAAAACGCAAAATAATAAGAATTAAGAATTAAGAATTAAGAATTAAGAAAATGGGCAATGGGCACTCTTGCAATAGGCGACAAGGAGACTATTTTTCCTTCCTTCTGCCTTCTGCACTCGCTGCCTTCTTCCTTCTGCCTCCAGCACTCGCTGCCTTCTTCCTCCAGCAAAGCTGCCTTCTTCTAACTGATTACTGATTATGGCTTCTAATTCGTTTTTTCCTCCCTCTTGTCATCGCGCTCAAGTGTCAATTATTGGGGCGGGTAAAGTGGGAAGTACCCTGGCGCAGCGGATTGTTGAACAAAATATTGCTAATGTAATTTTATTAGATGTGTTGGAAGGGGTTCCTCAAGGCATTGCGTTAGATTTAATGCAAGCTGGAGCAGTGGAATGTCATGATCAAGCGGTAATTGGTACTAATAATTATGAAGATACCGCAGGTTCGGATATTGTGGTAATTACCGCCGGACATCCCCGCTTCCCTGGTATGACGCGAGAAGACTTAATTAGTATTAATGTCAAAATTGTTGCAGAAGCGGCTCAAAAATCGATTCAGTATTCACCGGATGCGGTTTTAATTGTTGTGACAAATCCGTTGGATGTCATGACTTATATTGCGTGGAAAGTCACGCAACTCGAACCTTATCGCGTGATGGGAATGGCGGGGGTGTTAGATTCTTCTCGATTTGAAGCATTTATTGGGATGGAATTGGGAATGTCCGTTTCTAATATTAATGCAACGGTGTTAGGAAGTCATGGGGATTTAATGGTTCCTATTCCCCGTTATACAACCGTTAATGGAATTCCCATTACTGAATTAATTGAAGCCGAAATAATTGATCAAATTGTGGAGCGGACTCGCCAAGGGGGAGGAGAAATTGTTCAACTCTTAAAAACGGGAGGAGCTTATTTTGCACCTGCTTCCTCAGTACGAATTATGGTTGAATCGATTTTACGTCATCAGAATCGTTTGTTACCCACCTGTTGTTATTTACAAGGAGAATATGGGTTAAACGATATTTTCTTAGGGGTTCCCGCTTGGTTAGGATGTAAAGGTGTAGAACAGATTTTAGAACTTGATTTAACAGAATCAGAACATCAAGCTTTAAAAGATTGTGCTAATTCAGTGCAAGAAGGAATTGAACAAGCTCTGAAACTATTATAGACAGAGGGAATAGGGAATAAGCTTAGAAAGAAATTTCTTCCTCCGTTATGCCTCCTGTCTTCTTCTAACTGGGTACGGGCGGGATCTTTCGGTAGGTAAGTTATCGGTTTTTATCCTAAATTTCTGCCCGAATGATGAGCCTAACGGCAGGCTCCGCCAACGCCCCTACTGGTGACTGGTGACTGGTGACTGGTGACTGGTGACACCCCAAATTGCTGATAATAAAATCCAACCAAAAGTATTAACTCGGAAATCAAATAAGCTGACATCAACGATATTAAATAAAATGCAAGCGACAAAAGCCACTAAGTAACTATAGAAAATTAATCGTTCATTGTTACTAAAATAACCGTTTTTTAAGCTTAAAATCGCTTGTCCTAAAATAAATCCCACAATTCCTAGAAAAAATAATGTGGCTGGAATTCCCATTTCTGCCATCATCATTAAAAATAAATTATGGGGATGACCCATCCAAATATTCATTTTGGCTTCATACAG
>JBMDYE010000162.1:0-15566 GCA_048595135.1 Planktothrix sp. | reverse complement strand
ACCATGATATTAATGGTGTTTTTCAGTTCTAAAATTTCCCCTTTCACTTGCACTGTAATTTTCTTGGAGAGATCCCCTCCTGCAATAGCGGTGGCAACTTCGGCAATATTCCGCACTTGTCCGGTTAAGTTCCCAGCCATTAAGTTGACGTTATCGGTGAGGTCTTTCCAAGTTCCCGCAACGCCTTTAACTTCCGCTTGGACTCCGAGTTTTCCTTCGGTTCCCACTTCCCGCGCCACCCGTGTTACTTCTGAGGCGAAGGAGGAAAGCTGATCGACCATTGTATTCACGATTTTGGCGGTTTGGAGAAACTCGCCTTTGAGGGGGCGTTCTTCGATATCGAGGGCCATTTTTTGGGACAGATCCCCATTGGCAACGGCGCGGATCACTCGTGCGGTTTCTGAAGTGGGCTGCACGAGGTCGGTGATTAAGGTATTTACGGAGTCAACACTAGCTTTCCAAGACCCCCCGGCGGAACCCAGGCTGGCCCGTTGGTTAATTTGGCCTTCTTTCCCCACGTCATTACTGATGCGTTCCAACTCCGCCGCCATGCGTTGGTTGAGTTCAATAATATCGTTCAGCGTATCGCAAATTTTCCCAGAAATACCTGTCTGATCAATGGGCATTCGGGCTGAAAAGTCACCTTTTTTAACAGCAACTAACACTTTTAGAAGCTGTTTTTCATCAAGTTGATCAGTTTCTTTAGCTAACTGGGCGGTAGGCATAGTGATGATTCTCTGGGGATTAAAATTTTTTATAATTGCAGCTTTTCGGCTAGAGTTCTGTCTCTAGCAGCTTGCATAACTCTTTATTATCTGGGATCAACCTATCGGAAGTATCTCTATCTTTAGATAGACCTGACAAGAATTAAGAATTAAGAATTAAGAATTAAGAAGGAACAGCTTAACTGGGAACAGGAAATAGGAAATAACCTCGTTCCCTGGTTCTACCAAGGAAAACACTGTGGGAGGCTCTGCCTCCATTTCCCAGCAGGCGGAGCCTGCACCCTTGGTATTGCTAGGTTCTACCTAGCAACCAGGGGAAAGAATTAAAAACTGATTACTGATTGAGGAAATTGTTGTTTTAAGGCGGTAAAAACTGGACAAGGTTTTTGTTCTTGTTGATTTTCGGGTTTATGCCAACTGAAGGGTGCAAAACGACAAGCTGACATCCATAAAAATTGTTTGGCTCTAGTCATAGCAACATATAATAATCGATATTCTTCTGCGATTTTTAATTGTTTGGCTTGTTCCCAAGCAGTATTAACATCAGGAATCGTATTTTGTTCGTGTAAATACGCTCGAATTTGAGCGCGGGCGACTTCTGAAAGGGTTAATTCTCCTAAGAATTTAGCTTGAGGTAATACGCGCAAATTCCCTGGAATCGTGGCTTCTTGGAGGAAGGGAAGAAACACATAATCCCAATCTAATCCTTTGGCTTTGTGCATGGTAATAAGGGTTAATTGTCCTTCCCGGGTGTAGGGACTTTCTTTAACGGTGGCTTCCTCTTCAATATCAACGGGTTCAAATCGTTCAGAACTGACAATATCATTCAATGCGTTTAAAATTGCCCCCATGGAATGGTTCCCCGAAAGTTGCTGACCAATGCGTTCTGCTAATTTATCGGCGGTGGCTAATTCGGTTTTTTCATATTGCAAGGAAAAAGCTAAAAATGAAATTAATTGATAGGGGGGAAGTTCTAACCGGGCTTGCAATAGTTGACAACAAAAATAACGACATTTGCGAATGTCTTCGGACTGAGGCGGATCAAGGGGGCCAGGATAAAGGAATTGTTCAGGGTAAATGACAATTTTATTATAATCTAAATTAGGAATTAAATTGCGATCGCCTAAAACTTTTAAGGTTGCTTTTAAATAATCGGGAGAATGGGGACGATCTAAAAATTGCAGTAACGATAAAATCTCGGCAGGTATTTTAGAATTTCTAGCGGTTTGGGAGGCATCATAAATTCTAATTTTAGTGTTAAAGTGATCGGGAATTTTGATATTATAATTTTGGGGATTTCTCAAAGCTTCGGAAATAAACTCCCCTTGTTTATTTTCTCGAATCAGAATTGCAAATTTTCCTTTTGGATGGTCTGTTAAAATTTGATCTATTTTTTGAACCATTATTTCAACCGTATGGTAAATATCCCCCGCTTCACATAGTTCTAACCCTCGACCGTAGGGTTGGGGATTTGCATTCGGTTGGGGGTCATTTTCGCCAACAATTTTAATGGTTTGTTCTCGAAAGGGTTGTTCGTTTCCGGCTAGTTTAGAACGATTCACCCAAAATAAACTATAATTCGCTGCATCAATAATAATTTGGCTACTGCGTCCGGCTTGATCCATTGTCGCCAAGCGTTGTATTTGTTCACAATCATTACAAAATCGTCGAAAATAAATCGGGTCAGCCGGAGTAAACGTTGAGTTAATCGCTTGATTCGGATCACCCACTCTCACTAAGTTTAAATAATCTAAATTAGAAGAATGATGATAAAATGGTTTAGCGGTAGAATCAGTGGCTAAAATGTGTAATAACCGACTTTGTAAGGGAGTAGAATCTTGTGCTTCATCTTCAAAGACTGCAAACACTTGATTTTGCCAGAGTTGACGCGCAGATTCATTTTCTAACACTTGCAAAGCGGCTAAGATCATTTGATCATAATCAATTAAATGAAGCGATCGCAATAAAGTCTGATAATTTTCATACAATCCCCCCGCAATTTTTAAAATTTCATAGTCATCGGGAATTTGTTCTGAAATTTCATATAAATCTTGGGGTTTTAACCCTGAACTTTTTGCTTCTTGAATGACTTTCCAAGCTAAATCCGGTAAAATTTCCGTGCGTAAAACCGATTGACGACGTAAGCGTTCTGTTTCTTCTCCATCAAATTGAATCCCCTCAATTAACCGTTGATAATGGCGAGGGTTAGCAACAATCCATTGTTCAACACAGGTGCGAGTAATTCGGTTACTCGGAGTGGGTAAAATTAAGGTGAAATTCTCTAAATTTAACCCTGATAATTCAGGATGTTTTAACGCAATATTCAACGCCAAACCATGCAACGTTTGAACCACAAACCCGCCTAATGGAAGTTGTAATTCTTTTAAATAATCATTAATTTTTGCTCTAATATTCGCCGCAGCAGAACGGGTAAAGGTGACAACGACTAATTGACGACGAGAATGTAATTTATGATTAGCAATGGTTAACGCCGCAGCAACGGCCATTCCGGTTGATTTTCCCGCCCCAGGAACCGCCGAAATCGCTAATGGCCCTCCGTTCCAGTTTGCCATTTGTTGTTGACCCGGACGTAAACATTGATGCAGTTTTTTAATAATGTCTTCTCGATTTTTCAGATTATTTTCATCCGCTTTAACTGAATCATTGATTAAACTAGCGACTGATTGGCGCTCTGAGGAGGAAGAATCAACAGAGGAAACTTTAGAGAAATCAAAATCGTCTGTCATATTAGGTTCAATGTTAAACCGAGAATAGGAGAATCGAGAGTTAGTGCAGTTTCAGGGTAGGAATTAAGCTGAATTGCGAGTTTTCAAGGATTAGACTATGGGTGAGATTTTATCAGAAAATTGAAAAAAATTTTAGGGCTTATACCGGAAAGTCAAAAACCGGGTTTCTGTAAAAATCTCCTGACTCTCAACCCTTAATTTTATGTGGAAACCCGATTTTTCGGCGGTCTCAAAAATCAGTCAAAAACCGGGTTTCTGTAAAAATCTCCTGACTCTCAACCCTTAATTTGATGTAGAAACCCGGTTTTTTTCGGAGTCCGCTTGTTTAACATTGAAGTTATTCCTAATTGAGTTTCTCAGGAATGGTAAACCATGAGCAACATCCCTTCTCGCCCGTTTTTTCCGTGTCAGACTGGTGCAAAAACTGTATTTTGGTTTGGGTTAATTCTTTCGATTTTTTCCTTGTCGAGTTGCGCGACTGCTTCGATGTTGGAAGCGCAAAAAATGGATACGGCGAGCGCTCCTTTACCCCAACCGCAAATCGCATCGGATGCGCCAGCACAAGCAGAAACTACCCCGAAACAACAGCCTCAACTGATTAAAAAAGCACAATTAACGTTAACCGTTGAATCAATTAATCAAACCACAGAAGCGGTTACTGCAATTGTTAAAAAGCAGGAAGGGAATATTTTAACGTTTGAAGCTCGCAAGTCTCCTGATGATAGTCAGCGACAGAGAGCAAATCTTGTATTTAGAGTTCCTCAAGCTCGGTTAGAAGACACATTAAATGCAGTTGCTAAATTGGGAACAATTGAAAATCAAGTGGTGACCGCCGAGGATGTTTCTGAACAATTAGTGGATGTGAAAGCGCGGCTGAGAAATTTAAGAAAATCCGAAGAAATGGTGTTAAAAATTATGGAGCGTTCCGGTTCCGTTGGAGATGTTCTAAATGCGGCGAATCAGTTAAGTAATATTCGAGAATCCATTGAACGAATTGATGCTCAGTTGAAAAGTTTACAAAATCAAGTAGCTTATTCGACTGTAACTTTAAATTTAGAAGCGATCGCTTCTCCCAATTCAGCATCAGAAAACTTAGGGTTAAAAGTCCAAGAAACTTGGGGAAAAGCCACTCATTCCGTCGGAAAATTTACTTGGGCATTAGTGGCATTAATGTTATGGTTATTAGCGTTTAGTCCCTATTTACTATTAGTTGCTGGGGGCGTTTATGGCTATCATTGGTATCGTCACCGCCAGATAAAATAGCTTCTTTCTCGTTGCTAGGTTCAAACTCGCAATGTACGATTCAGGCGGAGCCTGCTGTAAGATTGAGGCAGAGCCTCTGTATTACATTCCCTGGTAGAACCAGGGAACGAGGAGGAAAGATTAATAAAAGCCTAGTTTTTGTTTAAGATTAAACCATTGATTTCTAAGTTTCCAGAATTTGCTATTTTCCATTTCCTTGAGTTGAGATTGTTGGGTTTGAATCATAATTTCTGAATCCGTAATTTTCCCTTTTAATTGTTCTAATTGCTGTTGACAATCCTGGAATTGAGTTTTGAGGTCATCAATTTCATACTGTTCAGTCGGAATAGAAATTTCTTGATTATTATAAACTTGAGGAATCACTTCTCCGGTTAAAATATTGGTGATTTTGTTTAAATAAACTCGTCCTAAATAAGGATCGGAAAGTAGCGGCGTATAATACATACAGTCTGAAAAATAATAATGGGTAACTTGGCTGTATCGAGTCCGGTTTGGATCTAAAATTGGGCTACCCCCATGCAATAAGTTAGCCGCCCAAATTAACGCTTTTCCTCTAGGAATCGTCAGTTCAACTTTTTGAAGGTTTTGTTGTTGAATTAACTGTTGAATAAATTCAATATAATGGGGATAAAATTTATAGGGTCTTCCCCCGGTTAAACTACAACTAAAGCCTAAATCATTGAGGTTATAAATAGGAAGTTTATGGCTACCTGGATAATAATGTAAGGGGCCATTTTCTAAATCAATATTTTCTAATGCGACCCAAACCCCACACATAAACCGATGGGGAATGGAGCTAAAATGAACGCTATCACTGTGGGTTGCTTGTTCAGTTCCTCTGGGGAAATTTAAGGTGTGAAAGGGGATGGGTTGACGTTGATAAAGTAAGTTTAACCAATGTAAAATTTTCGGGGCGGTTGCGATCGCTTTTACCCCTGAACTGGTTGTCCAAGCATTTTGAATGCGGTCAGAAGAAACAACGGTTCCTGATGAATTAGCCTGTTGGGTTTGAATATTTTTAAGATCCTGAATAATCTGTTCAGCCAGTTGATCAAAATTCGGAAGTTCAGGATCAATAATTAAATATCCATCTTGGGCAAATTTTTGAATTTGTTGTTTTGTTTGTTCATCTAAATTTGACTGTTCTAACAAACTTTCAAAAAAAGGAGAATCCACCCAAGGTAAGTTAAGATGAGGGATATTAATTGATGTAGAAGGTGCTGTCAAATTCATTCGTTAAAAATTCGGTTAATTTAATCAATTAAAGGTTAACCATTAACTACTAATCTTATTCTTAATTCTTAATTCCTAATTCTATTCATCAATTTGCCAAACATCTCGAATTTGATCTTCATCTAAAATCTTTTTCGGACGCATGACTAAAATGATTTTTCCTAGTAAGGGAGTTTGGGGATTTTCATCAAACCACTGTACGACTAACTGACCAGATTCTTCAACTAAGAAATAAAAATCAGCATCCCAGGTTCGTTGAGACCGATCCACAAGGATTAACACTTTTCCTACAGTGGGAAATGTGGCGGGCAAATCTTTCGTTGTTCCTAAAATTCCAATGGGATCTTCTGCATTCATGACCACTTGCCACCCTGGAAGAGCAGCCCAAGCGGCATTTCCTGAAGATTTGACTATCTGAAATTCCCCTAATTCTTCAATCAAAGGAACGGCATTTAAGTCGGATAAAGTTAAGGGTAATTCGCCAACGACTGGGATTAATCGAGGCAGTTCTTCGTCAATTTCTAGTCGATAAATTGGTAAGCGAGGGGCGGAACGTTTGGGACTTACTGAGAAATCGGTTAACAGTTGTTCAATTTTTTCTCTGGCGGTTTGAGAGTCCGCAAATTTTAATCCTTTGGCAATTAAACGCGATCGCGCCTGTAAATCATTTTGATGTTTTGCTGATTTCCAAGCTTGATAAGCTAAAGTATCCCCCGGATGATAAGTAAAGCCTTGGGGTGGTGTGGAATAACGGGAAAATTCTTTCATCGCTTTCGCGAGTTCTCTCGCTTCATCCGCATCCATTTTGCGTTGGTAAGCAAACTCTGTAGCGCGAACTCTTTCTGGTTGAGTCAGAATCCGAAACTCATAAAGAATATCGCTTCCTTTGGTTTGGAAATGCGATCGCGCCGCTTCGGATAAATCACCATTCTGCACAGAAGTAAATACTTGGGCTGCAACAATAACTTGATTTTGTTGAATCGGTTCAAATCCGGTTTCTTCAAAGATTTGTTGAGGTTTATAACCGGATTTTTGTAAGGTTTCACAGGCATTTCCCCAAATCACCCAGTTTCCTTCTTTGCGACGTAATAATTGGATTAAGTCGGCTGTTTCTGTTGAAGTTGCGGGGGTAGGAGATGAGGACGCGGAATACTCTTGAGGTGCTTGATCCATAATGATAATCGTTAGCCGTTAATTCAGATAATAATATAATTTTGGCTCTAAACTTTTTAATTTATCATAAAATGATGGATTAATAAAACTTTTCATCAAAGTTAAAATTTTACCCACTTCTAGGAACAAATTATCAGAAATTATGACAAAATTGTAAGTAACCTTGCCCAAGCTCTTGCTACTTAGATTTTGCAGACCATTAAGAAGTTATATTATACTCTATGTTTGAAAGTCATACAATTCTCCTCGTGGAAGATAATCCTGATGATATAGAACTGACACTGCTCGCCTTTGAGCAAAGTCAACTTCAACATCAAGTCGTTGTTGTCCGAGATGGTGCAGAAGCACTGGATTATTTATTCAGAACAGGAGCTTACGCAGGGCGTTATCCGACTGATTTACCCCGATTGATTCTATTGGATCTAAAGTTACCTCAAATCGATGGTTTAACCGTATTGAAGCGGTTGCGTCAGAATGATCTAACCCGTCGGCTACCGATTGTTATTTTAACAAATTCTAATGAGAAACCCGATTTATTTAATAGTTATAATTTAGGGTGTAACAGTTACATTCAAAAACCCGTTGATTATAATCAATTTTTAATGGTTTTGAATGAAATTTGGCAGTATTGGTTAGTGTACAATTCTCCTCCTCCATTAAATTTAGCCTAAAATTAATCATGGATAGTAAATTCCTCCGTGTTTTAATTGTTGAGGATCAGGAAGATGATGCAGAGTTGCTGGTTATTACCCTAGAAAACGAAGGTTATGAAATCTGTTTTCAACGAGTTGATACCGCATCTGGATTAAAAAACGCCCTGATTAATACTGAGTGGAATGTGATCTTAGCGGATTATAATATGCCTCATTTTAATGCCTTAGAGGCTTTATTTGTCCTTCAAGAAAGTCAGCTTGATATTCCTTTTATTATTGTTTCAGGTTCCATTGGGGAAGAAACGGCCGTTGCCGCCATGAAAGCAGGCGCCCATGACTATTTAAGTAAACATAACTTAACTCGATTAATCCCTGCAATTGAACGAGAAATTCGAGAAGCACAAGTTCGTTATGAACGCCAGTCTGTTCAACAGCAATTGCAACAATTAGCTTTTTATGATCAACTGACAAATTTACCCAATCGCAAATTATTTTTGGAGTATTTACAGGAGGCTATCAATCAATATCAAGAGAATAGTAGTTTATTTTCAGTTCTATTTTTAGATTTAGATCGGTATAAAAATGTTAAGTATAGTTTAGGTCATAACAAAGGAGATAAATTAATCCTAGAAGTGACAAACCGTATCCAGTCTAATTTGCGAAATACCGATTATTTAGCACGGCTGGGGAATGATGAATTTGCAATTTTATTAAATCCGATTCTCTCTGTACAAGAAGCCATTGATAAGGCAGAATGGCTTCATCAAGCGATTGAATTTCCGATTAAGGTTGATGAAGGAATTTTTGTGACGACGACAGCCAGTGTGGGAGTTGTAGATAATACCATTGATTATAATGATCCTGAAGAAATTTTACAGGCGGCGGATACCGCCATGCAAAACGCCAAACAACAAGGAATTGGGAAAACGGTCATTTTTGATCGACAAATGCAAGTGAAAGCGCGAGAAAAACTTCAGTTAGAAGCGGATTTACAACGGGCTATTCAATTTCATCAACTCCATCTTAATTATCAACCCATTGTTAGAATAGATAACCAAAAAGTAGTGGGATTTGAAGTATTATCTCGTTGGAAACATCCTGAAAAAGGATTGATTAGACCCGATTATTTTATTAAATTAGCAGAACAAACAGGTTTAATTATTCCCCTCGGAGAATGGGTGATTAGTACCACTTGTCGTCAATTATGCCATTGGATAGAACAACTGGCTGATTTTTTACCGTTAAATTTATCGGTTAATTTGTCAGGTTTGCAATTAACTCAACTCAATTGGCTGGATCAAATTGAATCTTTAATTGCTGATTTTCATCCCCATCAATTTAACTTAAAATTAGAAATTACAGAAAGTGTCTTGATGGATAAAGCTGAATTGGCGTTAACGGTTTTAGAACAGATTCGATCGCGACAGATTCAGTTATGTTTAGATGATTTTGGCACCGGATATTCTTCTTTATCTTACCTCCATAGTTTTCCCATTGATACGCTTAAAATTGATCGGTCTTTTATTCGTCATCTAGCTCCCCAAGGAAAAGATTTTGATATTGTTCGGGCAATTATTACCTTAGCTCATACCTTGGGAATGGATGTGGTGGCTGAAGGCATTGAAACCTTGGAACAATTAGAAATTTTACGCAGTTTAGGCTGCGAATATGGACAGGGGTATTTATTTGCTAAACCCTTAGAAACGGAAGCTGTAGTTCCTTGGGTGAAGTTGAATCGTTAGAAGATGGGCAGAGCATCATCCTACTAATTGGCATAAAGTTTCTTGAGGGTGTGGTCTGCGGAACGAAGTAAATCTTGAGCTTCTGAACTAACGGTTGTTCCAGCTTCGACTTGTTCTAAGGTATAAATAATATCGCTTAATTGGGTCGTCAAAAGCCCAATATCAGGGTTGTTAGAACGGGCATTTTTTTGCCAATCTGCAATCATTTTTTTCGCTTGTTTAACGGATTCTCTCGCCTCTTTTTCCGTTTCTAATCTTAATTCAGAAATGCTTAAATTATCTTGATATTCGGCTAATTTGGTTTGAGCTTGCAAATAACTGGGGCTATTCTCTGAAACTTTTTCTAAACGCGCGATCGCTTCTTGCCAAAGTTTAATCACTCGTTCCCATTCTTGGGGACTATGGGGTGGATTTTTCGCCGCTTTTGCCGCTTGAATTGCAAATTGCATGGCAGCTTCAATTAATGTATTTCCTTGTAATGTTCCTGCCACAAACCCGACTTTATCTTTAAAATCTCGTTGGGCGGAGGCGAGTTGTTTTTGAGCTAATTTTCCGGCTAAAGTTTGCGGGGGAATTTTTTCTAATTCATCAATGGCTTTTTGCCATGCTGCAATGGTTTGTTGTTGTTCGGTACCCGGCGTAATTTTAGGAAATTTTTGTTGAATATCTTTGATTGTTGTTTCTAACGCTGTGAATTCTCGATAGGCGTTTTGTTCTTGAAATACTTTGGCTTCCATCCGCCCAATATTTTTACGGGCGGTTTCAAATTCATCAAAGGTAAATCGCCACCTACACCCCATAAACGAACAGTAGGTTTGAGGATAATAACCTAAAAACCAAACGGGTAATTGATCGAGGTGTTGTTGAGCTTTTTGAACTTTTTCTGTGCCTAGATTAATATCAGCAATAGCAGTGGCTTGATTAACTAATTGATCCGCTTGTTCGACCAGAGAAATTGCCTGTCGATAGTTATAATCCATGCTGATATAACTGGGCATTAATAGAAACGGGGCTGTTTTGGCAACAGGCCAGCGAATCATCGGATAAGGTAAATTGGCGATCGCCACAAATCCTGCCACACCGCCTAAAATTCCCATTCCTAACAGGATTTTACTGAATAATCCAGGGGGACGATTGACTTTTGCTGCTTTTTTCAGAACCGCTTCATCAAACTTAGGAAATTGATCATTAATTAAATCTCGTAATTCATCAACGGTTAAAGGATGGCCTGATTGCGATCGCTTTTTCTCGAGTCGTTTGAGGACGATTTTTAAGCCATATTCCCCAGCTAAATCATTTTTAGCACAGGCTTGTAATTCTTGATTTAAAATCTCAAACGCTCGATCATAAAGCTGTCTCATCCGTTAACCCTCCGCCTCGTTTACCGCTTTTGTGAGATGACTGATCATGGGTTCGTTTCGACTCTAACATAGTCTTTCCCGGATTCGTCAACTTGATTGCGGTTATTGATAACGGGTGAGTTCAACGCGATAACGTTCTTTTTTTGTGACTGAAACCTCTTTAACTTCTAAGCGTCCTTTTCCGCGAATGGCAATTAAATCTCCGGGTTTAACCTGATGACTCGCTTGAGTAATTTCTTTCCAATTCACCCGCACATCGCCCCCATCAATTAAACTTACCATTTTACTGCGAGACATCCCAAACCCAGCCGAAGCGATCGCATCTAAACGCATGGACGCTTCCACCGTTGTTAAGTCTTTTTTCTTCGGTTCTTTAATTTTTAATTCACTTAGATCAATCGCTTGGGTTTTAACAGGAACTGATCGGACTTGAGTTAAATTTAATGTTAAAAATTCAGCCAATTCAGGGGCGACAAGGGCTTGAGCGCCCCGTTCTCCTAAAACAATAATATCTCCGGTTTTTTCTCGGACAATTCCCGTTCCTAACATTGCCCCTAAAAAGTCTCGATGGGTCGCGGGATCAAAGAGAAAATTACCAGAAATTTCAAGCGCCACCACCTGAACTTGGGACTCATCTAGGGGAAGTTCAGAACGGGCAATTCCTAAGCGTTGACGTTCGGCTTGGGGATAACCGCCCCAAGTGACCATCTGCACCTCTGTTAATCGATTAAATACCTGCTGAGACTCAGCCAATTCAGGGGGAGAGAGGAAATCCGTTAAGGTGATTTCCCATGTTTTTAGAGCTTGTTCCGCCAGATCCAGAACCCGTGCCACCGTGTCTCGATTTTCAATTCCTTTGAGTAGTTCTTCTCTTGGCAACATTCGTTGATTTTAAACTAGAGGTGGAGATCAATTTATTGTTAACTTATGATAACATTTCTCAGCTAAAACCGTCGCTTATTTTTGTTTAAATTTAATTTAAAATATCTGGGTTCAGGATAGCCCCGATAGGGGGTTATCCCCCTGCACGGAACCGGATTTAAACCGTTACTTGATCCGGGGCGGTGTAGCCTTGTAGGTTTTCCGGGTCTAATTGTCGTAAAATGCGATTGGCTTTACGGATTAAGGTTTCTGTTCCGGTGACAACAACCAGATATTTTCCTGCGTTGAGGCGGTTTCGGTAGGGTAAGGCATCTCCGCCACCAAAGACTAAGCCCACACCGCCACCGACCACAACACTGCCTAATCCGCCGGATACTGCCCCTAGAACGCCACCAATTAGTTGATTTCCCAATACTCCAGCCCAAGGAAAGGTATCTAATCCTGTAATGGCATTGAAGGTAAAACCCGCGACAAAACCAAACGGAATTAACCAAGTTGCCATTAATTTCACTTGTTTTCTAGCTTCTTCATTGGGATCAATTAAACCAAATTCATCGGCTGTTTTATAACCTTTCCCAAGAATGCTAACTTGAGACATTGGTAAACCTTCTTTTTCCAGTGCCGTGTAGGCAGTCTCGGCCTGGAGGCGATCGGATACAACAGCAACAAGATAGTTCATAGACAAATGTGTTTAATAATCTTAGCGTTTCAAATTCAACTTTAAATTATAATAAAAGAATTAAGAATTAAGAATTAAGAATTAAGAATTAAAAGGGAATAGGGAATGGGTACTCTCGCAATGGGCAAAAAGTATAAATTTTTCCCTATGCTCCCTCCGCTCAAAGGCGCTCCCCCCGCTCCCTCCGCTCCCTCCGCCCTCTTTGCTCCCCGACAAAGCTAAAGTTTTTCAAAGGATTCCCCGTGGGGAGTCCCCATTAACGGTTAAAATAACCTACTGCGGTATTTTTATACACCGTTGACTCAAGAGAGATATATCGTCAGTGAAGATTCTCTCTTGCCTCTTCCCCCTGCTGGGTTAGGAGGTGAAAACTCGTTTTCTGAATCATGTAACCATTTGCCTAAATCATGCCGAAGGTTCTTGTCTCCGATCCGATTGATCAAGTAGGAATAGACATCCTCTCTCAAGTCGCTCAAGTGGATGTTAGAACAAATCTACCGCCAGAAGAACTGGTGAAAATTATCCCTGAGTATGATGCCCTGATGATCCGTTCTGGAACGCGCGTTACTCAGGAAATTATTGAAGCCGCAGATCAACTGAAAATTATTGGTCGCGCGGGTGTTGGTGTTGATAACGTTGATGTTCCGGCGGCGACCCGTAAAGGGATCGTGGTGGTGAACTCTCCTGAAGGAAACACCATCGCTGCTGCTGAACACGCCCTGGCGATGATGCTGTCTTTATCTCGTTATACCCCCGATGCCAACCAATCCATCAAGAGTGGAAAGTGGGATCGTAAAAGTTTTATTGGTGTAGAAGTCTACAAAAAAACCCTCGGTATCGTCGGTTTGGGTAAGATTGGCTCCCACGTAGCGGCGGCGGCGAAAGCCATGGGAATGAAACTCCTGGCTTATGATCCGTTTATCTCCCAAGAACGGGCGGATCAAATTGGTTGTCGCTTGGTGGATTTAGATTTGTTAATTCGGGAATCTGATTATATTACGCTGCATATCCCGAAAACCAAGGAAACCTATCATCTCTTTAATGCGGAAACGTTCGCGAAGATGAAACCGACCGCACGGCTGATTAACTGTGCTAGAGGCGGCGTTATCGATGAAGCGGCTTTAGCAAATGCCCTGCGGGAAGGTCAAATTGCAGGAGCCGCTTTAGATGTCTTTGAAAATGAACCGTTAGAAGCGGATTCTCCCCTGCGCGAGTTGGGGTCAAAAATTGTTCTCACCCCCCACTTAGGCGCTTCAACAGAAGAAGCTCAAGTGAATGTAGCCATTGATGTGGCGGAACAAATTCGGGATGTGCTGCTCGGTTTACCTGCCCGTTCTGCGGTGAATATTCCGGGGTTATATCCCGATGTGTTGGAAAAACTCAAACCTTATCTGCAACTGGCGGAAACGTTAGGAAATTTAGTGGGTCAGTTAGCAGGAGGACGGGTAGATTTCCTTGATGTGCGCTTACAAGGGGAACTGGCGGGAAACAACAGCCAAGCCGTTGTGGTAGCATCCCTGAAGGGGTTACTGTCCCAAGCCTTACGGGAACGGGTGAATTATGTTAACGCCTCCATTGAAGCCAAAGAACGGGGAATTCGGGTGATTGAAACCCGTGATGCGTCCGTAACTGACTATACCGGATCGCTACATTTAGAAGCGAAAGGATCGTTAGGAACCCATTCTGTAACGGGGGCTTTATTGGGGGATCAGGAAATCCGCGTCACCAATATTGACGGTTTTCCGATTAACGTTCCCCCAGCCCGTTATATGTTGTTTACCCTACATCGCGATATGCCGGGGATTATTGGTAAAATTGGTTCCCTATTGGGTAGCTTTAATGTCAATATTGCCAGTATGCAAGTCGGACGTAAAATCGTTCGTGGCGAAGCCGTCATGGTTTTAAGCCTTGATGATCCCTTACCTGAAGGCTTACTGACCGAAATCCTCAAAGTCCCAGGTATTCGCGATGCCTACACTGTAATTCTGTAGAAGGCAGAAGGAAGAATTAAGAATTAAGAATTAAGAATTAAGAAAATGGGCAATAGGCAATCGGTAATAGGCAATAGCGAATAAATTTCTTGTCCCTTGTCCCCTTGTCCCTTGTCCCCTTGTCTCCCCTTGTCCCCTTGTCCCCCTTTCTCCTTGTCCCTTAGTCCCTCCTTGTCTCCTAATAATCTATGGCTAATAGCTGGTGGGAAATTAAAGTTTTGTGTGATCCGGCGCTTGAAGATGCGGTCTTTTGGCGGATGGAGGTGTTTGGGTGCAAGGGAACCGCAAGTCAAAATAAAAATAATTCCTGTTTAATCTCCGCTTATTTACCAGAAGAAAAAGCTCATTTACTGGATTTAGCCGCCCTTTCCCTGTTATTACGTCAAGATGCGTTATGTTTAGAACTGTCTATTCCGGCAGTCACATGGGATTTAATTGATGAACAGGACTGGTCAAGCAGTTGGAAACAACATTGGGAACCTACTCCCATTGGCGATCGCTTTTTAATTTACCCGGCTTGGTTGCCTTTACCAGAACAGCCGGATCGGATCTTATTACGGTTAGATCCAGGAGTTGCCTTTGGAACTGGAACCCACGCCACCACTCAACTGTGTTTAGAATCCTTAGAAATGCGATTAGGGGGGGAACCGACAGAAGCCGTCGTTGCTGATATTGGATGTGGTTCTGGGATTTTATCGATTGGGGCAATTTTATTAGGGGCATCGAAAGTTTATGCGGTGGATAATGACCCCTTAGCCACTCGTGCGACAAAAGAAAATTGCGAATTAAATCAAATTTCACCGGAAAAAATTATTATTCAAGATGGCAGTGTCGAACAGGTCATTGCCTTAGCGGATCAACCTGTGGATGGAATTGTTTGTAATATTTTAGCCGAAGTTATTATTGATTTAATTCCGCAATTTGATGCGATCGCTAAGAAAAACACCTGGGCAATTTTAAGCGGAATTTTACTTGATCAAGCCAAACCCATTGCGGATACTTTAGAACAATATGGTTGGGTGGTCGCGACCCTCTGGCGTCGTCAAGATTGGTGTTGTTTTAATATTCGCCGTTCTTAAATTGTAGTGAGTTCTTGAGGACTTAATTACCTCTATAT
>JBMDYE010000161.1:0-2026 GCA_048595135.1 Planktothrix sp. | reverse complement strand
ATACCGGTCCGCTTGCACCATTTGATTCTCTGCACCGTGTTCAAAAGGGATATTTTTAATCAAATACTTCGTATCTGAAATCAACCAATCTTGTACAATCTCATTTGTATAGGTCGTTGTCCCTGTCGTCATCTTCGTCGTCACTTCCTTTGACGTCTCTGACTGGCTAAAAGGAGGCAGCTTTGTCAAAATGGTAGAAAGAAGATCATCTGACTCTTTTTTTCCATGTTTTTTAATGGTATCTTTATATTGGCCTGCGCCAATCGGTTCTGACCCGCGGTAGGCGATGACGGCGTTTTTAATTTTTGTGAGGTCTTTTCCTTTACCGGATCTAATATAGTCATCCGTTGAAACGAGAGTCAATGCGTTAAGTCCTTTTTCTGTTTCTTTATAGTCAATGACATACAATTTCCTGTCCTGGCTTATAGCTATGTCACTATATTTTTTATAATTATCTATTTTATAGGATGCATTCGAAATAAAATTATAGTCTTTGTCGCTAAGTTGAAAGTGTGATCTATTTTTAGACAAAATTGTCACTCCTGTAATATTTATCATGAATATTATAATTTAAAGTATATTAAATATCTATAATATGAGCGAGAAAATCTATTAATAAAAATATTTGAAGGTGGATATTTTTGATGAAAAGCACGTTGAAAATTGTATTTCTTTTGTTCACTATTGCAATCATTTTGGTAGTGACACTTATACTACAACAAGTTAAGGAAAAAAAATCAAGTGATTCTGGAGGTAAGACTATCGTGGAAGAAAAAAGCGATCAAGTTAAGGCAGAAGAATTCGCAGAAAAGATGAAGCCAAAAATTGAAGAACGCCTACATAAAGAAGATATTCACAATTTTATTAAAACTATTACATTTAAAAAGAATGTATCTATAAGCCCTATGGGTTATGTCACAGTTGATGGATATATAAATAATGATGCAGAAAAATATCACTTTTCTGCATCATTAATATACAAAACTAACGAAATCGGTTCGATGAGTCATTCCCCTGATTTATCAGATCGTTTTATAGACTGGGATGAATATAAAGATGAACCTAAAGTGAAAGAAAATTTTTTGAATAGTCTCTCTAAAAAAGAACGTGAACAGTATCTCAAAGATATTGGAGAAAAAGAGTAAAAAACATCCGTTATCAGTTTGTTCCCTATAAATGATGACTAAAGTAATATGCTATTAATCAATAAAAACACTTTCATTTAAAGGAGAGATTTCATCCATGGCAAATAAAAAGAAATTGATCTTGGATGTAGACACTGGAATTGATGATGCGATTGGTATTTTGCTTGCAGTGAAAAGTAAGCGGTTTGATATGTTGGGGATCACACCGGTGTGGGGGTATGTGTCTGTTGAAGCGGCGACGTTGAATACGTGTAAAGTGCTTGAGCTGGTTGAGGCTGAGGAAATCCCTGTCATCAAAGGTGCAGTAACGCCTCTTTTAAGAGCCCCTCATTATGAACATCGGGTGCATGGGGAGGATGGAATTGGTGGCGCTTTAAAGGACGCCCGGCCTAAGAAGACCGCAGATGAAGGTTTTGCCCCTGATTTTATCATTGACCAAGTGCTGAAGTATTCGAAGCAGGTTACGCTAGTGTTGACAGGACCGTTAACGAATTTAGCCCTTGCGGTAAAAAAATGCCCTGAGCTGATTCATCATGTGAAAGAAGTCATTTTTATGGGGGGTGTCGTGCAGGGACAGGGGAATGTCACACCGGTTGCGGAATTTAATACATATGCAGATCCAGAAGCGGCGAAATTGGTGCTGGAGGCTGGTTTCCCTTCACTGACTCAAGTAGGGCTGGATGTCACAAGACAGGTCTTGTTAACGGATGAGAGAATTGATGCCATTCAAAATGAAACGTTAGCCAGTTATATCAGAGAGAGCACAAGCATTTACCGCCAGCGCTATTTTGAGCGGAATGGGGTGTTGGCATGTGCCATGCATGATCCGCTTGCTGTAAGTCTTGCAATTGATAAACAACTTGTGAATACACAGGCTTTTC
>JBMDYE010000160.1:0-10311 GCA_048595135.1 Planktothrix sp. | reverse complement strand
TAGAAACCAAACAACAAGAATTTGAATCAAAACTCAGTGAAGCGGGAACGGCAATCGCTCAGAAAGAAAAGCAAATTAAACAGCGTTTGAGAGAATTATTAAAATCCATCTCTGAAGCCTTCACCCACCAGAAATCTGACCATTAATTCACTGTAAAAAAACCTGGCTCCTTGAGGAACCAGGTTTAATTTTTAAACAATACTCAACAGATATTAACTCAAGCTAAATCCAGAACAGACAATCCACCTCTAAGTATTGTATGTATTGTATGAACGTTCTCTCTCCGCTTCTATTTCCCCTTGTTTTTCAGCTTGTTTAGCAATCACCCAAACCGCATGAATTGATCCAGGTAACCAACCTAACACCGTTAGCAAAATATTAAACAGCAATGCGGAACTAAATCCAGTTGCTAAATACACGCCCAAGGGAGGGACAAGAATTCCTAAAATAACTTGTAATAATCTCATTGGGTTCTATTCCCCCATCAATAAATTTACTTATACCCTTATTGTTAGTTTTTAATCTAAAGTTGCCATCTTCCTTAAGGTCGATTATGAATCCTTAAACTCTTGACTATATAAACCCTGCTGACTTTGATCAAGAGTCTAGAAAGAGCAAACTAATAATATTTAAAGAGATCTATCTATCTATAGAGGACTACAGTTTGATAGTTTAGCTATAGTTAAACTAAAAATAAATTGCAAATCATTTAAACAAATCTGAGGAAAATCTATGGTCGCATCATTACTGACTTTATTAGCTACAGCGTTAAGCTTATTAGTTGTTGACATTGTTGTTCCTGGCGTTAACTTAGCTACCTTTCCAGCGGCTTTAATTGCTGCGGCTGCTATTGGCGGGGTTAACTCTTTTATTAAACCTGTGATTTCCACCTTGTCTTTACCCCTTAACCTTCTCAGCTTAGGTGCTTTTTCATTAGTGGTCAATGGTCTTTGTTTCTGGCTGGCTTCCGTTTTTGTGCCAGGGTTCCAAGTTTATAATGTGTTAGGCTTTATTTTAGGCCCTGTGATTTTATCCGCCGTTACCACCTTCTTGAATAATTACTTTGTGGAAAAATATCCTCAACAATTTAGCGCTCAAGAACCGACAATTAAATAAACCTAAAACTGAGGTGATTTGATATTGGGGCGAACAAGTTGTTCGCCCTAATTTTATGCAACATTTAACCGTTTATAACGAGCTTGTACCGCCATATAAATTCCATAAGCAACTAAACCTAATGCTACAAGACTTAACAGAACTTTCCCAAAGGGTTGTTGTCCTAATGTTTGTAAAGCTCCATCCACTCCTTTAACTTCACTAGCATTAGAAAAACGAGCCGCTTGAATTAAGAAAAAACCAATAATCACAAAAACAATCGCTCTTGCTGCAATGCCAAATCGACAAATATTAATAACGACGCTTTCTTCCTTAGAACTTAATTCTCGTAAATCCAGTTCTCGCTGAAATTTGGTTTTGTAGGCTTTATAAAACATATAAAACGCCATACCAATAATCAGTGCGCCGATGGTTCCAATTAACCATTGACCCCAAGGTTGTTGTAAAATTCGAGCCGTCCAATCTTGTTGGGAATTACTATTTCCGGTTCCTGCACCGATGACTATTTTAGCGGCGGTAAAGGCTAACCCGGCATAAATTAATCCACTAATGGCGTAACCAATGCGTGTCAAAATCCCTTTAGTATCTGTGCCTTTATGTTCAGCATCTAGAAAAGATTCTACCAAACGCCAAAGGGCATATCCGAGTAAACCAATTGTGATTAATATTAACAGAAACTTCCCAAAAGGTTGACGGGAAATTGTATTTAAAGCTCCGTTTGCGTCGGTGGTTTGTCCGCCTAAACCAAAGGCAGTCATTAGCGCTAACATTCCAATTAATCCGTAGACTATTCCTTTAGTCGCATAACCCCACCGAGCTAAACGTTCTACCCAAGTTGAGGATTTTTCTGTTACATTATAGGAAGGGTGATTATAACTCATGAATGATTTTAAAGTGAGTTTTCCTCTTTAATCTAGTGAACCCTTCCATAGCTCTACATCTACCGCAAGATAGTTTGATTCCGTTGGTCGAGAAACTTTAATTGTCGATAGAGCATGGCAATTTTAGGAACTTCAACTCCGGCTGAGTTTGCTGCTCGTAACGGATTACCCACAATTGCCTCAATTTCTAAAGGACGATGTTGATCATAATCTAATTTCATACTGGTTAAATAAGGGTTCATTTTATCTGTATGGTCTAACATCATTTCCACATAACTTTGAGGAATCATGCGCTGATATCCTTGCGCTGCGATAACGACTTCTTGCATTAATTCTTCTACTAAAATCCGCGTTTCTGCATTCGCCATGATTTCATCGGTTCGCGCATCTAATACCACCGAAAGTCCGTTATAGGGAATATTCCAAACTAATTTTTGCCATCGAGCTAACATTAAATCTTCACTCAATTTAATTGGAATTCCGGCTTGTTCAAAATCTGAGGAAATTTTAGTCATCCGTTCAGAAATTCCCCCAGGTTGATAATTGGGTTGATATTCTCCTAACCGAATTTCACTATAATCAATATGCTGAATATGACCCGGCTTAATTTTGTTAGAACAAATATAACATAATCCGCCTATTACTCGTTCTGAACCCACAATTTTTGACACTTCTGGTTCAATATCTAAACCATTTTGTAAGACTAAAACCACTGTTTCCTTTTTAATTAGAGGGGGTAACAGTTGAGGTAAAAGATAATTATGGGTTGTTTTTAATGTAATCAAAACCACATCACAAGGCGGCATTTGGTTAACATCACCGTAAGCTTGAACATCAGGAAGGGTAAAATTTCCGTCAGGAGAGTCAATGACTAAACCGTTTTTCTTGACATATTCATAATCCTTATGAAGCAAGAAATGCACATCTAATCCTGCTTTTTGCAGTTTAGCTCCGTAGAAGCCACCAATTGCACCTGTACCTAAAATAGCGTAACTGCGAGTTGTCATAAAATCAAACGTTACTTGTCAATTTATAGGGATTTTTAATAGCGTGAGGTACACCTGAAAAATCTGGCATCTCCAGGTTGTTAATTCTATTAAAATTATATCCTAAAAACTTGATTTTTCTGCATCTTGATTCAAAGTTAACCAATTATAAATCTCATCAACTAACTGTTGACGCTGGCGGGTTTGAGGATTAATGCAAATATGTTTAGTTTCAGCCTCAGCCACTAATCGATCATTGTCTAAATTGATTTGATAGTGGATTTGAAAAGACTGTTCATTTAGTGATTGGGGTGTTAACTGAATGGAAATTTTATCGCCACAAAACAGCGGAGAACGAAAATTAATATTTGCTTGAACAATCGGAATTGCAAACTTAGAATTCGTAAAAAAAGTTCTTAGATCAATTCCAGATGCAGCGAGGGAATCTTCGTAGGCTTCATGACACATTGCTAGAATATTAGCAAAGTAAACCACACCCGCAGCATCCGTATCCTGAAAGTGAATCGTTCGATGATAAATAAATGTCATTATAAAATTAAAGCTAAATTCTTAATTCTTAATTCTTAATTCTTAATTCGATCATCCTTTATTTTTGATCACCATCACATCAACAATTTTATTTGCAGTTTCTTCAGAAATCTCTAAAGAACTATAGAGACTATTTAATAAACTTTCTTCTTCCTCGGAAATTTCTCCATCTGCTAAGGTAATATCCGTAACCACAGCAAAGGCAGTTTCTCTAAGATCTGTTGGTAGTTTTTTTAATGCTGCTGTTAACAATGCTTCCGAGCCTTGTTCTCGAATTTGATTCAGAAGTTGATCAACCATTGCGTGCATTTTTTTCTCAGAATAATCGCTGAAAAGCTGCATTCGTGAGAACGTTGTTGTAATGGCTTTAGATTCACTCGCCGTAATATAACCATCCGCAGCCACCGCAATTAATGCGAGAGCAGCAAACGCTTCTGCAGGATTGAGTTGAATTGCACTCGACATCGTTTAAACCTCCTGATCGGTTTTGAATTTTAGGAAGATTTTTCCCACGATTATGATGACACTATCTGCAAAATTTTTCCAATCTATTCCACAGAAATCGCCAATTCCGCGCTTAAAAAGTCAATAAATTGCCGCGCAGTCCGTCCAGAACGACCATTATGACGGGTCGCCCATTGTAAAGCTCGAAACTGCAACTCTTCAGAATTAAGATTAATTCCCGCTTGAGTTGCTAAATGGTTAACAATTTTTAAATAAGTATTTTGATCCGCCGGTTCAAAGGTTAATGTTAATCCAAAGCGATCGCTAAAGGATAACTTTTCCTGTACCGTATCCCAAACATGAATCTCATCTTGATCTTTTGGAGAAGGTCGATCTTCAAAATATTCCCGAATTAAATGACGACGGTTAGAGGTTGCATAAACCACCACATTTTCAGGACGGGCGGTTAAATTTCCTTCTAATACCACTTTCAACGCTTTAAAGGCATCGTCATCTTCTTCAAAGGATAAATCATCAACAAAAATAATAAATTTCTGAGGAACACCCCGCAACTGTTCTAACACCAAAGGCAAGTCTTTTAAATCGGATTTAGCAACCTCAATTAAGCGTAAACCGCGATCGCCATATTGGTGTAATAACGCTTTAATTAAAGAAGATTTACCCGATCCCCGACTCCCATATAATAAAACATTCAAAGCGGGATATCCGGCTAATAAAATTTCTGTATTTTTTAATAAGGTATCTCGTTGAGTTTCATACCCCATTAACTGACTCAAATGGACGGGATCAGGATGATCAATTTTAACTAAATTTCCTCTTTGCCAACGAAACGCATAAGCCGTTGCAAATAAACCTGTCCCAAATTTTTGATAATGATTGGCTAACGGTTCTAACGCTTCTGCCCAATTTTCTAAGGTTGCTAAGTGACTCCGCAGGGGTAATTCTTCAATACTGTCTACTAAGTTGGGTTGTGGCTGCCAAATAATCGGATTTTCCGATAGCTGGGCGATGGTTCTCAACCAATGGCTAATTTTTTCTCCATTACATTGATAAAGAGCTTGTAGGGTTTTTAAATCCTGTTTAGCGGCTTCCACTAAAGAAGGCGGTAATTGACTAAACGGAGTTTTTTGAGCTTGCTTGCTAAAGGGATTATCCGCCCTTAAAATTTGGGTAATTAAATATTCTTGCCAACTTTGTTGATGTTTCGCTTGAACGTTAAACCAAGTTCCATAAGCTTTAAAACAATTCTGAAGACTAGCTTCACTATGATGAAATGTTTCTAATACATTTAAAAATTCTTGCCCGATTTCATTTTGAAAAACATCTTGATACAACAGTAAAGAAGCGGCTTGACGCTGTAAAAACCTAACTTGAGAAATAATTTGACTATTTAAAGAAGACATAATGGAGGAATTAAAAATAAGTGAACGTAGGATGGGCTATGCCCATCACTCCCCTAGATTAAGAGTTAAAAAACCAAATTTTAGCTTTGTTCTGAACCCTGAAAAATTAGTTAACAATTAATCTTCTATTTTACCAAAACTTAAGTTATTTAGAAACCCTATTTTTTAAAAAGATCCCACTGCTTTAAACTCAGGTTGCTTTCCCCAGAGAAGTTTACCTTAGTTAACTAATATAAATTTTTACAACGTTAAATTTTAAATTTTGATACAATTTAGAACAAATGTTAACTATTGGTTCTGATCCATTGTATAAGAGAACATTGTAATTGTTTTCTGAAAAGGGGTAATCATGACGTTAGGAGTAATTGCTGCGATCGCCTACGGAATTCTAGCGGTTATTGGCGGAATTGTGGGTTATGCCAAAGCGAAAAGTAAAATTTCCCTCATGGCGGGTTGTTCAACAGGAATTTTATTAATATTAGGTGGGATTATCCAACTCCAAGGATTAACTTGGGGATTAATATTCTCCCTTTTCATGTCAGTTTTTCTAATTATTACCTTTATTTCCCGTTTACTCAAAACCCGTAAATTTATGCCATCAGGATTAATGATTATAGCCGGATTAGTCGCCGTTGGGGTAATGGGCTATCAACTGCAAACCATTTTATAATTTAACGCTTTAATGGGGCGATCACTTCACTTTAAATCATCAAAAATGAAGTGCGGAGGTTTGCGATCGCCACCTATACTGTAACCCTTTATAATACAGTCAGTCTAACTAAATCTCCTACCTGCCTTAATAATAGTTTCTAACCCTTCAGTTATAATCAACGGATTGCGTTAGTCTTGTACAATAGGTTTAAGAATTGAGTCTAACTTTATGAAAGAACAACTTTTAAAATGGTTAAATCGGCTTTTAGTCGCTGATGTATTTTTAGTTCTATTCAGCTTTTTCTGGTTAATGATTGCTGTCATTGGCGAAGGCTTAAAAGTGAATTTAGGACTCAGTTTATGGTACAAACTCTGGGAACCTGTCTTCACCCCAGCCATTGGCATTTTAATGGGAGGTGCTATTCTCAGTTGGGTTATTAACAAGATCTCCCAATTATTTTTTACTCCCAAATCAGATTTATAAACAGTCACCAGTTATCAGTCATCAGTCACCAGTGGAGGGGGGAGAGGGAGACAAGGGGACAAGGAGAAAATGCTGTTCTAATTACTAATGACTGATGACTGATGACTGGTGACTGTGATTCTCCCCTTCTCCGATAGGAATACGAGAATATATCACAGCTTGTGTTATTTGTCAAACTCATTACAAAAGATTAACAATTCTTTCGTTATCCTTGACAAAAGAAGCATCTTTTGTATGAGGAGAATCGAGTATGCCTTTAGTCCGACAAGTGGAAATTCGGGATCTGACCTCCGTTAAGGCGGGGATGGTGGAGTTCTATACCCCTCAAGTCAGCCATGAAACCATGCTGGTACAGGTGGAAGCCGGGGCTGTTGATGATTTATTTGTGCATCACTTCCAAACGGATCAATTATTCGTGGTGCGAGGAAGTTTTGTATTAGTTATTTTACAAAATCGTCAATATCGGTATATTCCTTTAAGCGGTGATTTTCCAGTTGTTGTGACTATTCCCCCAGGGGTTCCCCATGGTGCGATTAACCTGAGTTCAGAACCTTGTTTTATGGTGAATGCGGTGATCCGACATGGAGAACCGAATGAGCGAGATTATCGTCCCCTCAAGCAACCGTTTCCTTACGATTTTAATGCAGCAAGACTTGCCTTACAAAGCCTGAATTCTGCCATAATGGCTTAATTTCGTGATGGAGTCAAAAGATTGGCAATTTTCAAAATTCAAGTTAAACCTAATTCTAAACAGCAAATCCTCCAGACGGAACCGGATGGGAGCTTAACCCTTCATTTAAAATCTCCACCTGTTGGAGGTAAAGCTAATCAAGAATTAATTCAGTTTTTAGCCCAATCCTTCGGAGTTCCTAAATCTGAAATTAAAATTAAATCAGGGTTATCCTCACGCCATAAATTTGTAGAAGTTCCTGACTGGGGAGAACTGCAATTTTAGATTAGGGATAGTTTTCGCTGAGGTATAGAATACAATTCAGAAGAGCATAATCACGCTCTTCGTTAATTTTAAGTTTTTAATAGATGGATGCGTTTCAGCCGACCCCGCCAGACTGGACAGCCGAAGCCATACACGCTTCGGAATTCTGCTGTCCCAACTGTTCTGCTAGTAGTTTAGAAGCTCAAAAAGTTTGGATTAACCGTCGTTCCCCAGTGTATGGCGAAAATAACCGTCGCAAATGGCAGGAATTTTATGCCTGTCATTGCGGTTCGGTCTGGTGGGCTTGGAGTAGCGATCGCCCCCCCTCCAACCTCACCCCACCAACGGAAGAGATGGAATTGTAGAAACAAGGAAACAGGGAATAGGCACTCTCGCAATGGGCAATAGGAAAAAGAAGAATTATCTTCTCCTCCCCCTGCTCCCTCCGCTCCCCCTGCTCCCTCCGCTCTCCTAACGGGCAAAAGCTGCCGCCAGTTGTTCCAGACCGATCGCACTGGACACTTCATAAAAGGTTGAGGTGGGTGCTTTGGCGAATAAATGACTCATTTCGTTCATAATTGCTTTGTAAGCTTCCGTTTGATTGGCATCGGTATCCATGTCGCCAATATCTTCCCAAAAAATAATTGCGATTCCCTTATCCGTTCCTGGTTCTTGCAATAAATAAGCACCTTGAAATCCATCGGTATAAGTCGCGATCGCCTGTTCAAATAGTGCTTGGGCTTCTTTAAACTTACCCGGCTTGAATTCTCCAATTGCCACGTAAGCAACTTTGCGTTTTAGGAAATCTTGAAATTCAGACATAATTAAACTCAAGTAATGAATTGTATTGAGAAACGGAAGAATTTTTTCCCGGTTTCCCTGGTTTGATTAGAGATTGAATTCCGAACTCAACAGTCAAAAAGATGATGAATCAGAGAATCAGCCACCCAAGGCTCTTTTCCACTGCTCAAATTTGAGGAGTTTTAAAGCCAATTTGTATTGAAAAAAGTTGAGCTTAAATTTAAGTTCTGGGAAGAATTTTGACTTGAAAGCTCCCTAATTCTCCACCGATGGAAGAAAAATATACACTTAACAGTCGGTCAAGAATCAGATCTCTTTAAGTTCCAGATCGAACAGATTCAATCATCAATAATTCTACCATTTTTTTATCAAAAAACTGTAGAGAATAATTAAGAAATTCAGCGAAGCGTTAAGACGTTAATAGGGGGGACTGTCCTTGTATCTCATCTATCAAAACCGTTGAAATTGGGCATCTCGATTAAAAAATTGCCGAGAAATTCCGGCTGTCAGCAGTAACGTGGTGATCAAATTAGCCAGTGCTAACATGAACAAAATTAACACTTGATAAGAAACCGCATCCAACGGATTCACCCCCGCTAACAACTGCCCCGATAATACGCCCGGTAACGTAATTAACCCCACCGTCATCATCCCGTTTAATGTGGGGGTTAAGGCTGCCTGAATCGCTTCTTTTCGGTACGGTGCGATCGCTTGTTCAGGAGTCGCCCCCAAACAAAGCTGCGTTTCAATTTCAAGCTGATGACGATTCAAGGTACTCACTAACCGTTCTCCTGCCACCATCGCCCCATTCAAACTTTGTCCTAAAATTAAAGCCGCCAACGGAATCCAATATTGGGGATTGTACCAAGGAGTCGGCTGAATCACTAAAAAATTAACATACAGCAAAATTAACAGCGTGCTGAGGAACAACGACCCCCAAACCCACCCCAACAGATAAGGAATTTTCTGGCTAATGCGGTTGCGGGTAAAAATCGAGATCAAGGTCAGCAAAATTAATAAAACTGCCATTATGACCACCGGATTTTGTCCCGTCGGTGCAAACACCACCGCCAAAACATAACCCACCACCCCCAACTGCACGATACTGCGGAGAGTAGCGAGAAAAAGTTGGCCTTCTAAACCCAAGTTCTGCCAAGCGGATAAAGCAATTGCGATCGCAACCAGTCCAAAGGAAAGCCCCAAGTCTGTAAAATCTAAGGAAATCAAATCAACGTTCCGAAGTTGACAACCAACTTCAAATTTTACTTGGTGGTGTGAAACGTGAATATAGTCCCTCCGCTTGATCTCTCCCAACAATACAAAACGATCCAAGATGAAATCAGTGCCGCCGTTTTGGAGGTACTGGCATCGGGTCGTTATATTGGTGGCACCAGTGTCGAACAGTTTGAACAGGAATTTGGCCGTTATATCGGCGTCAGTGAAACCATCGCCTGTAACTCAGGAACCGATGCCTTGTTTTTAGCGTTACGGGCGTTAAACATTGGCCCTGGGGATGAAGTCATCACGACCCCTTTTACCTTTATCGCTACGGCAGAAATGATTAGTGCGGTAGGGGCGACCCCTGTATTTGTTGATATTGATGCCCAAACCTTTAATCTCGATCTCGAACAAATTCCAAACGCCATTACTGAAAAAACTAAAGCGATCCTTCCGGTGCATTTATTTGGTCAACCTGTGGACATGACAAAATTAATGGCGATCGCAAACGCCCATCATCTAGCTGTGATTGAAGACTGCGCCCAATCAACCGGAGCTTTATGGCAGGGGCAAAAAGTCGGTAGTATTGGTCATATTGGCTGTTTTAGCTTCTTTCCCACTAAAAATTTAGGCGCTTGTGGGGATGGGGGGGCTGTAACTACCAATGATCCAGCCTTAGCGCGTCAGATCAGAATTATTAAAGAACATGGTCAGTCTGCCCGATATTTGTCCGATACCGTTGGCATCAATAGCCGTTTAGATGCAGTTCAAGCCGCAATTTTACGGATTAAACTACGGTATTTGGATACCTGGAACCAACAAC
>JBMDYE010000159.1:0-14536 GCA_048595135.1 Planktothrix sp. | reverse complement strand
GTAGATTTGACGACAATATCAACAACCGTTTCTGTCGATTTGTGTGGCGATTGGGGGCTGGGGATTAATCTCAGGACTTGCCGCTTATATTAAACGATTGCGTCCGGAAATTAAAATTATTGGTGTTGAACCTGTGGATGCGGATGCCATGTCCCAATCGTTGAAAGCCGGACTTCGGATTAAGTTATCGCAGGTGGGATTATTTGCGGATGGGGTCGCTGTACGCGAAGTCGGGGAAGAAACCTTTCGGTTATGTCAGGAATATATCGACGATATTATTTTGGTGGATACCGATGATACTTGTGCCGCCATTAAAGATGTGTTTGAAGATACCCGATCTATTTTAGAACCGGCGGGAGCTTTAGCGATTGCGGGTGCAAAAGCCTATGTGGAACGGGAACAACTTCAAGGAGAAACGTTAGTGGCGGTGGCTTGCGGCGCGAATATGAATTTTGATCGGTTACGGTTTGTGGCAGAACGCGCAGAATTTGGAGAACGGCGGGAAGCGATTTTTGCTGTCACCATTCCTGAAGAACCGGGAAGTTTGAGAAAGTTTTGTGAATGTATTGGTAAGCGCAATTTAACCGAATTTAACTATCGCATTGCGGATGAGAAAGAAGCACATATTTTTGTGGGAATGCAAATTGTTAATCGCGCCGATGCTGTCCAAACCAAAGAAACCTTTGAAGCCGAGGGATTTAAAACCATTGATTTAACCGATGATGAACTCACCAAACTGCATTTACGGCACATGGTGGGGGGACGTTCGGTGTTAGCCCACCATGAACTATTATATCGGTTTGAATTTCCTGAACGTCCGGGCGCTTTAATGAAATTTGTCTGTTCGATGAGTCCGAATTGGAATATTAGTTTATTCCATTATCGAAATAATGGCAGCGACTATGGACGCATTGTGGTGGGGATGCAAGTTCCGCCAGAAGAAATGCAAGAATGGCAAGCGTTTTTAGACACTTTGGGTTATCGATATTGGGATGAAAATAAAAATCCCGCTTATAAGTTATTTTTGGGTTAGTAAAAATGAATTCTGTATTAGACCAAACTTGGGAAGTTCAATTTTTAGATAGTGTGTTGGGAATGGTTCACGCGCCCTATGGAGATTTTGTTGCTCTTGGCAACCTCAGTCGGGCATCTAATGATCTGCACAGCTTGCAAAAAACCATCGATTTCCTGTCTCAGTCTCCTGATGCTCAGTTGGCTTTTGCAGACCGATTTTTATTAGGAGAAATTGACCTAGAGCAGTTATATAATCTTCCCGAAAATACCCTCGGTCATGCCTATGCCAGTCATCTACTCAATAACCAGCTAAAATTACTTGCAATTCGTGATATTGAGGATGATCACAGTTATTTAATTGCTCATATCACCCAAAGTCACGATATTTGGCACGTTCTCACGGGTGCAGATACCAGTGTAGCGGGGGAAATTCAAGTTCAGGCATTTAGTGTGGCTCAACTAATCTATTCTCGGTTTTGGTTAGCGTTGTTAGCGAAAAATATAATAAAAACCGCGATGATCGATTTGGAAGAATGCGATCGCCACATGGATGCGTTAACCCAAGGTTGGGCAATGGGAAAACAAGCCAAACCGTTATTCGGAATTCGTTGGAATCAATATTGGGAATACCCGTTACTTGAAATTAGAAAAAAATTTAATCTTCCCCTTCATCCAGAACAAGTTCAGTTAACGTTAGGCTGATACATACAATGAGCGTTTTGTCAAGCCCCCTTTCTGAAGTTCCGGTTCAAGCCTCAAAACTCGTGCATCGCTTCTTCTAAAAACGGTCAGAAGTTCTTGATATTTGACGAGAGGATAAGGGTTCTAGGCTGCGTTTTGACGAGTAGACAGATCAACCCCTTGGGTGCTATTTCCTTAATCATACCAGAACCCCGATGCTGCCGTCAACCCTTTGCAAAAGATTCTCAATAAGAAATCAAGAAACCCTGACTTTATTTTTAAATTCAAAACTAAATTTGTTTTTCAATTATAAAAAATTATATTGAGGGGGAAAATTGGCTGAAATCATCAGAAAGGAACTGGCACTACGGATCAGAAACTTGTTGTAAAACAAACACCGTAAAACGGTACAATGAATTCCGTTCATCCTCTGCAATTCATCTGAGTTAGGGGACACACAGAATTAACCTAAAATTCTGACAGCCAAAAGTTGAGTGTTCCTTGTAACCGGTGGATTGTGGGTTTCATATTCAATCGGATCGTTCGTGGTATCTAATACAATTTCTAACCAGACCGAAATTTCATCTGGTCGTTCAGACGAATTACCCTTTACTCTCCAAGATGTGCGATCGGCAATTCCCGAATATTGCTTTGAACCTTCAATCCCGAAATCCCTGAGTTACTTTTTCCTTGATATAGGGATTATCGCCGCACTTTATTTCATCGCCTATCAACTCGATTCCTGGTGGTTTTTCCCCGTGTTTTGGGTGATGCAAGGAACCATGTTTTGGGCGCTATTTGTGGTCGGGCATGATTGCGGTCACGGTTCCTTTTCTAAACTAAAATGGCTGAATAATTTAATCGGTCATTTATCCCATACTCCGATTTTAGTGCCCTATCATGGTTGGCGAATTAGCCACAGAACCCATCACGCCAACACCGGAAATATTGAAACCGATGAAAGTTGGTATCCAGTGACAGAAACCAAGTATAACGAAATGGCTTGGTATGAAAAACTGTTTCGTTTTTACGTGCCATTATTCGCATATCCGATCTATTTATTCCGCCGTTCTCCGAATCGGGAAGGTTCCCATTTTAACCCCAATAGTCCCTTATTCCGTCCGTCGGAAAAATGGGATGTGATTACCAGTACCATCTGTTGGACGTTGATGATTGGATTTTTAGGTTTCTTAACCTATCAATTCGGTTGGGTATTTTTAGTGAAATACTATTTAATGCCCTATTTAGGATTTGTGATTTGGTTAGATTTAGTAACCTATCTCCATCATACGGAAGCAGATATTCCTTGGTATCGGGGTAAAGATTGGTATTTCCTCAAAGGCGCGTTATCAACCATTGATCGGGATTATGGGTTTATTAATCCCATTCATCATGATATTGGAACCCATGTGGCGCATCATATTTTCTTGAGCATTCCCCACTATCATCTCAAAGCCGCAACGGAAGCCATTAAACCCGTGTTAGGGGAATATTATCGCTATTCCAACGAACCGATTTGGAAAAGTTTTATCACCTCTTATTTATCTTGCCATTTTGTGGCAGATCAGGGGTCTAAAATTTATTATCAATCGGGTTGGAATAAAAAGCAGTAATTGGAAATCTTGTACTGTTGTATGGGCGGGGGGATAATTCTTCTTTTTCCTGTTTCCCCCTCCTAAGTTCTAACCTCTTTCTTTGTCCGGACGACGGGGGATACAAACCACTCGGAAGGCATGACTGGTAACTGAAACTGAGTACAGGGGGCTTTATATAGCCCCTCCGTTGAAGGTGTGACAGAAAAACTGTTCTCTGTTAATTCTGAATTCAACTGATTATTCTGCCACCGTGACAACTGCTTCAACTTTCGCTTTTTTCTGGTCAGTATCCACTTCGGTGATTGCCCATCTTAGAGGTTCACCTTGTTTTTTTAACTCCGCCTCAATCGCTTGATTTAATTGCGTTGGCGATTCCTGTAAATCAATTTCAGCCGTAATAAAGTGAGTAGTCATCGGTTTCCTGGTTAAATTGTCTTTTAAATGATTCAGTTCCGCAAAATTTGATGTTAAATTCTCAATAGAGCGGATTGATGGGCAAAGCCCATCCTACTAATTATGCGGATTGACCAAATTGACGAGCATAAACTTCTTCTTCTTTGCCCGTTTCAATTTTTAAGTCAGAACGGGGATAAGCAACGCACAGAAGCACGTATCCTTCTTGTTGGAGTTCGGTACTGACTCCCATCCCATCGCTTTGATCAACCTGACCTTCTAAAATTTTGGCAGCACAGGTCGTGCAAACGCCCGCATTGCAAGAACTAGGTAAATCAAGTCCAGCCTCACTCGCCGTTTTGAGAATCGTTTGACTCTCTGGAACTTGGATCGTGTGGACTTGTCCTGCGTGGTGAATTTCAACCGTGTAAGTGTTAGACATCGTGCGTTCTTCTTGAACCCTCTAGCATTGTATCGTTAATGGCAGCTAACTGAATATCATGACATTGATGGGGCATCTTGAGAAAGGACTATACGCTAAATTGAAGTTAAGGAACGGAAAACAAAGCAGATGATCACAATGGCAGATCAGATTTTGTTCGGCTTTCATCAAGCGACAGAAGCAATTTTCAAGAATTGGGGCTGGATGTCGTGGAATTTATTTCTAGCTTTAATTCCTTTAATCTTAAGTTTCGGGTTATTTTCCTCTAGTGCTGAGGAAAAACTCTTGCCAAGGAAAGGCTTTAATTCAATAAAATGGGGAGTTTGGCTCTTGTTTGGGGTGAGTTTTTTTCCCCATCTTCAGCGGATCGGACTATCAGGAACAGAACAGTTTGATCCGTTCAATTTTCTGTTCTGGATAGGGCTACCTACTCTTTTCTTGATCCTGATCATATTTAACATTAAGACGTTGAATTCCCAATCTCCCCGGATTTTGATCTGCTCTTCCCTATCCTGGTGGCTGGGTTTGTTAATGTTCATTTTATTTTTACCGAATGCCCCTTATGTTTTAACCGATCTCATCCATTTGATAGCGGATCTTCAGCGAGACTATTCAGCTTGGACTATCACTTTGGCTGTGATTCCCCAGTATATAATTTTTATTGTCATAGGTCTTGAAGCCTATGTGCTATCGTTAATTTATTTGAATGATTATTTGAGGCAAAAGGACTGGGAAAACCTGTGGATTTGGAGAACAGAGTGCATCTTACACGGTCTTTGTGCTATTGGTATTTATTTAGGACGTTTTCTCCGATTCAATAGTTGGGATGTGATTACCCAACCCAAGTTTCTACTCACCAGTACGGCTGGCCATTTATTGGGTTTGCGTCCTTGGTGTGTAATCATTGTGACCTTTCTCGTCCTCAGTATTATCTATACTGCGTTAAAACATTTGAACTTAACTGTGTTTTCTCCTCGTCTTCCTGTGCCGAATTGATAACTGATGACCGTTAAAATGTAGCCTTTTTAACAGTTTAATTTCCTGTAATCTAGCCTGATGCTAGTCCCATGAACAGTGTAATAATTTTGAGATGCAGAATTTGGAAAACATGAATAGATTTGATCATCAACTCTGGGAACGATTCTTACGGATTGCTCAACCTTTCTTTTACCCAATGGGAAAAGGTAGTGGAAAAGTATTTTTAAGTTTACTATTACTGCTTTTAGTGTTTCTTTTCGCGACCTTTTTTGTTTTGGTGAGTGGGGTTGCGATCGCCAGCCAATACATTTTTCCTGATTTCTTTAATAGTATTGCCCCCGGATTATATCAATCGGTCACAGGTGTTATTAACTCTCCCTTCATTCTGATTATTGTTGCGATGCTGCTCATCCCGATGGCGGCTTTCTGGTTCTACCGAGATCAAGTTCGCTCCCGTTGGCAACCTTGGGCATTCCTAACTATTTTATTAACTTTATCCCTATCTGTTAGTGGCTTAAATGTCATTATCAGTTATGTAGGGAACTTCTTTACAACCGCGTTGGCAGAAAAAAATCAAGGAGAATTTTGGCGGTTTTTATTTGTTTATGCCGGGGTGTTTGTGGTCGGAACTCCGATTGTCGTCATGTATACTTACACTCGCGATCGCCTGGGGAACTATTGGCGAAAGTGGCTAACAGAACAATTCCTAGAGCGGTATTTAGGCGATCGCGCTTACTATCAAATTGAAGCCAATTCTGATTTAGATAACCCAGACCAACGGATTACAGAAGATATTAAAGCCTTTACCATTAGCAGTTTAAGGTTTTTATTAATTCTATTAGGTTCGGTCATTGATGTGATTTCCTTCATGGGAATTCTATGGACAATTTCTAAATCCCTTTCGGTCTTTCTCTTAGTTTATGCCTGCGTTGGAACCATAATTACTGTTTTAGTCGGGCGTCGATTAATCCCCATCAACTTTAACCAATTAAGACGAGAAGCCGATTTTCGATATGGATTAGTTCATGTGCGCGATAATGCCGAATCCATTGCCTTTTATCAAGGAGAAGAGCAAGAATTAGGACAAGTTAAAAATCGGTTTTTACAAGCCTTCCAAAATTTTAATCTCTTGATTGGTTGGCAACGAAACGTTAATTATTTTACGACCAGCTATCAATATGCCGTCATTATTCTCCCTTCCTTAATTTTAGCCCCCATTTACTTTGCAGGAACCATTAAATACGGAGACATCACTCAAGCCGATTTTGCCTTTCGTCAAGTTTTAGGTGCCTTTTCAATTGTCGTGAGTGAAATTGCCGCTTTAAGTGCTTTTGCTGCCGGAATTAATCGTTTAGCAACCTTCTCTGAAGCCTTAGAAGATCCGAAGAAGAATTATCAGGGTAATCCTGAAATTGATATGACCATTGATTCTCCCCTAACTTTAGAACATATTACGCTACAAACTCCTAACTATCACAAAACTTTGGTCAAGGATTTATCCCTGATGTTACCGTCTCAAGAAGGGTTATTAATTATGGGTCAAAGTGGCGTTGGAAAAAGTTCTTTATTGCGGGGAATTGCCGGGTTATGGACATCAGGAACCGGGCGGTTAGTGCGTCCTGAACTATCGGAAATGTTATTTTTACCTCAACGTCCTTATATGATTTTAGGAACGTTACGTCAACAATTACTGTATCCCCAAGTAGAGCGCCCTGTTAGTGAAGCGGAATTACGTCAAGCTTTGCAATTAGTTAATTTAGCCGATTTACCGGATCGAGTGAATGGGTTTGATGCCGAATTAGACTGGGCTAATATTTTGTCTTTAGGGGAACAGCAACGATTAGCGTTTGCTCGATTACTCTTAAATCAACCTCGGTATGCCATCTTAGATGAAGCCACCAGTGCTTTAGATTTAAAAAATGAAGAAATCCTCTACAAAAAATTGCATGAAACGGAAACAACCTATATCAGTGTCGGTCATCGACTCAGTTTATTACGATATCATCAAAACGTTTTAGAACTGTTGGGAAATGGAAAATGGCGTGTTGTTTCTAGTGAAAAATATCGCTCAGAAATGGATGTTTTCGCTTAAATACAGCAGTTTTTGACACAATCAACCATATCCTCTGTAGGGGCAATTGATGAATTGCCCCTATTTTTATAAAGGCTCATAAAAACGGCATTGTTCACAGGGGCCTTGGGGATTAATCGCACAGCGAATCAGTTCCGAATGAGCATTAAAACGGCAACTGGCATCTCCCATCACCCAATGACCATTTATCAGACTTTTTTCTTCAGGTCGTTCAACACATTGGACATATAATGAAATTTTATGCAGTCGATAACGACCTGACTTTAATTGATAGCGATGACGACGTTCTAAAACCGTGTACGTTTGACCATTCCAGTCTAAATAATGACCCGGTTGAGGCATCCAATCTAAGCAAGCACTGCCCAACGATTGACGCGGATGCGCCAAAATCACCTCCGTTGGTAATGAATTGGTTTCCATCATTGATAACAATAACTAAAGGTTTAGTGCAATTTTATCTAAATGTTATAGCGCTACGCACTCTTAGAATAGGGAATAGGGAATAGGGAATAGAGAATAGAGGGACAAGGCGAAATTTCTTGTTCTTAATTCTTAATTCTTAATTCTTAATTCTTAATTCTGCCATTGGCTAATTAAAGCTAGGGCTCCAACGAAAATTCGATGTTCTTGGACTTGAATTCGTGCGTGTAAGGTTTCGGGGGTATCTTCTGGTAACACCGGAACCGCCGCTTGCATCAAAATTGGGCCACTATCCACCGCCAACTCAACTAAATGAACGGTGCATCCGGTAATTTTCACCTTAGCTTCTAACGCTTGTTCAACCGCTTTAATCCCTGGAAAACTCGGTAATAAACTCGGATGTAAATTAATAATTTTCTGAGGAAAGGCTTCGATTAAAATAGGCGTTGCAATTCGCATCCACCCCGCAAAAATGACCCACTCTACATCATAATTTTGCAAGGTTTTAACAATATCTCGATCTAAATCTTCTCGTTTTTTGTAGTGACGATGATTTAATAAAACTGTTTCTACCTGAAACCGATGCGCTCGTTCGATCACTTTCGCATCGGGGTTATTACAAATCAAGACTTGAATTTTAGCATTAATTTTTTGATCTTGGATAGCCTGGGCGATCGCCTCAAAGTTCGTTCCACTTCCTGATGCTAAAACCCCAATTTTTAAGGGAGAACCTTTAACAAACATCGGCGAGGGAATTGGGGGAAAAATCAAACTCGACGTTGGATCGAGTCCAGTCATCAAAGCATTCATTGAGAATTTCATCCCTTGGTACAGTACGGGCAATACGCACATTACCCCTACTATTATTATCAATGAAAAGGGGAACAATGGAGATTTTTTTATTTTCTATTTTGATTTGCCCTAGATAGCAATCTCTAGGAGAGGCATTGTCTCGATATTGTAAAATAATTTCAGAGAACTTTATTAAAATTACTTTGAGTATGACTTCTTCACCTGTTTCTCAGAAACAGTTTTTCCAGCAAGATCCGATCATTGCTTGGATTTTTCTGACACCTGCCTTGCTATTGATGTTGGTGTTTATTGTCTGGCCGATTGCCTATCTATTTTATCTCAGTTTTACTCAAGGCAGTTTTACCCGTTCTGGTGCGACTTGGGTAGGACTCAACAATTATCTACAATTGCTGTTGAGTTCTGATTTTTGGCAAGTCTTATTGAATACAGTTTATTTAAGTATTGCGACCGTTATTCCCAGTTTAGTAATTCCTTTAGTATTAGCCGTTCTTTTAGATCAAACATTAGCGTTAAGAGATTTTCTCAGAACCGCTTATTTTATCCCCTCAATTACTTCTTTAGTTGCCGCCGGATTAGGGTGGCGGTGGCTATTTCAAACGGACGGCCCCATTAACGGATTATTCACGCAATTGGGTTTTGATCCAATCCCTTGGTTAAGCAGTACAACTTGGGCAATGCCTGTTTTAATTTTACTGAGTATTTGGAAGCAATTAGGGTTTAATTTAGTTGTTTTTTTAGCGGGATTACAAGCCATTCCTATCAACCGTTATGAAGCAGCGCAATTAGATGGCGCTAATCGTTGGCAACAGTTCTGGTATATTACCCTTCCAGGTTTACAACCCACCCTTGTTTTTGCCACCGTAACCACCGCTATTTTTACCTTAAGAAGTTTTGAACAAGTTTATGTGATTACTGGAGGGGGGCCGTTAAATTCAACGAATGTTTTAGTTTACTATATTTATGATCAAGCCTTCGGTCAATTTGATTTTGGATATGCCGCGGCGGCTGCTACGATTTTATTAGCGATCGCCTTAATTTTAGTTTATATTCAACTGAAACTCTTTGAAGAAAAATAAAAAGAATTAAGAATTAGGGAATAGGCAATAGGCAATAGGCAATAGAGAATAGTAGACTATTTTTCCTTCCTCCTGCCTCCTGCCTCCTGCCTCCTGCCTCCTCCTATGCTATTTGCACATAAAATTCCTGATGCGGCAACGGCGGGAACTCCAATTCCTGGCATTGTACTATCTCCGACTCGATATAATCCTTGAATGGGTGTAAAAGGCCCTGGAAATGTGCCTTGACCTGCGGCAATAGCGGGGCCATAAGTTCCTTGATAACGTCGTAAAAATCGAGCGTGAGTTAAAGGCGTTCCAATCAATTCTAACTGAATTCGTTCTTTTAAATCAGGAATAATTTTTTCTAACGCTCGATATAACGGTTCGGCTTTTTCCTGTTTCTTTTGGGAATAAAACTGATCGTTTTGCCACCCAGAAAACGGTTCTAACGTATAAGCATGAACAACATGATAACCTGGAGGAGCTAAATTTTTATCCCAAACCGTAGGAATGGAAATCATACAGGTATTCCCAGGAACCGTAATCTCAATTTCGCTATCATGAACCACAACATGATGACCCGTTAAAGCTTCTAACCCTTCAGCCCGAATGCCTAAATGCAGGTGCATAAAACTATCAACGGCTGGAGTTTTTAAACTATTATTGCGATAACTTTCCGGTAAATCTTGTGGTTCCAATAGTTGAGTATAGGTATCCCAAATCGTCGCATTAGAAATCACAATTGGAGCTTGAAAAATCTCTCCATTGCGACAACGAACCCCAGAAACTCGACCGGACTTTACTAAGATTTTTTCAACATGGGTTCCTAACTTTAATGTCCCACCCCAACAAGTTAACCCTCGCACCAGTGCATCGACAATGGCTTGAGAGCCGCCGACTGGATAATCAATTACCGAGTGGGTTCGTTCTCCGAACATAAACGCCACTTCCGGTGCAATCGTTCCTTCCGCTTTCAATCCCGACAATAAAAAACATTCTAAATCCACTAACCGTCTAACCCAAGGATCACGCACTTCTTGATCTAAAATTCTGCCGACAGAACCCGTAATTTCTCCTAATAAAGGCAATAGTTTTAATAAAGATAATCCATGCTGAGTAATCAGTTGCGGAATGACTTTCCAATCGGCTCTTAAATTAATGGTTGGGATTTCTTTTAATCCGTCATAAATCCTTAACAACCGTTGTTCAAATCGTTCTAATTCAATCGCACCTTGGGAAGAAATTTGAGAAACGGCGGCACGATAACGGTGACTGTTACCATAAACCGGGAATGTTTGTTCAGGAAAATGATAGTGTCCCAGGGGATCATAAACTACCGTTTCTATTGACACGCCCAAGCGTTCAAACACTTGTCGTAATGGGTTTAAACTTTTAGGATCAGCCAGTCCACAATAAAAGGAAGGGCCTGAATCAAAATGAAAACCTTGACGGGAAAAACCTTGTGCTGCACCTCCCGGTAAACCGTGACTTTCTAAGACGATTACCTGTTGACCCGCTTGCGCTAAGAGGGCGCCTGCGACTAACCCACCAATACCACTACCAATGACAATTACATCAAAATTCTGCATCCGTATCAATCCGGTTAAAAAGGGGATAGGAGAAGGTTATGAGCTTATTTTAATCAAAAATCGCCTAAAATATAGCGAGCCTATTGATAGGTAAACTAATTTACTCGTTATAGGAGCCAGTTTGAGCATTAATGATTGAGACAGGAGATATAATATTAATAAGGGCTTTGCATCTTTTCTGAATGATTATTTGACAGGGTGTATACATTCATAGATTTGAAGTTCGATTTTCCTCTGGGAACCCAGATCTGATTCTCTGCTTCAGATCCTTGGCGATTGTCCTACGGAGAGGCTTCATATCACAACTTTAAATCAATGGCTCGACAACTCAGGATAAAAAAGATTATGAACAAAAACAAACTAAGCAATTATCAACGAAATCAAAGCCAATTTTGTTTAATATTTTCAACCTGAATTATCCTGTGATTGTCCGCTCTAATTTTGTTGAATCGATACGTTGCATAATCCGCTTAAGTTAATAAAAACAATCGCTAATTTTCTGTAAGGGAGATTAAAATGCCAACCTTGCCTCATCTGAATCAAATTGCTAATATCTTAGAAAAAGACCCGAATTCCATGCGGATTAAAAAAGTGTTGTTATGTGCTTATATGGGCAAATGGGAAAATGATGCGAATCAATTAAAAAATTTAGACTTAAGCCAATTACTTCAAGATGTTTATCAAAAATATCAGCAACTCGATCAATTCAGTATTTCTTTAAATAATATTTTATCTCGTTTAAACAAAAAAAATGAATATACTCAGGTTATTAATACAATTTTAAATCAGGTTAGTCAGCTTTATGGTTCTGGGAATCAAGAATTAACAACAGGAATCAGTAAACCGTCGATTACGGCTTCTGAAACAGTTAAAATTAGTCCTGAAGAATTAAATTCTTTATCTTCTGCTTATTTTAGTAATGGAACCACCCAGTCTACCTTAAGAGGATTATCTGGGGATTTGTATGAAGTGCGTTTTAAAATTATGCAGCATACCAATCCTTTACGAGCCAAACTGGTCATTTTTTCAAGCTTGGAACGGGAGTTTAATTATCGAGATGAAGATTGGGCGCAACTAAAAAATCATAGTTTAGATGATTTGTTACGTCAGCTATTACAAGCCTTTCCTAATTTAGATCGGCTCAAATCTCATTTGTATAAAATGGCTGAGTATTTAGAAGATATTGATGAAAATATTCAAGTTGTTACAGTAATTTTAGAAGCGTTAACGCCTTATTATGATCACAGAAAACAATCCTCATTTTTAAAGGTGGAAGCGACGGCTCGGGAGGATAATGCTACCATTCATTATCCTGATCCTAATGTTTCTATTTCTGACCCCTTAGCTCTTCAGCATCATTCTGTATTACAAGAACAGTTTTTAACTCCTGGTTCCCTTGATATTAATGAAAGTGAAACCTTACATTTGTTACAATCCGAACAAAAAGAACTTCACTTTAATATCGCAGAAAATATTCATTACGGACGGGAGGTGACAGAAGGGAATTTTTCTGATTTTACCTCACCAACCGTAATAGGTGGCGAACCTGATGCTGGGGATAGAGAAGCTAGAAATATTAGTGATTTAATTCAAAGAAAATTAAGGTTAGAACAAGATATTAAAGAACAAATTAATCATCGAGTTGCAGACGCTATTGTTCCCTTGACTACGATTTTAAGGCATTTAGAAGTATCCCTAACGGATACCTTAAAACATCAACCTCCAGAAGTCAGATTAGAGATTAAGTATAAATCCTTGAAAGAGTTTATTGATTTAATTCAAGCGAAAGTGGAAGAGTTAAAAACGGTCATTGATCAATCTGAAGTGCAAGAACAGCAAAAATTATCTCAGAATCAAACAATGTTTACCAGTGGCGGTGAAAATTTAGAACCTGCTAATCACCGAGTTAATCCTGATCAACTGTTGGAACTCGCTAAACAAGGTCATGCTAAGGCGATCGCAACCGTCATCAGCCAAACCTTTAAATCCAAGGAAATTACCGCTCTTGCCAAGTCAAAAGACGGTTGCTTACACATTATACTAGAGTCAGACCCCGTGCCTAATCAAGCGTCTATGAGTCAATTTGTTCACCATAAACTTCTCAATTTACAAATTCAATCGATTCAAAAGGTTAAAATCTACGCTCGAACGCCTGGAAACAAATCAATGGCTTGGAGTCAAGAATTTATTTACAAAGCGACTCAGCATTAATTTATTATGGACGAGGAAACACTCTTGGAACAGTATCACGGTGGACAAAAGAACTTTAAGGGAGCTAATTTAAGGGGTGCAGAACTGAGTCGCGTGGACTTAATTGGCGCTAACTTCAGTGGTGCAGATTTGCAAAGTGCTAATTTAATTTTAGCATACTTAAATGGGGTAAATTTAACGCGGGCTAATTTAGTTGGGGCTAGACTCAGTGGCGCAATTTTAAATAAAGCGATTCTCAGTGGCGCGAACCTCAGTGATGCTGAATTCCATGGCACAATTTTGCAAGGTGCAGACCTAAGAAAAGCCAATTTAGCCTTAGCAACTTTATTAGATGCTAACTTAATTCAAGCGGATTTACGAGGGGCTAATTTACAGGGAGCCGACTTAAGAGGAGCCTGTTTAAGAAGTGCAAATCTTCGCTATGAACCCAGAATTTATGAAAGTGTAAATTTACGGGGAGCCGACCTCCGAGGAACGGATTTACAAGGGGTAAATTTAACGGGAGCCGATTTAACCCGTGCGAATTTAAGTGGTGCTAATTTAACAGAAACCGTATTACGAGGGGCGATTTTAAGCCAAGCTAATTTAAGTCATGCTAACTTACAATCGGCATTTTTAACAGAAGCAATTCTCAGCGAAGCAAACTTAGTTGGAGCCAATTTAAAGAAAGTTAAATTAGAACGAGCCGTATTAAATGATGCTCAATTACCGGGGGTTCAATTATCAGATTCTATTCTCCCTGATGCTCAACTTAGTAATGCCAATTTAAGTAATGCAGATTTAAGTCGTGCTAATTTAGTTCGTGCTGATTTAACCCGTACAAATCTCAGTGCTGCAAATCTAACTCAAGCCGATTTAACCGATGCTTCCATTGCTCGAACCAATTTAAGAAATGCGAATTTAAGTTATGCGTATTTAACCCGTGTCGAAATTAGTAGCGCCAATACAGCAGGAGCCATTTTACATGGGGCAATGATGCCAAATGGAGAAATACATAATTAAGAATTAAGAATTAAGAATTAAGACTTAAGAATTAAGAATTAAGAATTAAGAATTAAGAATTAAGAATTAAGAATTAAGAATTAAGATTTTTTTAGATTTTCCTGACGTTTGTTAATCATGGTAATTAAGATCCGAATAATTTGATCAATTTCCGAGGAAAGCTTAGTTAATGGACTGGAAACTAAACCCGATTCCACAATAATTTGAATCCAATACTCGGTTTCTTTAGCTTCTTTTAAGGCAATTTT
>JBMDYE010000158.1:0-3821 GCA_048595135.1 Planktothrix sp. | reverse complement strand
AACTTTGATGGCTTGCATCGAGGGCATCAACAGGTAATTCGGCCTGTTTTGAAACCTCCTGTTGAAGCGGAATTTCCCGTCAATGTTGGGCAACGGATAGAGACTCTCTTTGACAATCACACCCTAGATTCTAGATGGGGTTATTCAACGGTTGTTACCTTCCATCCCCATCCCCAGGAATTTTTTACAGGTCAGTCGAAAAAGCTTTTAACCCCTTTAGATGAAAAAATCGAACTGTTACGGACGATGGGGGTTGAACAGTTAGTGTTGTTGCCCTTTGATGAACAAATGGCCGCGTTATCTCCTGGGGAATTTGTAGAAGACATTTTAATTGACAAGTTAAAAGCTTCTTGTATTAGCGTCGGATTTGATTTTCGGTTTGGAAAAAATCGGGCGGGAACGGTGAAGGATTTAGAAAAAATTGCTGAAAATTATGGAATTGAGGTAGAAACAATTCCCTTATTTTTATGTCAAAATGGCGATCGCATTAGTAGTTCAGAAATTCGCAAGTCCTTAGAAAAGGGTGAGATTCGTCGGGCTAATCATTTATTAGGGCGGTCTTATTCGTTAGTAGGGACGGTGGTACAAGGTCAACAGTTGGGACGCACTTTAGGATTTCCCACTGCTAACTTACAACTTCCTTCTGAGAAGTTTTTACCCCGCTATGGTGTATATGCGGTGAGGGTTTCGGGGATGGGAAACGCCTCGGCAACGGAAATGGTAACGACTGATAATCATCAAAGGTTAATCAATCATCCAGGGGTGATGAATATTGGCTGCCGTCCAACGGTCGAAGGTCAAACGGTGACGGTGGAGGTTCATTTATTAGACTGGTCAGGAGATTTGTATGGCCAAACTTTAACGGTGAGTTTAGAAGAATTTTTACGACCGGAACAAAGATTTAGCTCTTTAGATGAACTGAAAGCTCAAATTTTAGCGGATAGTTTACAGGCAAGAAGCCTATTAACCGATTAAGCTTTTAATAACACTACCAATCAACCATTATCTCATGAGAGAACATATTGAGCGGCTCAAGCAGAATCTCAGCCGTACAATTGTAGGGAAAGAAGATGCAATTCGCCTAACGTTAGTGGCGTTATTAGCCGGGGGTCATGCGCTACTGGAGGATGTACCAGGGGTCGGAAAAACCTTATTAGCGAAATCCTTAGCCCGTTCAATTGCTGGACAGTTTCAACGGATTCAATGTACCCCCGATTTATTACCAACGGATATTACGGGAACCAATATCTGGAACCCGCGTTCAGGGGAGTTTGAGTTTTTAGCGGGGCCAGTCTTTACGAATATTTTACTGACTGATGAAATTAATCGGGCGACACCGAGAACTCAGTCGGCGTTATTAGAGGTGATGGAAGAACGCCAAGTTACCGTTGATGGGAAGTCTCGGTTTGTTCCTCAACCGTTTTTTGTGATTGCAACCCAAAACCCGATTGAATATCAAGGAACGTTTCCATTACCCGAAGCACAAATGGATCGATTTTTATTATCGCTCACCTTGGGTTATCCGAGTATGGCGGAAGAGTTACAGATGTTGCAACGGTTATCGGATGGGGTGAATGTGGAAGAGTTGGAACCTTGTATTTCTTTGGCTGAGGTGATGGAACTGCAACACTTGTGTCATCAGGTCAAGGTGGAAACGTCGTTACAGCAATATATTCTAAATTTGGTACGGGGGACGCGAGAATCAGAGCAAATCACGTTGGGGGTGAGTCCCCGTGGTGCGGTGGCGTTACATCGGGCGACTCAAGCGTTGGCGTTTTTATCGGGGCGGGATTTTGCGATTCCTGATGATGTTAAATATCTGGCGCCCCATGTTCTGTCCCATCGGATTATTCCCGCCGGAGGAAGACGAGCAAAAACGATTATTGACCAACTGTTAACGCAGGTGGGTATCCCCTAATGTTAGTGAGGGCTAAAGCCCTCGCTTATCTGTTTTCACTAATCTGAAATTTAATATAGGGGTAGGATCTGGGATTTCGAGCTTTCCCAAACTTTCTGGAAAGTTCAACTCAAAGATGGGGGATTGATGGGCGGAGCCCCTCCTACTCCGAATCATCGCAAATTACTATAAGCTACTAAATCGGGGGAGAGCAAACTCCCGTTAGATGTTTAATGTTCAATATTACTATTATGCTTGCGAAACGAATTTTGCCTTGTTTGGATGTCAAAGCCGGTCGGGTTGTGAAAGGGGTGAATTTTGTTGATTTAAAAGATGCTGGAGATCCAGTGGAGTTGGCGGCGGCTTATAATCAGGCGGGGGCGGATGAGTTGGTGTTTCTGGATATCACGGCTACCCATGAAGACCGAGACATTATTTTTGATGTGGTTTATCGGACGGCTGAACAAGTTTTCATTCCTTTGACCGTTGGGGGAGGAATTCAAAACTTAGAAATGATTAAAAATTTGTTAAGAGCAGGAGCCGATAAAGTCAGTATTAACTCCGCCGCCGTCCGTGATCCAGATTTAATTAATCGGGCGAGCGATCGCTTTGGGGTGCAGTGTATTGTGGTTGCAATTGATGCACGGCGTCGCCATGATCCGCAAAATCCGGGTTGGGATGTTTATGTGCGGGGTGGACGGGAAAACACGGGCATTGATGCCTTGAAATGGGCGGCGGAAGTGACCAAACGGGGGGCTGGGGAACTGTTGGTTACAAGTATGGATGCGGATGGAACCCAAGCGGGGTATGACTTAGAACTAACTCGGAAAATTGCGGAAACGGTGGAAATTCCGGTGATAGCCTCTGGGGGGGCGGGAACTTGTCATCATATTTATGAAGCGTTAACGGAGGGGAAGGCGGAAGCGGCGCTGTTAGCGTCGTTGCTGCATTATGGGCAGTTGACGGTGAGCGAAATTAAAGGTTACTTAGCGCAACATCAGGTTACAGTCAGAAATCCGTAATATTACAGATAAGAACTGGATTGAATTGTGTGTTTCGGTACGGGGATCGGGACTTGGGATGATTCCGTTACCAGACTGAAAATACCTGTTAGAATAGAAGAAATGTTACGAAACGTAACTTATGCTGATTCCTATTCTAATAATCGATGTGGCTCTAGTCGCTTGGTCTTTGCACCTGATGAAGCAAGCGGTTGAGTCTAAAGAATTTTCTTTTATGCTAGCGGGGATTTTGGTGGCACTGTCTGCTGCGGCGATGGGCTTGGTGTATTTCTTGATGGGATCTTGCATTGATCATCTCGCCCAAATGTCCCAACACGCTTATTCTTATCTTTAAAGGAGCCAGGAGTGCCCAATTGAGTTGACAGACACTCCACTCCCAAAAAAATTTTCAGAAACACTTGACAAACCTAAGTGAATTCAAGTATATTGAAATACTGCAAGGGGTTATAGCTCAGTTGGTAGAGCACCGCAATGGCATTGCGGGGGTCAGGAGTTCGAGTCTCCTTAGCTCCATTTTCTACAAGTTAACAGTTGTTAGGATTTTTAGGGTTTAACCTGTAACTTTTTTATACAATAAGAGTCTTTGTACCTCACGCGCTATCGCAAAGCGGTGACTACGCTACAGGTGAGTGCATTCTTTTGTTTCGGTCGCGTTAAAAATAAGAAATCCCTGATTTAACTTCAGTGTTAAGTCAGGGATTCAAAGGTTAAATGATAGAAATCAAAAATAAATCAGAGACGTTGAAGATTGCATAGAAAAGGGAATGTTGAGGTCAAGCCCTCGGTCTGTTAGTAAGTGTAGGCTACATCCATTGCTGGACTTCCACCGCACTTCTATCAACGGGTGTTCTGCCCGTGACCTTACCCCGTTAACCGGGTGAGAGTAATAATCTTGAGGTGGG
>JBMDYE010000157.1:0-3304 GCA_048595135.1 Planktothrix sp. | reverse complement strand
GGATGCGATCAAAAGACGAACTGATGAAGATAGCACCCTTGATCCGGTTGAAGTTCGAGAAGAAGAATTAGAAATTTACTTCCGAGAACGGACAAGACGGGTTCCCTATGCTGAAGTCAAGTTTGGAACTTCAGCACTGGGAACCTATAGTGCAACGGGTACAAAACCCCTTGCGGGTTCAGGGGATAGCTTACGACCCGTTGATACTTGGGCACAGCCATTTGATCCAGAGAATCCAACAACCTCCTTCACAGGGTTAACCTTAAAAGCCGATCACTTACAAGCCCAAGAACCCACCAAGACTCAAGAAAAAGAAGTTGAACTGGGAGATCGGGTGGTCGTGGGCAATAACCAACCCAAACTAAGTTACACAGGAAACACATCCGCCCCCTTCTTTGAATCTGCTAAAGCCACCTTGGGCAAATGGACAGATACTAAAACCGATCGCGAGCGCCCAAGTCAAATTGTCAGTTTACCAAATGTGGGAAGCTTAGATCGACATGGATTTTGGGAAAAAGCAGCGGCTCAAAAACCTGATCCAATTCTCTCTGGCTATGGAGGCTTAAGGGTCGTTACAGGGGCAGGCATTTATGAACGGTCTACCTCCTTCTTACCTCCTCCCGCTTGGGATGACCCCGCAACAACGAGTGTTGATGAATCCAAATATGGGGGGAAATATCCGATTGTTTGGCCGGACACTATGCCCATGTCCCCCACTAAATATTCCAAGGTTTTTGATAACGTCGATCAAAAATGGGTAGAGCTTCCTGTATGGCCCTTAAAAACCGCCGACTATCCTGCCCCCACAGGGAGTCTTGATCCGAATACCCCTAAATATGCTAAAGGGGATCTGAAAATGCGGGCAACGGCTGTTTATCACTATGCCCAAGATATTTTTGATCCGGCTGAGAAAGATACAACCCAAAAACCCATTGCTTGTGTGAGCAGTTACTACGATCCCTCAACGCGGCTCACCAGCTTGAATACGGGAGATTTCCCCCGCTCAAATAATGGGAAAGTCTATGGGCCACCGACAACCGCCCGACCGGGAAAATCTACTGTCAGTGGAGGTATAGTGGGGGGTACCAGTCCGAGTCTTTTAGAACAACAAGCCAATATGGTTTTCCCCGATGGTCGGTTTGCTAACGAACCCCTACGGAACGCCTTAATTAAAAGTGAAGATGACCGAGATTTAGCCGATCAAGCCGCCATTGATTCCGCCCTTTGTGCATTAGGGATTTTAGGCACATCGGGTTATACCGTTTCCGCTTCTCCAGCAGTCACTTTTCCCGATAATGCCATCAGAGAAACTACTTTCCTGAATGGACGGGAAGTGAAAGCTATCGAAACCGATAATACGGCAACCACCACCGTTGATGAAACCTTTACAGTTCGTGATCCGAGTGATCCGACTAAAGTTGTGGGGGATTTAACCACTAGCTATGCAATGCCTCTGGAAAATCGTTTACCCTTAGAAATTCGGGCAACGATCATTGACTTAAACCTGCTCAGAAATCAATCGATTACTTTTGCCAGTGGAATTGAAGGCCCAGAACCGGAATATCTCTTACCCAATAGCGGGATTATCTATGCGACCCGGGATGACGCTTTACCCGATCTCAGCGAGACTGATCCGAATCTGGCTGAACGGAGTAGTGGTTCAGACTTTAAACTTGATCCGAGTCGTCGTCCCAATGGCATTGTTTTGATCAATGGTAAATATCTAGCCCGAAATGATGCCAATAACAATGGTCAGAATGACACCGCTTTACCTGCCGATCCGAAACTAGCAACGGAAAGAATCGTACAGGAAAAAGGATTAATTCTAGTCTCTAATGTCCCCGTTTATATTAAAGGTGATTTTAACCTGCACAATGCCCCCGACGGGACAGAAAGACAAGAGTTTCAAAAAAGCGAGGCATTAGACGCTGCCTGGGGTAACTTCTACACTCGCAAAACCCTGGATAAAGATTTTGCCTGTCGTCCTGGTGATCCAAGACTCGCCCCTAACTGTAAAGATGGGGATACCTGGCGACCTGCAACCGTCTTAGCCGATGCCATTAGCCTTTTATCTGATAATTTCCGCTTTGGTTTCCGCAATGAAGGAGACTTCGACCTGAGAAATAATGCCGGAAATGCCAAAATTGGTTACGACTTGAATGGTGATGGGGAGATTAAAGCCACTGACTTCACCAATGAGATTTCATTTGCTGATACTGATGGCAATGGAACAATTGATAAAGATGAATTCTGGATTGACCTGAATGGAAATGGAGTTCAAGATCCAGTAACCGTACCTATTCGAGAAATTGATATTACGGCTAAAGCAGCCCGGATCATTAACGGTTTTAATGAGTACAACAACTTTGTCACCAATGGCTTGAGTAGCGGTGCTTTTTCTAGAACCTTAGATGCTAATGGCAATCCTCAAGTTGTTGGGACTGCACAGCTTGATGCCAGTGAAAAAGGAAACGCAACCCCTAAAAAAACCTCGGATCTAAGAATCTCAGATTCACACTATCTGAGCATCAATACAATCGCAGTGGATTCCTCCTATTTCAATAACTTTGTCACTCCCATTCAACGACGAGCGCAGTTTTCAGAATACGTGATGGAAGTCTGCCGTAAAGTGCCGATTTCCGCTTGTGGGCCGAATGATTGGGCGGTTGGATATGACGTTAATAAGAATGATTATTTTAGGGATGATGTAACATTCGCAACAGGAACCACCAAAAAAGAGATTGATTTGACGTTGTATGATCTATTTGTTGAAGTGCCTAAAGCCACATCTATACCCGTCGCCGATAGGTACGGTTTCGAGACTCCGGGGGATCGGAACAAGTTTAGACCCACTGTGATGTTTGCAGGCACAACAGGTTACTGGAGAATTACAGAAGAATCTCAACGGCTACCTCGACGAGTTGCCTTCTTGCGAGAGCAAGATGGAGTTCTTCCAGAGGGAGGTATTCGCTTGGATCAAACAAATCGTCCAATTATTGTTGGTATTGCCGACCCAGGTGGTGGAGCAGGTGCAGATGTTAAAAATGGATGGCTAGAATGTTTTCGGACTCCAGAGGCAACAGACACTAACTCTACCGACCCAAACGGTGGCTATCGCCATTTTGTTAATCCAGCTAACAATAACGACACTACCAACCATGAATGCCCGGCACTGGGAGGAACGAATACACCTCGCCAATTAAACCCCAACAATAACGGCGGTACAGCCTCACTGTGGTTTGTGACTAATTCCGGTACTGGTAATACTAATACCAGGAATTATGGCTCTGGATTTCCCCTGTGG
>JBMDYE010000156.1:0-8261 GCA_048595135.1 Planktothrix sp. | reverse complement strand
GCTTCCGCCATTAACTTCGGCCAGATTAAGAGAAAAAATCCCCACCAAATTAATATCGGAATTGCAACTAAAACCGTGATCCAAATTGTTTTAAACAAAAACCAACTTCCGGTAATTATTGTAATTCCGGTTAGGAGAATTGACCAAGGTTGACACCACCAAGGTTTGTAATTCCAAGCGTTAAATTTAGGAGTTTCTGTCATACGCCTCGATGTTGAATAATTTGACGATACGCTTCAACCGCCGCCGTCGGAATCCGCTTTAATTCAGGATCGTCATCTAAATTAATATGATATAACCCAAAATCAGAACCGGGGCTAAATTCATGTCCCCATTCTCGGTTTGAGGTCAGTGACCAATAAATATAACCCTTCACCTTCACCCCTTCCGCAACGGCTTGTTGAATCTGCTGAATATGTTGTTTTAAATAGTTGACTCGACTCACCCCACTCGCTTGATCAACACAGCCATTTTCTACAATCCAAATTTCTTGGTCAGGGAATAATTTGGCATTAAATTTTAAGTGTTGATACAACCCTTCTGGCCAAACGGGAGCTTGATCAAACCGTCCAATTGCTCCATTCCATAATTGTTTAATTTTATTCGGTCGCCAAGAATTCACGCCCCAATAATAATCAAATCCCACAAAATCTTGCTGACCAATACATTCAGCCGGACATAAAAAAGTCGGGAGTTTTCCAGCCATACCTAAATGCCACCAATTGCTAGTAAAAATACTAGAAATAATGCTATACTCTTGAAAAATTGGATCAAAAGCTTGCAGCAATGATTTTAAAATGGGTAGCCGTTGCTGGGTGGTAATGGGATAAAATTTAATTTGGTTTTCATCCCCAAAAATATGACGGGCGATCGCTTTTGCTAAATCAATCTCTAACCCGTTCCATTCTTTCGTTTTTGGGTCGAAATAACTAAAGCCTGGGACATCATTTTCTACCCCAACGGTTAAATATCCCTGGTTTTGAATTTGCCGTAACCAAGTGTTAGCGGGAGCGAGGGGTAACGGTTGATCTAAACAGCGATAAAATTCGCTATTTTTAAATTGAATTGAATTAATATCCGTTAAGGTAAAATTCGGTTGAGGAAGTTCCGGTAACGGTTGATTGGGAAAATGTGTTTGATGAGATTTTGCCCATTCTCCAGAGGTAATAAAACATTGAATAGCCGTATCCACTGCTTCTAATAATTCGGGGTTTCCTGGGGAAACAGCCGCCGCATAAAATTCTTCCGTTAATAACTCCCCTAGAAATCGATATTGGTTAGGGTATTGGTTGAGAATTCCCCGCAGAATAGAATCATCCTCTAACCAAGCATCAACCTGTTGAGCATTTAATAATTTCAAAGCGTCTGCTGTGGTTTCTACTTCTCGCACAAACGCTTCAGGAAATAATCTCCGAACCGTATTTTCAGCCGTTGAACCTTTCAAAACAACAATAATTTTACCTTCGAGTTGTTTTGAGTCTTGTAACGAACTGGATGCTTTAACTAACAGAATTTGTCCGGCGGTATAATAAACATCTGAAAAATCAACGTCCTGCATGCGTTGCGTCGTTTTTGTTAACGTTGCTATTACCAGATCAACTTTAATTTTTTCTAATAACGTTCGTTCTGTAAACCGTCGTCCGATTTTTAACCAATCTTCCCGACTTTTTAAATTTGTAATATTACGGTCAACTAACTTCTGTAATCCAGTTGGTAATCCTAATAATAAAGGATTTACGCCAACTTTCGCATCAGGAGCGGTATTTTTAATCACTTGACGGGCGGTTGTATGGGCTAAAAATAAATTTTGAATGACTTGACCCACTGCGTCCATTTGTTCATCAAAGGTTGCTCCCGCAGGTAAACCGGGCGGCATAAAATAATTGGGTTGCCACCAAGGTTTAATATAACCATAAATTAATTGATTCGGTTCATTAAAGGTAATCCAATAGCGAATTGTTTTACCAATTCTACGCACCACTTCATCAGTATATTGAGCAAACCAGGTGGGAAAATCAGGCGAAAGAAACCCGCCTCTAGCTTCAATATGAATCGGCCAAGTAAAATGATGGAGGGTGACAATGGGTTCCATTCCTGCCGCTTGAATGGTGTTAATCACGGTTTGGTAATGTTGAAACGCTTCTTCATTCCATTGTCCCGGTTCAGGTTCCAACCGTGACCAAGCCAGGGAAAAGCGAAACGCCTGACAACCAACCGATTGAGCTAAGGTAATATCTTCTGGATAACGATGCCAAAAATCGGTGGCGCGTCCCCGTGGGGTCTGGTTGAGGCGGCGTTCCCAGACATCCCGAATATCTTCATAACGGGGATCATAAGCTTCACATTGATGGTCGGCTGTACCAACGCCAAATAAAAAAGATTCAGGTAAGGGAAAAATGGGGGGTTTTTTCATTGAATTTAATTGAACGAGTAGATGATTTTGGCCATGCAAGTTGCAGGAGCCATTATTAATTAATCCCTGGTTTTGGTCGCTGATTCAGTCCGAAAAATACAGGATTTTCCAACCCTTTATATTTCCCCTGGTTTTATAAAGATTAAACAACAGCTAAGGCAATTAGGAGATGATGGAAGGTTGAAATATTTATAAAACTTTACCCTTCTGCTTCCGGCCTTCTTTTATACAACCGCAACCTCCGGTAAAGCGGTTTGCATTTGCGCTAACCAAGTAATTAACGATTCTAACTGTTTATCAGCGCTCATCACCCCTAAGCCTCTAACGGTTACTTTCCCTTTGCTATACACAAAACGACTGTGTAAATTTTCCGGTAAATTTGCTTTTAATAAATTCCAGGCGGGTTCCTCCATTGGGGTTTCTAAAATAATATGTTGTTTGCCATCGGGTTTAACGCGAGAAAACCCAAGTTTTTTGGCAACTTGTTTAAGTTCCATGACTCGAATTAACTGTCTTGCTGGAGTTGGAATCGGGCCATAGCGATCGCACCAATCTTCCTCAATTCGAGATAATTCATCCCGACTTTGACACACCGCAACAGACCGATAAGCACTCATTTTCTGATCTAAATCGGAGATATAATCAGAGGGAATAAATGCCGTTAAACTTAAGTCAATTTGAGTATCATCAACTTGCGGGATTTCTTGACCTTTGACTTCTCGAATTGCTTCTTCTAACATTTCAGAATAAAGGTCAAACCCGATTACATCCATTTGACCCGATTGTTCTGCGCCTAAAATATCACCCGCACCTCGAATTTCTAAGTCGCGCATCGCTAATTGATACCCCGATCCTAACTGGGCAAATTCCTGAATCGCCCGTAATCTTTTTCGAGCATCATCCGTTAAATTAACCCGTCCATCGGCGGTGGTGGGATAGAATAACCAAGCGTGAGCTTGCACCCCAGAACGTCCGACTCGTCCCCGTAATTGATACAATTGTCCTAACCCAAAGCGATGAGCATCTTCAACTAAAATTGTATTCACTCTGGGAATATCTAACCCCGATTCAATAATGGTTGTACAAACTAAAACATCCGCTTCCCCCGCACTGAAGGTTAACATAATTGATTCTAATTCCGAGGGGTCTAATTGACCATGGGCGATCGCTAATCTTACCCCCGGAATCATCTCTCGAATTTGAGTTGATTTTTCTTCAATTCCTTCAATTCTAGGAACCACATAAAACACCTGTCCGCCCCGATCTAATTCTTGACGAATGGCGGTTCTTACGGTTTCTAAATTTAAGGGGGATAAATGGGTTTGAATGGGGCGACGGGAGGGCGGCGGTGTGGTAATTAAACTCATTTCTCGGATTCCTGATAACGCCATATATAACGTCCGAGGAATCGGAGTTGCGGTTAACGTTAATACATCAACATGGCTTTTTAACGCTTTAATTTTTTCCTTTTGATTCACCCCGAAGCGTTGTTCTTCATCAACGACTAATAAGCCTAAATCCTTAAAATTAACGCTTTTTCCGAGTAACGAATGGGTTCCGACAATCACATCAATTTCCCCCGTTGCTAACCGTTTAATAATTTCTTGTTTTTCCGAATTACTTTTAAAACGGTTAATTAATGCCACTTCAATCGGATAGGGGGCAAAGCGTTCTTTTAAGGTATGATAATGTTGCTGGGTTAAAATCGTTGTGGGGGCTAATAATGCCACTTGTTTTCCGGCGGTAACGGCTTTAAAAATAGCTCGAATTGCCACTTCTGTTTTCCCAAATCCCACATCTCCACAGACTAAACGATCCATCGGACGTTCGCTTTCCATATCCCGTTTAACGTCTTGAGTTGACTTTAATTGATCGGAAGTCGGTTGATAGGGGAAAGAGTCTTCTAGTTCTTCTTGCCAAGGGGTATCAGGAGGGAAGCTAAACCCTTGCTGTTGGGCGCGTTGAGCATATAGTTTGAGTAAATCAACCGCTAATTTCTTAATAGATTTTTTAACTTTTTCCTTGGTTTTTTCCCAAGTTTGTCCGGTTAATTTATTCAGTTGGGGAACCTTCCCCCCCGCACTTCTAAATCGGGTTAAACTTCCGACTTGATCCGCCGCCACCCGTAACGTTCCATCAGAATATTGTAACAGCAAATATTCACGGGTTTCGTTATTTAAAACCAAGCTTTCTAACTTCATAAATCTGCCGATCCCGTGTTGACGGTGAACGACAAAATCCCCAGGACTTAATTTATTCAGGTCAACTTGTTTAGACGCCGCCCGACGCCGTTTTCTTACATAGCCTGGAGTGGCTAAGGAATGCTGACCATAAAATTCTCGATCCGTAATAATGACTAACCGAAATGTCGGTAAAATAAATCCTTCTAATTCTGCTAATCCCGTATATTTTAAAGCGACAGGGGTATTTTTAATAATCGAATCAATAGCCGGATAATCACGGGGGTTAGGAATAAATTTAGACGGACAATCATGCTCGGATAATAACGCCACAGAACGACTTGGTTGAGCAGAAATTAGAAAGATTGAAAAATGCCGTTCTCGTTCATGACGCACTAATTCAGCTAGTTTAGCAAATTGATGGGGAGTGGCGGGAACTGGACGACTGGAAACGTTTAAACTGGGAACATCAGAAAGCTGAACCAGGGTGGGTTGATAATCGGCTAATTCTGATAAATACAGTTTGTCGAAAAGTTCAATTTTTTCTAGGGAATCTGCAAAGGTTTGATGAATTTTTGGCAGTTGAGGTGATAAAGCTTGCCATTGTTCGTTAATATGTTCAAACCAGCGATCGCTATGGGCAGCACATTGATCCGGTTCATCAATAACAATTAACGTCGTATCAGTAAAATAATCTAATAAAGAAGCCGGCTTTTCAAAGGCATACCCAATTAACGGGGTATAGGATTTCGGCGGTTTAATGTTAGTTTGATCTAAGGATAATTCTGAGATAGAATCAGGAGTAGTAACTTGAGCAATTAACTGTTCTGCGTTGGGTAAATTGGCTTGAATAATAACTTCAAAATTAGTTGGGGTTAAAATTAACTGTTCAATCTTATCTAACGACCGTTGACTGGTGGGATCAAACTCACGAATTTGTTCTAAGTCATCCCCAAACCATTCCAAACGCACGGGTAATTCCGCCGCCACCGGAAAAATATCCACAATATCGCCGCGCCGACTCCATTGACCTTCGGTTTCAACCAGGGAAACCCGTTCATATCCTAACTTGGCTAACTGGAAATCGAGGGTTTTGGCTTCCCAACTCATCCCCCGACTCAAGGTTAAACAATAAGGTTGAAACACCGCAACAGGCGGAAGATGGGGCTGTAAAGCACGTTCTGTGGCGACCACTGCGATCGGCGAACTTGACGGGTTATTCAAGCGTTCGGCTAAGTCCGCCAACACTTGCATCTGTCCCCAAGTCATTTCTTCTGAGGAGGAAAATTCATAGGGGGACGCCTCCGACGTCGGGTAAAAATGAACAATTTGCCACCCCATCGCCTCTAGTTGCGCCGTCCAACGTCCCGCTTCCTCTAAGGTTGCTGTCACCACCAACAAATTTAACCTTGACTCCTGGGCTAATGCGGAGGAGATTAACCCTTTGGGGAGTCGAGGCATTCCGTTAAGATAGAGGGATTGAAATTTGTTGAGTTTGGTCAGGAGTTCTGCCGTTAAGGGCGATCGCCCTAATGCACGCACGATAGAGGAAAATGTCATAGAAGCTCGTTTTACAACAGAAGTCGTTTTAATATTTTAAGGAATTCCAGAGAATTCGATCTCGAACGGATCATTTAATCTTCCCGTCTCAGCGCTGATGACACAATTCTACCCGTAAGGTTTAGGATTATAACATCTCGATGTGATCGGTTATTCTAATCTTTTATCCTTCTATCCTGACTCACAAATGTCATCTATCGTTCAAGAAATTTTGATTGTTTTTCTGCTAATTGTAGCGAATGGTGTGTTTGCAATGTCGGAAATGGCTATTGTTTCTGCGCGTAAAGCTCGCTTACAACAGTTAGCCAATCAAGGAAATAAAAAAGCAAAAGTTGCGTTAGATCTGGCAAATTCTCCCAATCGTTTTTTATCAACGGTACAAGTGGGAATTACCTTAATTGGAATTTTAGCAGGGGCGTTTGGAGGCGCGGCAATTTCTGCCCGATTAGAAACCCAACTCAAGCAAATTCCGTTTTTAGCCCCCTACAGTAGTAGCATTAGTTTTACCGTTGTTGTTATTATCATTACTTATTTATCATTAATTGTTGGGGAATTAGTCCCGAAACGATTGGCGCTGAATTCTCCTGAATCTATTGCCACTAGCGTTTCGATTCCGATGCGTTGGTTATCTAAAGTCAGTTCCCCCATTGTTAATTTATTGGGGATGTCTACAGAAATGATTTTAAGACTTTTAGGAAGTCATAGTTCAACGGAACCCGAAGTAACGGAAGAAGAAATTAAAATTCTGATTGAACAAGGAACCAGATCAGGAATTGTTGAGGAAGCGGAACAAAGTATTGTGGGGCGTGTGTTTGAATTGGGCGATCGCCAAGTCCGAACATTAATGACACCTCGCCCGGAAATTTTTTGGATTGATATTGATGATCCCGTTGAAGAAAATCGGCGCAGTATTTCTGAGAATTCCTTCACTCGAATTTTAGTTTGTCAAGAAGATTTAGATCATGTTTTAGGGTTTATTAAAGTTACGGATTTATTAACGCGATCGCTCTCCGGTCAACCCTTAGATTTAACGGCAAATTTACGCCGTCCGTTATTTGTCCCGGAAACCACATCTGTTTTAAAAATCTTAGAATTATTTAAGCAGGGAGAAACCCATTTTGCTATTGTCGTTGATGAGTATGGTGTGATTCAAGGATTAGTTACGTTAAATGATATTTTATTAGAATTAGTGGGGGATATTCCCTCCTGGGACAATCCTGAAGAACCGCAGAAAGTTCAGCGGGAAGATGGATCGTGGTTATTGGATGGAATGTTACCCGTTGAGGAATTTTTGGAGTTATTTGGTTTAGAAGATTTATTAGAAGAATCAGAAGGAAATTATCACACCGTTGGGGGATTTGTGATTACCCATTTAGGGCGAATTCCGGCGGCGGCTGATCATTTTGAATGGCAAAATCTTCGGGTTGAAGTGATGGATATGGACGGGAACCGAGTTGATAAAGTCTTAGTCTATCCCCTAGAAACTCCTCTTGAAGAAACCAACAATGAATCAGAAATTTCCTAATCGTTTTTTGTCGGGGTGGGGTTCACTCCAGGGCTATTTCATTCTCGCCCGCAAATCCGCTATGACCTCTCCCCCAACCCCTCTCCTGCAAGGAGAGGGGAGAATTTTTGTTACTATCAAACATAAAAAATTATTAATTACTCCCCCTTCCCTTGCAGGGAAGGGGGTTGGGGGGTTAGGTCAGAGAGATTTTCCCAAACCCTACCGGAATTTCCCCGCCCTACCAAGCACGACAGAATGATCAACGATTCAATTTTCTGAAATGTTTAAGAAATTATCTGTTTTTCAATTAAAAAAACTACGCCAAACGCTCCTATTACTCTTTTGTTGGACAATCTTACCGTTATTCATGGTAGAATTATTAATGATTGTCCTCGAACCTTATTTATCCCAAGGGTTATATCAATATGATCCCGATTTAGGCTTTAAAATTCGCCCCTACGCTAATGGAAATAATCAATTTGGCTTTAATGATCAAGATTATCCCCTTCAGAAACAATCCGATAAATATCGAATTTTAGTGGTGAGTGATTCTTTTAACTGGGCGGGTGGAAAAGACGGAAACTATACGGCTTTATTAGAA
>JBMDYE010000155.1:0-1566 GCA_048595135.1 Planktothrix sp. | reverse complement strand
ACTTTCTTTACAGGTTCAGCCAGGGTTTCTACCCCTTCTAATCCTTTTTTAAGCGCTTCAACGGCTTCATTGATTAAACTTTTATTCGGTTGAGGTTTCTTGAGTTCTGTTTCTATTGTGTCAACCGGAAACTCAGCTTGTTTTTTCTGAATAGAGTTAAGGGAATTTGTTACAGAAATTTCCTGTTTTAGCTTTTGCAGTTCATTTAATGCTGTTTCAATCTTAGAATTTTCTCCGACGGTTTGAGTATAGCTTTGATCAAGATTGACCTGAGAATCTACCGTATTAAATGCTTGAAAACCTTGATAATGGGTTCCACTATTCCCACTAATGGTAATGTTACCAAAAGAGTGAGATTTGTTCATGGATGGAACATTTTCTTGAGGAGATGGCATGGTTTTATTAGATTCAGGATTGGAACTTATGGCTAAATTTTTCGTTCTATTTCGATATTTAATTTGAGGTTTATTAACTTCTGGAATATTATTCAAATCAATTAACGTTAAACCGGATTCAAAACAGTGATTATACGGTTCTCCCGCCCCTAACGCCCGATAAAATCCCACTGCAAATTTAATAGCGGCGTTATCTCCAATGGCTTGATTCATCCCCACCACGCAATCAATATGTTGATGAATGGCTTTCGCTTGAATTTCACTATAACAAGCGTTCAGTAACACACATTCAACTTCCGTTTTAAACCCTTGAAATAATCGCGCTAACGCCTCTTTACTAACCAATACACTCCGACCCGAACTATCTTCTAAAATTAATCCATCCTGTTCAGAACCATGACCAGAAAAATGTACAATTGTCGGGCGATAATCATAGAGGGTTTGTTGTAAGTCATCAATTTGAACTGCCCCCACTGGAATAACCTGAAACTCATCTCGATATTGTGATTGTTTGAGGGTTTGTTGAATCTCTCTAACTTCTTTATCCAGACGCAATCGCGTTGTATCTGTGGGATTTGCAGATAAAATTAAGATAGTTTTCATGAGTTGAATGTACTGAGTTTAGTAGATAGCCTGGTGTTGATGTTATTGATGGTGGAAGTTCTATGTACAAGTTGGCACCAAAATTATGAGATGTCAAGTTAATTTCACCTCATCGGGATAGGCGACATTGTAGGGGCGCCAGGGCTGTTTCATGCTTTCCTAAAAACCTCTGACCTAACCCCCCGACCCCCTTCCCTTGCAGGGAAGGGGGAGTAATAAATAATTTTTTATGTTTGTTAATAGTAATACTTAGTCTCCCCTCGCCTTGCAGGAGAGGGGGTTAGGGGGAGAGGTCATAAAATCTGTGGCTAAAATGAAACAATCCTCAGACAACGCCGCCCCTACGAATTTTTTTTGAAGACGAGAACGTTGTTGTTTTCAAAGGTTAATTTGAAGTTGGGTTTTGTTTTGAGTTGGGTGGCGTATTGTTCGCCTAAATCTTTTGTATCCGGCCAAGGATGACGTAAATTTAATATAATATAATCAAACTCGGATAAATCGGATTCGGGGGCGGCTTGATTTAACAGTTTAATATTAGTCCGATGGGTGAAATGGGGTGCGAGTCGGT
>JBMDYE010000154.1:0-19416 GCA_048595135.1 Planktothrix sp. | reverse complement strand
TGTTAAAATAACAGTACCCGAATATTCGGCTTGGGGAAAAACCCGTAAGGTGATTTGACTAATCATTCCTAATGTTCCAAAGGAACCTGTTAACAATTTCATTAAGTCATAACCCGCCACATTTTTAACGACTCTTCCCCCGGCTTTGGCGATTTTTCCATCAGATCTAATAAAGGAAATTCCGAGTAACAAATCTCGCACGCTGCGATACCGTTGACGCAGAGATCCGCTATCTCCCGTTGCAATAATTCCTCCTAACGTGGCTTGTTCAGGATAAGCGGGATCAAAGCCTAATGTTTGTCCTTCTTTGGCTAAAATTTCTTGCAATTGGGAAAATTTCATGCCCGCTTCGACTGTAACGGTTAAATCTCCAATGGCGTGTTCAACTAATTGGTTAATTCGGTCTGTACTCACCACAAAATTAACGGTTTTAACCAATCCTCCCCAATCAAGTTTACTCCCAGAACCGCAGGGTAAAACTCCAAATTGATGTTGATGGCTTAAGGCAATAATCGCTGCTAATTCTTCTTGAGTTTTCGGATAAAGAATTCCCTCAATTTTTGTGTCCGGGGTAACAGATTTAAGGATCTGTTGTTGACGAATCTGTTCAACTTCGTCCCAACCGTGTCGGTTTTCTTGCCCTAGAATACGTTCTAATTCTTGCACGTTCTTGCTTGGGGTTATAGAAATCTCGTTCATTCAAAAATTAATAGATTGATTTTAAGTTGAAATTCAGCTATAACTATTTTACAGTGTTTTTACACAGACTTTCTCGTTTTTGGTTGTTCATTGCCTCGATTCATGATTGTCTCAACCAAAAATGATTTGATTTGAGCCGTTTATCGGGAAACGATTAGACTTAATTCGATTAGGGAGAGCAAAATGGAATTCAAAGACGTGATGGCGTTAGTGCATCCGGTATTAGCGGTTAGTTTTGTTTTCCCGATGATTGGGATATCAGTATATATGGCGTGGCAAACTCGCCAGCGTCGTTTGTCACTAGCAGACAAGGAAAATAAAACTAAAATTCCAGCAACCGTTGGACAAGCCCATTTAAAAATCGGCCATTGGTTAACGGGTTCAGTGGTAGGAATTACGTTAATTGCGCTAGGGTATTCTATTTATTTTAAAGGGGTATTTAAGGAATTAACTCCTGACAAAATGCCTCAAGCGATCTTTATCATTTTTATGTTTATTTTCACGATCGCCTCTCTAATTTTACTCTATAAAGTTCAACAACCCAACAAACGAATCTGGCGAGGAATATTTGCCACATTAACGGGGATGGGGATTGTTATTCTCGGTTGTCAAGAGGGCGTTTTTAGACGGGGTTATGAATGGCAAGTTTCTCATTATTATTATGGGGTAGCCGCTGCTTTGTTAATGATTTTTTCTTTAGCAATTGTCCCCGATATTTATAAATCTAAGCGCTGGAGAATTGCCCATACTGTTTTAAATTGTTTCGCCTTACTTTTATTTTTTGGACAAGGATTCACAGGAACCAGAGATTTGTTAGAAATTCCCCTTAGTTGGCAACAACAACATCTCTATAAATGTGATTGGAATAATAGAACCTGTCCTTAAGAGATTAGAAACCGGGTTTCTTTGAGAAACCCGGTTTCTAGCGTGTATGTTTAATCATACTGAACTCTCGGATCTAAAATGCCATAGAGAATATCAGCAATTAAATTAAAAATCACCACTAAAATTCCATAAACCATTGTAATTCCCATCACAACGGGGGTGTCACTTCTAAAAATAGATTCTACTAATAATGCCCCAATTCCAGGGACTCTAAACACTTGTTCGGTGACTAAAGATCCTGTAAATAAACCCGGAATTTCTAAGGCAATTAACGTCACAACCGGAATTAAAGCATTGCGGAGAATATGACCGTTAATCACTTGAACTTGCGGTAAACCTTTAGCGTAGGCGGTGCGAACATAATTTTGATTCAATTGTTCTAAAAACGAAGACCGAATAAACCGCATTAAAATTGCCGCTTGATAAAACCCTAACACACAAATCGGCATAATCGATTGTTTGATTTGTTCAATGAAGGTTTGAAAATTGGTCACTTGTAACGTACTATTATAGATAAAGGGAAACCATCTTAACTGGACTGTAAAGACAATAATAAACAGTAATCCGGTAAAAAAGGTGGGCAACGAAAACCCGATAAACGATAACGTTGTTAAAACTTGATCTAAAATTGAATATCGTTTTAATGCGGATAAAATTCCGAGGGGAAAAGCAATTAACAAGGCTAAAATATACGCTGATCCCATAATCCATAACGTGGTAGGTAACCGTTGCAAAATTAATTCGGTGACGGGACTGCGACTGGTAAACGAAAACCCTAAATCCCCTTGTAAAAATGCCCACAGCCATTTTAAATAACGAATGGGAATCGGTTGATCTAAACCCAGCGATCGCCGAATATTCTCCCTAACTTCTGGCGTGATAGAAGGATTTGTGGCAAACTCTCCCATCGGATTTCCCGGTGCTAATGCTAAGATTAAAAAGACCACCATACTAATTGCAATTAAGGTAGGAATTGCCATTATAATTCGCTTAATTAAATATCGAGTGTTATTCAGTAATCAGTAATCAGTTGTAGGGGCGAAGAAGTCGGGCAGAAATTTATGATAAAAACCGATAACTTACCTGCCGAAAGATCCCGCCCGTACAGTCATCTGTGTTTCTTCCCTATTGCCTATTGCCCATTGCCTATTGCCTATTCCCTCTTAATTCTTCTTCCAGTCTTTAATATTCCATGTCTTCAAATCCCAGGGGGTTAGATCTACTCCTAACAAATTTTGATTAATTCCCACGACATCTGCACGATGAACTAAAGGAATGACAGCATAATTATTGACTAACAGATCATTCATCTGAATCAACAATTTTTTTCGCTTTTCGGGGTCAAGTTCAGTGGTGGCTTTTTGCCAGAGGGCATCATATTCTTGATTACAATAACGAGAAACATTATCCCCTGTCCAGTTATTCGCTTTTTGCGGAATTTCACCACAAGTATAGGTTTTTAAATAGGAAGTTGGATCAGGGTTTGTATTACCCGTACTATACATTTGTAAATCCGCAACAAAACGTTCTGTGGTGTCAGGATTGGCGGGATCACCAGAAAAATAAACACTGGGATCAATACTTTTTAACTCCACTTTCATCCCAACCGATTCTAAACTTTGTTTAATCACTTCTTGAGTTTTCTGACGCAGTGGATTAACGGAAGTTTGAAATACAATATTCATTTCTACGCCATTTTTATCCCGAATTCCATTATTATTACTATCTTTCCATCCTGCCTCATCTAATAATTTTTTTGCCTGATCCAAATTAAATTCATAAGCGGTATTGGCAGAAACAACAGACTCTGGACTCACGACAAAATTAGCCGTTGGTTTGCCTAAAACGCCATACAATTGATTGGCAATCACCTCTCGATTGATGGCTAAACTTAACGCTTGGCGAACTTTCGGATCACTAAAAAACGGATGGGGATTTTTTACACTAGAACGTTCTCCATCCGGTGTGGTTTTATTCGGGTCACTATGGTTAATCAAAATTCGTTCTGATAATGATCCAAAATTAGAAACAACTTTTCCTTTTTGGGTGGCTTCTAACTGTTTTAAAATATTCGCTTCCACTTGAAGATTATAAGCATAATCTGCATCTGCTGTTTGTAAAACTGCCCTGGCTGCGGATGTGGCATCGCCTCCCCCTTTTAATTCTATTCGTTGAAATCCTAACTGATTTGCGTCTCTAAAATTCGGGTTTGCTTCATAAACAACCACATCTCCAGGCTTAAAATCAACCACTTTATAAGGCCCCGTGCCCACCGGCTTTAAATTCCCTGGAGCTTGACGAGAATTCGCCCCATTATAATCTTTAAAAATATGCTGGGGTAAAATCATTCCTTCTGTTCCCACAAACACAGAATACCAAGCGGGAGTCACTTCTTTAAAATTAATTTTGACGGTGTGATTATCAATTTTTTCAACATTTTTAATAATTTTATAGGTTCCTGATGTGGTAGTTCCCACTTCAGGTTTGCTAATATATTGATAGCTAAAAACAACGTCATCCGCCGTGAAGGGAGTGCCATCCGACCATTTCACATCTTTTTTTAATTTCCAGGTTACTGATTTCCCATCTTTAGCCACTCCCCCATTTTCGATACTGGGAATTTCTGCGGCTAAAAACGGTACTAATTCCATTTGATTATTAAAACTGGCTAAAGGTTCTAAAGTAATGCGGCTGGCTTCTGAATCTTTAAATCCGGTGGAAAGATGGGGATTCAAAATCGTTGGAGCTTGCCAATATAATAATTTTAGGGTACTTGTATTCGGTTGAGAGGTGGAACCAGAGGGCGTTGAAGTTTGATTTTGAGGAGAACCACAACTGACTAATCCTAAACTGAGTAAAGAAACTAAAAGATAAAACGAATGAATTTTAAAAGATAAAAATAACTGGATAGTAGATCTGCCCATTGTTGCTGTTAGTCCCTCATTGATTGGTTTGATCGGATAAAAATATTATAGAGTTTAACTAGGGTTATGCAATCCTATTTAAAAGCGTTTTAGGGTCTCCGTCTAGCAGAGTCAACAAAGGCGGGTTGATGTCGATTTCCGACCACTCCCCTCCTCCTCCAGAAAACGGGAAATCAACCTTAAAAATCCCTGGTTTCCATGAGGAAGATCCTGTTGATTCTGATCACTATCCTAGAGATAGATGAAAATTGAACCGTTGGGCGACATCCTGATCAATAGGAATCAACAGGATGTAAGGTATGCAAAATTTAATTTTAACCTTAAAACAAGTCAGTTTGCGTGTAGCTTCGATTATTTTTTTAGTTTTATTAATTTGGGTTTGGGGTGGGAATTTTTCGGCTTTGAATTCTACGATTGTTTGGGCTGTATCTCTAACTCCAGAAGCAGAAGCGTTTAAAGTCAAGGATGAATTGAAAGCACCTGCTAGTTTAGAAAAAGCGGCGGAAACGGCTGAAAAAGCGTCTGAAAAAGTCTTTGATCAAATGGAAAAAACCCAAGATATTGTTGGCAAAACAGCAGGCAGAAAAGAAGCAATTAAAACCGCACGGGAACACGCCAGTAATAAGTTAAAATCCCAAGCTGAACGGGCTAAATCTGCTGCCCAAAATTCCGAGGATCTACCCTATCAAGAAAAACTATATATTAAAGGATTACAAGGGGAAAATTAGTGCGGGGATTAAACCTCCGGTTTCTTGAAGAAACCGGAGGTTTGGGTATTTTTAATTAATTATTCAGGACAATCAAAACCTAAATGTTTCCAAGCTGCCGGAGTCGCAATTCTCCCTCGACTGGTGCGTTGAATAAAGCCAATTTGCATTAAATAAGGTTCATAAACTTCTTCAATCGTTTGGGTATCTTCTCCTGTGATTGCTGCCATTGTTTCTAACCCGACAGGCCCCCCTTTAAAGTTTTCAATCATAGCGGTTAACATATTCCGATCTGTCCAATCTAATCCCATCGGATCAACATTAAAGGCTTGTAAGGCAACATGAGCAATTTCAGCATTAATTTCTCCCGATGCTTTCACCTGGACATAATCTCGAACTCGCCGCAATAATCGATTAGCAATTCGAGGCGTTCCCCGTGACCGTTTAGCAATTTCAATCGCACCTTCTTCGTTAATCGGAGTATTTAATAATTTAGAACTGCGTTGAACAATTAAACTTAATTCATCCACTTCATAAAACCGTAATCGTTGAATAATTCCAAAGCGATCGCGTAAAGGTGCTGTTAACGAACCCACGCGAGTTGTCGCCCCCACTAATGTAAATGGTTTCAGGGGAATACTGCGAGTTTTAGCACTTCTGCCTTGACCAATCGTAATATCTAATCGGCAATCTTCCATCGCCGGATATAAAATTTCTTCAGCAACTTTTGATAAGCGATGAATTTCATCAACAAATAACACTTCTCCCGGTTTTAAACTCACTAAAATTCCGGCAATATCACGGGGTTTCTCTAACGCAGGTGCCGTTGTAATTTTGCAACTCACCCCCATTTCCGTTGCTAAAATCATCGACATCGTAGTTTTTCCCAACCCTGGAGGGCCATATAATAATAAATGATCTAACGGTTCTTTCCGAGATTTTGCCGCTTCTATGGCGATCGATAAAACATCTTTTAAATCTTTTTGTCCGATATAATCCGCTAACCGTTGGGGACGAATTTTTTCATCTTGCTGACGATTAATTTCTTCTTCTGAACTGGCTTCAGGTACCAGTAAATCATCCCAATCCTCCGACGCTTCAACTTGCTTTGGTTTCCGCGCCCGTTTAGATTTCTTGGGTTCCAAACCTAAAAAATCATTCGGCTGGTCGGGGTCAGGAGATGGTCTTTTAGAAGAAATAATCGCCATAATCAACTTACGGATTAGCAGGAGATACAGATTCCAGGTTAGCAGGTTTTTGAAGAAAGATGCCGTTTGTCGATTGAATTTAATTTAGCCACAAGGGATGACTGTTGTTCCGATGAGCGCGATAATATTAGATGAGTGCTTGTGCGATCGCTTTGACTTTCACCAAACTAGCTCAAGAATTGTATCGAAGCTTAGAACACAAGCGGACAAAATCGGAGCAAGGCATCCTGATCCTGTTATCTTTATTAATAAGTGGAGATGTTTCCCTCAAACCTCTCAACATTGAACAGTAGGCTTGATCCGTTTTGGACAAACTCTCTTAATCCTCCTTGGTTGACTGTGGTTTAATGCCAAACCCATACGATTTTGAAACGCTAAAACTTCGATTACATCAGTTGAGTGACGACCAATTAAAACAAGAGTATTGGGATGGGGCTTTTAAAATCGCTTCTCTCGCTGATGTTCTTGCTGATGTTGATTCGGAAAACTTAACGCTAAAAATTATTAATTTAGCCTTGAAACTTGATGTGATTCAAGGAACATTTTTAATCCGAAGTGTTAAGCCAGAATTTCAAACAAAAGCCTTATCGATTGTTGTTAAACAACATCTCCCGTTACCCCAAAAAATTCGTTTATTAGGGCAAACTCGTTTACCTCGTCTCATTCCTTGGTTATTCAAAGGACTGGTACATCAGGATGAACAGGTGAATGCTTGGTCAGCTTGGGCCCTTACCCAGATGGGGACGGCGGCGGAACCTGAATTATTGAAAGCGTTGAAACATTCGGTTCCTAAAGTCCGCCTTTGGGCAACTTGGGCGCTTGGACAAATTGCCAGTTCTCGGTCAATGCGCGGGTTAATTCTTGCCCTCAACCATGAAGATCCGCAAGTTCGTTGGCGGGCGGCGACAGCATTGGGCAAATTAGGAAATCGTTTAGCCGTGACCAAATTGCGAGAAATTTTAGCGCTGGATGCTGATCATTATGTGCGAGGTCGAGCCGCAACTGCCTTGGGAATTTTAGGAGGAGCATCCTCTATTATTGGCTTAAAAAATGCCCTTGATGATCCGGAATTTTATGTTTATACCAATGCCGTTTATGCGTTAGAAACTATTGGTGATCCCTTTGCATTTAAAATCATTTTACAATCTTTAAATCATCACAATGCTGATGTTAGGGTTCGGGCGGTTGAAGTATTAGGCAGAATGGGTGATGAATCGATTCTGACAAAATTAGTCAATAAATTAAAAGATCCGAGTCCCTTAGTTAGAGCGAAAATTGTAGAAGTCATTCAATGTAAAAATACCCCGATTACAATTCAGGGGTTAAAACTGGCATCGAATGATCAAGATGTTTACGTGCGTTCCTGGGCAACCACCGCTTTAAATAAACTGAATACGGATGAAACCCCCACCTTTTTAAGAACGGAATTGATTTCCCAACCGTTGAAAAATAAAAATCTTCCTAAACTTTGGATTACGTCTAGAGCGCAAGCCAGTGAATATATTATTAATCAATTAGAAGGGGCAAATATTCAATATTTAATTTCTATTGGCAGTCCCGGATCAGAACTTCCCGAAGGATTTGAACAAGTTCCCAATCGACTTCGATTAGAATTTGATGATATTGATATTCCCTATAATGATCCTGAATATGTTTTACCCAACCTCAAACATATTTTACAAGCCCTCCATTTTATGAAATTAGTGAATCCAAAACAAGGGGATTTATTAATTCATTGTCAAGCGGGAATTAGTCGATCCAGTGCGATCGCTTATACCGTTTGTGCCTATCGTTTAGGACGGGGAAAAGAACAAGAAGCCCTGGCTTATATTCTAGCAGTTCAACCCGAAGCGCTTCCCAATCAATGGATCGTAGAATTAGCAGATATTGCCCTGAAACGGGGGGGGAAATTAACCGAAACCTTACGTCAATCTCGGCGAACAAGTGAATTTAAGATTTAGCGTTTTCGGGCGACAATATGAAACAAATGCCAGTATTTTTCGACTCCCAAAGCTGTTGTCCCTGGATGTTCTTCTTCTTCCAAGAATTCAACATCAAAAGCGGTTAATAATTGTTCAATTTGTTCACGAGTATGAGAATTGGTTGAGGTGTAACTCGCCCAAGTATCCCGTTCTCCCAGTAACTGACCACAAAAACGTCCTCCCTTTCTTAAGGAATCCTGAATTTTTTGCCACAGTTGCGGAAACGCTTCCGGTAAACAAAAAATAATCGAAAAACTCGCATTAATTAAATCCACATGAGAAGGCATCTCTAATACTTCAAAATGGCAAACTTGTGTTTCTAAATTTTCTTGATTAATATCAGGACGACTTAACAATCGATTAATCCCTTCCGTTTCCCCATCAATTCCTAAAACCTTCCATCCTCTCCGCAATAGTTCAACCGTGTCTCGCCCCTCTCCACACCCTAAATCAATGGCGAAAAAAGGCTGTTCAGGGGTAATTTCCGACTCAAAATTTTGTAAAGCGGTGAGTAAAGTCTGGCGAGGCGGACGATTTTCCACCGCTTGATAATAATCAACCCAATTTGGGTGATAAACGTTTTCTTTAGTCGGATTATCAGCACGCTCTGACATCGGAATTATTCCTCAACTTAACATTAACTTTAAATAAGATAGCAGAAAAATTATCCTAAAAATTGAGTACACTAAATAAAATCAGGAGTTCCATACACACTCTAAAAAACTAAGTAGCTGCATGACTCCTGATCAGGTCATTCTTACCACCTTAACTCATGTTTAGATGTCCCGTTTGTAACCAAAGTTATCAAGAACATATCCCCCCTAATTGTAACGTTTGCGGGTGGGATTTAAACATTCATGATCTAGACTCTAGTTTCAGTTTAGAACCCAACCAAAACCGATTAAACTGGGCCAAACAAACTTGGAAACAATTACAACATCTCAAAAAAACAAAATCTTCCCCTAAAAGCAATCTCAAAGTTGATGATTTACTCCCTCGCATTGAAGCCTTAGAAACTCAACTCCAACAAGCGACCCAAGAACGACAATACTTACAGAATTTATTAGAATGGATACTTCATTATTTAGAATTGATTAATCCTGAAGAAGTTGCTAATACCTTAACAAAAGCCAATCAGTGGTTTGAACAGTCCGTTGATGAAGTTAACCCCTTATCAGAAGTTGGGATGGATTATCATTCCCTCATTGAACTTTTAGCAATGGGAGACTGGAAAACTGCCAATGATTATACTTGGGAGATTCTCTTATATATTGCAGGACGACAGGAGGAAAAATGGTTAAGACTTGAAGATATTCAAAATTTGCCTTGTACCGATTTAAAAACCATTGATTGGCTTTGGCAATATTATAGTCAAGGATTATTTAGTTTAACAACCCAACAGCAAATTTTAGAGGCAGTAGATGGAGACTATTCTAAATTTTGTGATCAAGTCGGATGGCGAAAAAAAGAAGCTTGGCTTTATTATGAAGAATTAAATTTTACCCTCAACGCTCCCCCAGGACATTTACCCGTATTAGCTTGGCGAAAACGAGCTTGTTATGGAGTAGGAGCCGAAACCGTTTCTAACTTTTTATCATTACTTTTATCTCATTTGTTAACTTGTGAAACCTAAAATAATAATGTAAAATAAAAAAATGTAGGACGCTGCTCTGCCCATCAACCCCTAAATTTAATCTAAATAATATGAGTTTAATTGTTTTTGGTAGTTTAAATATGGATTTAGTGGTGCAAACACCAAAAATACCAATTTTAGGAGAAACAATTTTAGGGCATTCCTTTTTTACTGCCCCTGGGGGGAAAGGAGCAAATCAAGCGATCGCGGCGGCACGTTTAGGAGCAAAAATTAAGATGATCGGACGATTGGGAGATGATAGCTTTGGGCGAGACTTATTAGACAGTTTAAAAGCAAGCCAAGTTAATATTGATGGCATTTTAATTGAAAAAAATACTGCTTCAGGTGTAGCCATTATTACCGTTCAAGATACGGGAGAAAATCAAATTATTTTAGTTCCTGGCGCGAATGGAAACGTGAACTCATCCGATGTTGAACGCATTACCCCTTTATTCTCAACTACCTCCGCTCTTTTATTACAATTAGAAATTCCCTTAGAAGCGGTATTAACCGCCGCAAAAGCAGCCAAACAAGCCGGAGTAAAAGTCATTTTAGATCCAGCCCCCGCCCCTCAAAACTTACCCGATGAATTATACACTTTAGCCGATATTATTACCCCGAATGAAGTCGAAGCGAGTCAACTGGTTGGGTTTACAGTTCAAGATGCAGAAAGCGCAGCCAAAGCAGCAGCAGAATTTCGACGGCGAGGAGTAGAAAATGCAGTGGTTAAATTAGGAGAAAAAGGTGTATTGTATGCTACCGATTCCGAACAATCTTTCTTACCTGCCTTTCCCGTTAAAGCCGTTGATACTGTTGCCGCTGGAGATGCGTTTGCGGCGGCAATGGCAGTGGCATTAGACGAAAATTTAACCTTTCGAGAAGCGATGATTTGGGGTGCAGCAGCAGGTGCCTTAACAACCACAAAAATTGGGGCGCAACCTTCCCTCCCCTATCGTCAAGAATTAGAAAATTTCCTACATAATTATTGTTGAACTTGCAATCCGGTTAAATAGAGAAATCTGACTGATCAACCAACAGGATTAGGTTGATAATTTTGCTAAACAGTAGTAAGATTTATACCGAATCCAGAACACCTCGTATATCCTATGACTCATTCAAATTCTACTAATTCAAGTGAATCAATTTTAACAATGTCCTGTATTGGCAAAAGTTGGATGGGTAGATTTGGCAACCAGATTTTCCAGTATGCGTTTTTGAGAATTTGTGCGAAAAATAGTGGGGCTAAAATAGAAACCGCCCCTTGGATTGGTCAAACTTTATTTGGGCATCAAGACCCCCCGATTAGCAAACGTTTACCACCGGGAATTGAAGACAACCCCCAAGAACAAACGATGTTCGATGTAGTTCCTGAATTCCAGCCTTACTTGGAAAAATTAGCAGAAGCAAAAAGTATTCCCGTCGGAGCAGAGGCACTCAGCACTGGAATTACCAATGTTGATTTATGGGGCTTTTTTCAATTTCATACCCGATTTTTTAGACCTTACCGAGACTATTTTTGCTCTTTATTTGAACCGATACCACCGCTCAAATCGGCTTTGGAAAACAGTGTTGATCTTCTTCGATCTCGAAATAAAACCCTTGTTGGAATTCATGTTCGTCGAGGGGATTATATTACTAACCCCCGCTTAGGTATCGCTTTAGTCTATCCTTCCAGTTGCTATGTTGCATGGCTTGAAAGCATCTGGAACGATTTGGAAGATCCCGTTCTTATTCTGTGTAGCGATGACCTCGATAGTATTCTTCCTGACTTTGAAGAATTTTCTCCGATCACTTATAAAGACTTAAAGGTAGAAATTCCTCAAGAAATGCAGCACTTAAATCTAGAATTTTATGTTGATTTTTTCATGCTTACTCAATGTGATGTCGTTTGTGCTAGCAATAGCACCTTTAGTTTTGCGGCTTGTATGCTCAATAACTCGGCTCAGATGTTTTATCGTCCTCACTGGGATTTTTCTACGAAATTCACAAGTTTTGATCCTTGGGATAGCCTAATCACATTAAAAAATCCACAGCATAAACTGCTTAAAAGCTTCACAGATATCATATCTGTCACTTACAAAACTCAAGGCATTAAGGGAATGTTTAAATCATTGTTTGTTTATGTTCCTGTAAGTTGGTATTGGTGGATCAAATTCCGGGGTTATATGGGCTACAAAGCCCAAGGAATCAAAGGAGGAATTAAGACCATTTTGTATACGCTAGGTTTGCACTTTGTTTGGAAGCAGTAAAGAGCAGACTAAAATTGTTTTTTCAAGATTAATAGATCTTGATAGCTAGTCGCAGGGGTGCGTCCACACCATAACCCATAATATTTGCGAGAAACGGTTAATCCTAACTCTTCAATCCACTTCATGATCAAAGGTTCTGGATGACCAATGGCATTTTCTGGAATTTCTGTATCTGCAAAGAAACTATTTTCAAATTCATGAACTAAATTTTGGGAACTTTTTCCTAATTTAATTAAATTTTCTGATTCTTCATTGAGTAAAAAGAACGTACATAAACAGCGCCCACCAGGTTTAAGAACGCGTTCAATTTGTTGAAGGTAATTATAAACAGCCTTTGCGTATAAATGGGTAAAAACAGAGGTTAAAAAGACAAAATCAAACTGTTCATTAGGATAGGGAAAAATAAAATTTTCGACTTGGGTTTGACCAGTGGGATTATACAGTTTGCTATAAATATCTGCCCATTTAAAATTAAAATTGGGTCGATGCTGATGAATAACCGATTGACTCCAGTTAATCCATTTTTCAACAATATCAAACCCTTCATAACGAGCGCTATCGTCTAAATAATAAGCCAGAGAATAAGCCATCCGCCCCACCCCACATCCCGCATCTAAAACCGATTCATCGGGTTTAAGTTGGGCTTTATTGACAAAATGACCGAGAAAATCACAAGCCACAAATTTAAAACTTCCCCCTACTCCTAAGCGATCTTCTTTTTCAGGAACCGGAAGGGTTGATTCTAATAAATTAAAGAAAACCTCTGCTTCTTCCCCATTAATAATCGGAGTTAACCGAACTAAAGTATTATATTGATCGGCAGAAATAACCGATAAAGGAATATAAATAAAAAATCGGGCGTTGTCTGCATTAGGTAAAGTAGGAAACAACTTCTTAACATCAGGACTCGGTAGGTTTTTTTCAACTTTAAATTCAGTAATTTTCTGATCGCCAATTTCTAATTTAAACCCCTCGATTGGTTCCCCTGTAATCGAAGTAATCCATCCTTTCAAACGGACGTGATCGTTTTCCACGCTAACATCACCTAAACATCCTTGGGTTTTGAGGGGTTGAGTTGAGTCCATCTAATTTGTTGTTCCGACTGCAATTGAATAGAAATTTTTTATCTTAATTTGATTCTTTTGTCAAGGATAAAGACTTTAAAAAATATGAGAATGTAAAAACTTATATTAAAAAAATCCCGTTTTAACTCGAAAGTGAAGTATACAAGGAATCATCTGTTTTTCTAGACCCAACCCTAAGCCTCACCCCCTAAGCCCTCTGAAATCATTGTGCCTTTATCAATGAGATTCTATCAACAAACATTGATTTTCAGACAATCAATGTTGATGAAGATTAAAAAATGTAATGGAGAATTGAAATTATGGCAGGTAATCGATACACCGGTAGGATTTTAAACGCTGGAGTTACGCAAACGATTAATATCCCCCCATTGGATATTACGCCTCCGACCAATCAACCGCTTAAAATTACAGCTTATCCGATTGCGGCTGGCATTGGCGCCCCTCAAACTTTAGATATTCAATTTACACCGATTGCTAATGTTCCTGGGTTTCCTTCGGGAGTGCAGGTTGATGCTGATTTTAATCCTGGAGGTGCAGAAACATTAACCTTTAATCCCGGATTTCCAGCCAATACCCCATTAACGGTTAATGTTAGTGGTTTTGGTACAACAACTGGAAATTTTTTGTTAGAAGTCGATTCAGAAATTCCGAATAATTTTCCCTTTCAAGCTGAACCCAAAGGGATAACAGATTTTACTCAACGGGGATTTGTAGGTCGATCTGATCCGGATGATTACTATCAAATTGTAGTCGATAATCGTTCCCCGCAAATTCGCGTTTCGGGGTTAAGAGATGATGCCAAACTTGAGCTTTTTCAACAACAACCAAACACCGGAAATTATGTGTTTTTAAGGTCGGTTGATAATCCGGGTTTAGCCGATGAAGTGATTACCGATCCCCTGACTGGAGGAACTTATTTAATTCGAGTCACAACGGAGGGGAAAGTCACCACTGATATTACTAATATTACCGATGGGGGACAAGCATCAACCCCCTATAACTTAAGTGTAACCCGCACCAATGGTGACGGTGGGGGTGGTGGAACGCGTACCAATGTGGAGCGATTTTTAAACACTCAAATTAGCGGACATTTCTACACTACTGATCCCACAGAAATTCAACTCGCGACTACAAATCCTGCTTTTCGGAAAGAGTCTCCGCCTTTTAGTTCTAGTGGCACATTTAACGTACAACGGTATAGAAATATTAACAACGGTGCTTATTTCTACGCCGCAAATCCTGGGGATGTTGCTAGTGTTCAAACCTTACAAGTTTGGCAACTCGAACGTCCAAGTGCGTTCCAAGTTTATCCCGTTAATGATTTGACGCGTCCAGCCAATGCAATTCCCGTAGAACGATTCTACAACACGATTTTAGACGGTCATTTCTATTCGACTAATCCCACCGATAGTGCGATCGCTCGTTCTATTGGTTTCATCCCTGAAGGCATTGCTTTTTATGCCTTACCACCAATTTAGTTAATGTGTAGAGGAGGCAGCATTTTGCCCCCTCTACTGACTGATCACAGCCAATTCCCGACTAAAACATAAGGACTCCAGAAATAAGGAAGTTCATACTCTTTTAATAAACTAAGTTGAGCGCGACGCAAAGCTTCCGCTTTGGTTAGATTTTTATTGGCAAATTCTTGATAAAATTGACTCATTAATTTAGCCGTAGACTCATCGTTTACTGACCATAATGTGGCTAGGGTACTGCGCGCTCCCGCACGGACTGCAATTCCCGCCAGTCCTAACGTCGCTCGTTTGTCACCCGCCGCCGTTTGACAAGCACTGAGGACTAATAATTCAATGGCTGTCGAATGGTTGGGATCTCGTAACCGCAGTAAATTATCAAATTCTCTGACTTTTAATAGGGTTTCCCAGGTTAAAATAAACGTTTGTTCCTGATTGGATGAAAACTGACCATGGGTTGCTAAATGCACAACGGAAAACGGATCAGATTCTATTCGATTTTTTAAATCGATTTCTGTAAAACTCTGGTTTAAAAGTTGCTGACTGTGGCGAATTTCCGATTGAATATTTTGTAATTCTAGCTTAACGTTTTCTAAAGCCGTAAACTTTCTATCTGCAATTTGGCGTTCTTCGCTCACGCCACCCATTAAAATATATAATTCTCTTCTTGATAACCGTTGGGGATTAATGAGTTGTAATCCAGGTGCGATCGCGATCGCATATTTCTGAATTAAATACTGTTGTTTTTTCTGATCATATAGAACCGACATCGGAATATTTCTTAAGGAACCATCTAAAATAAAAACTAAAGTCTTGATTTGCTTTTTTTCTAACTCAGATTCTAAAGGTTCAATTAACCAGCTATATAGAATATTAGAAATCTTTTTAATATCATTCGTCCGGTCAGGTTCTCTTAAATACTGTTGTAATTGATCGAGATAACTTTCTATTTCTAATTCAGGTTGATCAGTTGTAAAATGATATAATTCCTGCTCATTCGGTAATTTCAGGATGATTTCTAAACGATTCGGTAAAATAATCGGATAAATCACCGCGGCTGTGGAATCAATTTGATCAACAATTTCATCAATTTGTTGGGGTCTTGCTTCTAAACAAGCTTCTCGGAAAAAATTCTCTAATTCGCTTAATTGAAGTGCTTCAATCACATCTCGCGCTTGTTGTAAATTATTTTGACTGACGGGGATATTGTTCTCAGGTTGTAACAGCAAATCAACCAATTGTCGATAAACAGGTTCTACACCATCCCTAAAGGAAAATTGAACATCCGAATTGAGGGTTACTAAATCATTTCGTAAAGATTTAAGGGTATTGATAGCTTCAGTATAAGCTAGAATTCCACTTTTTTTATCTCCTGTAGTCCTGTCTATATATCCTAACTGCCATTCCCACAAATAAGCAATATCTTCTGCCTTAATTTGTTGTGCTAATTTCAGGGCTTCTTCGGTTAAGTTTCGGGCTTGATCAATCTCTTTATTGTCTAGATAAATACTGGCTAAACTTCCAATTGCATAAGCTTCTAATCGTTGATCTCCGATATCTTTAGCCTTGACTATGGCGTCTGCAACAATTTCGGCAATATTTTTTAAACTGAATGTATGAATCGCCGTAATTTTTTTTAAACAAACGAGATGATGAGCTAAATTTAGTTGAGTTTCAATAGAACGATGAGAAGGAAGAATCTGACTAATTTGGGATTTAAGATCAGAGGCTAATTTTTGAGAATCTGACCAATTTTTGACTTGAATTAAAAGACTCAGTTGATTGACTTTAGCTTGAATTTGTGTTAATAATAAAGGAGATAAATTAGCAGACATTTGATAAAACTTGATAGCTTTGGCATAAAAAGTTAAAGCGTTATTATCCATCGTATTTTGGCTACAAGATAAAGGGGTAATTTTGTCTAAATTAGGGATATATTCGGGGACTTGCGATCGCTTTCCTAATGCTTTTTGGACGTTTCCTAAACTTAGTAACGTTGTGGCTAATTCAACGGGAGATTGTAAGCGTTCTGCAATTTCTTGGCTTTTTTGTAAAATAATTAAAGATTGGTCTAAATCCCCCACTAATTGTAAAATATCTCCAAAACTCCTTAATGCGATCGCTTTCATAATCGAATCGGGTTGTGTTTGTAATTCCTGTTCAACTTGTTCTAATGTCGCTTGAGCTTGACGATACATTCCTAATCTTTGCTGTGCTTGAGCCATATTAATCTGGGTGCGAACTTTGCTGATCGGATTATGCAAATTTTCATAAATATTTTTCGCTTGTTCCCAGCTATTAAGAGCTTGTTCTGGAGAACCCATTTCTAACTCTAAATCACCTTTTATTTCTAATACCTGTGCTAGAATTAAGGGAGATGGTGACAATTCAGGATGAGTTAATAAATTTAGACTTTCTGTAATATAAGAATAAGCGTTTTTGAATTGTCCGAGTTGCTGAGTGACTAAAGAAAGATTGCTTAAAGCGATCGCTTGTCCCTGTTTATTTCCTTGGATTTTAAAATCATGAATCGCTTGTTTTAAAATTGTTACAGCTTGAGAAAACTGTCCGACTTGATACAGTTCTCGACTTTTTTCAACTAAGATTTGAGGATCGGATCGGTTAGAAGGAAACTGACCCAATGCTGGAAATAAGATTAAACCCCAAGCCATCAAAAATCCCGTTAGGAAAGCCAGTATAATCTGTCTAATTCTAATTTTCATAATGATTCGCTTAAACAAGAGTCTGGAATCGGGGAAATATTATTAATGGTTGTTGTGGGTTGAGACGCAATTAATACGATTTGATTTTGCTCATCAATCCTCCAACCCGTTGCTTCAATAATCTGATTTTGATTAATCTGTTGGGACGTGATATTTTCGGGTTGATTGGAATGTTCACCTGTCACCCAATCCAGAGAAATTGTATGATTAGGACTCAGGGTTTCCCTGGGTAACGGAGGTAAACCTCCCCGTCCCGTAACCGTAAATGAATTGTTTTTATCCGCCGGACACCCCCTCGCAATTAACTGGGTGGGGTCAACCACATCAACGGGTAATTCTAATAACCCCGAACTCGGATCAACATTCGGTCTATTCACCGTGACAATTCCTTCTAATTGGGGGCCACCTTGTTGAGAAATAGCAGTAATATCACTCGTTAAAATGCGTATAGGATCGATTGCAGTCGCCTCTTCAGTATTCAGTAACTCTTGTAATTGTTCCCGGGTGCGAGTTGTCGCCCCAAAAATTCCTTCTGCATTAATCGTAATATTACCGCCTCTGCTTTGTTCTGCATTCGCTGTAATATCACTATTTTCTACACTGACTAAAAAGCCGTTATCCAGGTTGAGATTAATATTGCCGCCAGTCACATTACTTCCTAACGCATTGGTGGTGAGGGTACTGTTATTTTGCAGGAATAATAATTCTCCTTGTAAATTAATATCGCCGCCACTATCGCCTCCAGTCGCATTGGTCGTAATCCGGCTATTATTAAGAGTGAGAATGGGCGATCGCAACTCAATACTTCCCCCACCCGCTTGAGTATCAGCAGTAATACTTGCCAAACTTTCTAAATTAATCGAATCAGCCGTAATCTTCAGTGTACCTGCGGGTTGTAAACGGTCACTGTTGACGGTTACTGTCCCGCCATCTTGAAGGATTAACCGTCCCGTTTCAATCGTGATATTCCCTGGCGCTCCCGTCGCTTTTTCTCCCAAACTACTAGCATATAAGCCACTGGCAAGGATACCATCGGGTGTTCCGCCCCGTGCTTCTATCGACTCCGACGCTCTCACCGTCAAATTTCCAGAGTTCCCTCCACCAAATGTTCCCACCGTCACCACTGCTCCATCTTCAACAATTAAGCGTTTCGTTTCGATGATTAAATTTCCCCCATTTCCCGTTGTTTCTGGGAAGAAAACATGGGCAACTATCCCACTAATGGAGGTACTATCTACAGCTAAACCCCTCACTTCTACCGACTCAGACGCTTTAACGATGACATTGCCAGAATTTCCATTACTAAATGTCCCGGCTGCGACGACTCCCCCATCTTGAACAATTAAGCGTCTTGTTTCAATGGTTAAATCGCCACCATCTCCGGTGACTCCAGGCTGAACATTCGTAAATAAACCACTGGGAAAGTTAGCAATCCGTTGGGTTCCACTGATTTCTACCGACTCAGCCGCCTTAACTGTTAATGTTCCCCCCTGATCCTCCCCGCTTGTCGATGCACCAATTTGCGCGCCTTTTTGAAGAATTAACCGCCCCGTTTCAACATTAATATTGCCACCGCGTCCGGTTCCTTGAGAACTGACAACCGCTAATAACCCACTCGGAAATAAACTTTCATCGGGAGTCGTTCCAATTGCTTCCACTAACTCAGATGTTTTTATAGTAATACTTCCAGCCGCATCATCCCCTGTTGTCACGGCTAAAATAACTGAGCCATCAGTCAGTGTCAACCGTCTTCCTTGTACCTGAATATTGCCACTCGCAGCACCACTAACATCAATAGAAGTCGCTTGTTGGAGGGTGATGTCCTGAAAATTTTGTACCATTCCATACC
>JBMDYE010000153.1:0-4480 GCA_048595135.1 Planktothrix sp. | reverse complement strand
TCAACAACTAATGGTTCTTCTTCCGCAACTATTACAGGTTCAGCAATAATAACGTCCGCTTCTGTCGTTTCCTCAACAACTAATGGTTCTTCTTCCGCAACTATTACAGGTTCATCAATAATAGCGTCCGGTTCTGTTATTTCCGCAACAACTAACGGTTCTTCTTCTTCCGCAACTATTAAAGGTTCAGCAATAATAACGTCCGCTTCTGTCGTTTCCTCAACAACTAACGGTTCTTCTTCCTCTTTCCCTGAAGATTCTGAAATTAACAATTCAGAAGAATGGTTTTCTACCTCAGTTAAATTGATTGGCTTAACCGGATTAGATTGATTTAGATTAGCTTTTTTTGCGTTTAAAAATTCTGCAATAACCGCTTCAGCTTCTGGCTCAGGAATTTCCTCAACTAAAATAGACTCTTGAACCGTATTAGTCGGAATAGGAATAAGGGGATTAAAGGGTTCTTCTAGAGAAGATTTAAACGTTAATGATTGATCTAAAATCACCTCTGGTTCAGTTTCAACAGTATCCTGAACTAATTTAAAAAGTTCATTCTTAAATGGAGGTTTAGTTAACGGAGTTAAAGGGGTTTCTTTAGTTAAAATTAACTTAGATGTTGTAGCCTTCGACTTTTCCTGTAAATTATTCAGTTTAGGAGGTAAGGTCGAAAGATTGCGATCGCTTTGGCTCGTTTGTTTGATCAAGGTTGTTTCTGACTTCTGCGCTTGCTGTTTCAGTTTTAACCTTAACCATAATCCCAACACAGGAACCGCAGGAACCAACCACCACAACCACACCGGAATTTCCCCACTAGAAGCAGCAAGGGTAGAGGGTTGGGTTTGAGTGGATTGGCTAACCAAGTTATTTTTGCCAAAATTAAGTTGAGCGATCAACGAATCCCGCTGATTGGCTGTCGTTTTTCGCGTTTCACCCGTTGCAATATCAACCTTTGAAACCGCTTTTGGCTTCAAATTCCTTTGTTCCCGTTGATTCAACGGTTGCTGGTTAAGATTAAAATGATTCGTCCCACCTTGAGATTGCAATAACGACTCAGATAATGTTGCTGAGGCGCTAACGCTGGCGTTAGAATTCCATCGAGATGCGGCCCAAGCAACAGGACTCGTCGCAATCGATAACAATAACGCTAAGGTAACTATCGATGTATCTTGTTTATTTAACATAGATAGAGTCGCAAGCTGTCAATCCCTACTTTAACCGACTATTGTAGTTTAAAGATTAATTTTATCCGATCAAAATTTGGTTAGTCCCCATACTCTAACCCTCGGACTATTCCATTCGTGAGTCAAAAGGGTAAATTGTTCTGTATAGATTTTAACAAACTGACCCCAAAAATCAATTAATTTATCCCCTAGAAAACGATGATGAACTAGATCAGTTTTTTAGGTTTCCTTTAAAATTAAAAAACCCCTCAGTTATTAACTTAAAAACAACATTGAGGGATTTTTAAAATTAGCCGCTAAAATTTTTTTCTTATTCGTCATCATGATTGTCTTCAGGCACACCTGGGGAAGACTTATATAAATTATCCAACTGGTTTCTAGCATCTTGAACCGACAAAGAACGCATCACTAATAAAGGCTCATTAATTAAATTTCCCGTTTCATCCAAAAGTTCGGGATGGAACATTCCCTGCATCCGGGATGACATAATTGTATTTCTGGGATCACGGTAATTGGGAGCGCGTTGTGAATCAAGACCAACGGTTAATAAACTGTGAATTAAATTGCGAACTGCTAAAAACGCTAAAATGGTAAATGCTAAAATGTAAATTAAGTGTAACATTGTGATTGATCTCCTGAAAGATATACAACTAAAAGGTTAATTTACGACCGTTTTAAAAATCAGAGGTTTTGGCTTGAAAAAATTTGTGTGTTGTTGAGTTAATAAACCCTTACCCTAGATTTTGACATATTCTCCTAGGGATCGAACAATTACGCTAAGGAATCGTAATCAACATTATGTCTTAGGTCTGATTAAACCGGAACAATTCCCATCGGGTCTTTTTGAACTAAGCGTTTAATTGTTAACTTGATTAATTTGCTCCATCCGGAAGCGGTTTGCCACTTGCCAACATTCCGTCAACAGTTGATGCCAAGGCATTAATACCGCCATTTCTATCCCAACTTGACCCTCTGTAGCGTGAAACAAGCTTTTAGCCGTACCCACCTCCGTTCTTGCATTTTTAACACGGTTGAGAAGATCCGATTGCTGTTCTGGGGTCAAGAACGGCATATCCTCGGTTTCCAACAATCGACACGACCGATCAAACCAATACTCAAAATCTTCGAGCAGCGGTTGCAAGATAGCCTTGAGGAGGTCTGATTCTGGCAAGTTGGGACTTAGCATGGAGATTTTTGTTGAACTTAACGTATAGACAATATTAACACTCTTTACAATTCTTAACACTTTTCTTAATGAAAGTTTTATCAGTCACCAGTCACAAGGGGACAAGGGGACAAGGGGACAAGGGGACAAGGGGACAAGGAAAAAATTTATTTTTTCCTGATAACTGATAACTGATAACTGATGACTGGTGACTGGTGACTGGTGACTGTAGATCAGCCTAAGCCCAAGTCTACGGCGATGCGATGGGCGCAAGCAAACCCAGAGAAAGCAACAGCATTTAACCCTTGACCGGGGAAGGTGCTGTCTCCAACGCAATATAACCCCCGTACCGCAGTCCGGTTGAAGGGCATTCCTAATAATCCTTTGAGTTTGCGGGTGGGGATTGGCCCATAGGTGCCATCTTCTCGGTTCAGGAACCGACGGTGCGATCGCGCAGTTCCCACTTCCATATAATCTAATCCCCCATCTAACCCCGGAAATATTTTTTCTAAACGGTCAATAATTCGCCATGCTGCTGCTTCTTTTTTGGCTTCATATTCCGCTTCGGGTAACTTTTGCCAATCATCGATCCAACTCGGCGTAAAAGCATGAATAATGTGATAACCTTCCGGCGCCAAACTCGGATCTAATAAAGTGGGAATTGAAACAAAAATGGTTCCTTCCGGTTCTTCCATTTTTTCCCAATTTTCTACAATAATATGATGGCAATCACTATCAGGCGGTAAAACGGAAGCTTCCACCCCTAAATGTAAGCTTAAGAAACTAGGGGATTTTTGATAACGTTCTTGCCATCTTTTTTCGGGTTTGGGAACGTCTTCTGGGGGAATTAATTTACCAAAAGTATCCCAACGGGTGGCATTAGAAACAATCCGTTTCGCGTGGTAAGTTGTTCCGTCTATGAGTTGTACGCCTACGGCGCGTCTATTTTCAACTAGAATTTTTTTAACTCTCGCTTTATAGCGAATTTGCCCTCCGGCTTTTTCTAATCCTTCCACTAATTTAAGGGCAATTTGACCGACGCCTCCTTTCGGATAATTAATGCCCCCATAATGGCGATCGGAAAACACCATTCCGGCATTAATCATTGGGGTTAAATCGGCAGGAACTACTGACCAGCAGTAACACTCTATATCAATAAATTTTAATAACTCAGGGTCATGAATATAACGCTTTGCCACATCCCCGACATTTTGGGGGAGATATTGAACTAATCCTAAACAAGAGGTTGGTTCTTGGAAAAACACGCGCATTAAATAGCGAGGTTCTTCTAACGATAATAATTCCATTGAGTTGAGGCAGTTAAACACTGTCCAGCATTCATCATAAAATTTCCGAATCCCTTTTTCTTCGTGGGGGAAGCGTTGGATCAGTTCTTGCAAAAATTTCTCATAATCTCGATGGACTTGTAACTCTAGCTGCTTGGGAAGATGGTAATGGATCTGAACCGGATCGGGAATTGTTTCTAGGCTGACGTTGACAGCGCTGAGGGCGCGGGTCAGGAGATTGGTGGTTCCTTTTTCGCCAAATCCGAAGATCATCGACGCACCAACATCAAAGCGGTATCCTTCTCGTTCAAAATATCCAGAACTGCCACCCGGAATAATATAACTTTCTAAAACAAGGACTTTTGCACCTTTTGCAGCTAATTGGGTCGCAGTCACCAGTCCGCCAATACCGGAACCGATGACAATTACATCAAATTCCTGATTTTTCTCAGGGTTGTACTCAGCAAAAGGCTGGGATGGGGTAGAAACAGGCATCGGGTCAACTCTCTTCAAGTATTTCCTGACTCTCCAGTGTAACGCCTTCTACCGTTATCAGAGAGTTCAATCTTGACAGTCTCAAAAGAAATGCGGGACAGTCTACCATTGCCGACCGCCCCGTCTGCCGATCCTTTGAGAGGAGAACACTGAAAATCAATATAACCTTGTTGAAAATAATTGTCAACACTCGTCATATTTTGTAAAGAAGGAGGCAGGAGGCAGGAGGCAGGAGGCAGGAGGCAGAAGGCAGAAGGCAGGAGGCAGAAGGCAGAAGGCAGAAGGCAGGAGGCAGGAGGAAGGAGGAAGGAGGCAACAGGCAACAGGCAACAGGCAACAGGCAACAGGCAACAGGC
>JBMDYE010000152.1:0-2978 GCA_048595135.1 Planktothrix sp. | reverse complement strand
AGCGATCGCCCTTTTTTGTCCTAAAAAATAACCTAGAAATTCTGTAGGGGAAGGTTCTCTACTATCTTACCCAACAGAAACCGGGTTTCTTCAGACTAAACTTGATTTCCAACTCAAAAGACTGCTAGAAACCCGGTTTCTAGGAATTAAAACTAACCTTCTTTTTCCTTCACCACCAAAACCGAACAATTGGCATCCGCCACCACCTGAGAACTCACAGATCCTTGTAGAATTCGTTTCAGTCCCGTTAATCCGCGGTTGCCAATCACAATCAAATCCGCTTTATAAATATGGGATAACCGAATAATTTCTTCCGCCGGATCACCCGTGACAATCTCAATTTCACTCTGACAACTTAATTTATCTTGATAAACCTGTAATTGCTTTTCAATATGACGATAAGGTAACTCATCCGCCGTTGATTGGGGTCGATCTGCCGAGGTTTCAAAATCCGACGCCACCGACGGAATTACATGGGAGAAGATCACCGTTGTTGTGGGTTGCAATTGCAGTTGACCCAGCGCTTCTAATAAATACTCTGCCGTTGGGGAATCATCCACAGCAACTAAAATAGTCTTCAACACAGCAACGTCTCCTCCAAAAAATTTAAGAATGGGGAATTTGAAATCCCAATGATTCAAACTCCCATTCTAAGGGCAACCCGCTTACCCTGTACTGTTATTTTTTCTCAACGGTTCAGCGATCTACATTAAATCGAAAAGTCATCCGTTTCGGTTTAACTGTCCATTCGCAAGCGCACCGAATCCGCATGGGACGGTAGACCTTCAGCCGTTGCTAAAACATTCACCGCATTGGCTACTTTCTGCAAAGCAACCGGAGAATATTGAATCAAGCTGGAGTGTTTCATAAAGGTTTCCACCCCCAACGCTGAAGCATACCGAGCCGCACCCGATGTGGGTAAGGTATGATTAGGCCCTGCCAAATAATCCCCTACCGCTTCCGGCGTTGAACACCCTAAGAAGATCGCCCCTGCATGACGGATGTGTTCCAGCAATGCCCAAGGGTCATTCACTTCCAACTCTAAATGCTCGGGCGCAAACTCATTAGAGAGTTGGGCGGCAGCTTCCAACGATTCTACAACCACAACCACCCCATAATGGGCGATCGCTTTTTCCGTTAACGTTCGACGGGGATGATTCGCCAGTTGTTGCTCTACTTCTTTAACGACTTGTCGGGCTAACGCCGAGTCGGTAGTAATTAAAATCGCCGCCGCCAGGGTGTCATGTTCCGCCTGCGCTAACAAATCCGCCGCCACATGAACCGGATTTGCTGCCCCATCAGCAATAATTAACACCTCCGATGGCCCCGCCAAGGAATCAATGCCAACGGTTCCATACACTAATTTCTTAGCCAAGGTGACATAAATATTGCCAGGGCCAGTAATCACATCCACTTTCGGGATGGTTTCTGTGCCATAAGCTAAAGCGGCGATCGCTTGGGCGCCACCGACCCGATAAATTTCCTGTACGCCTGCTTCCTGAGCGGCTACTAACACAGCCGGATTAACTTTATTATCGGGGCCAGGAGGAGTAACCATGACAATACGAGGCACCTTAGCGACCAGTGCCGGAACGGAATTCATCAAGACTGTACTGGGATACGAAGCTTTGCCCCCAGGTACATATAACCCGGCTCGATCCACAGGGGTGAATCGTTTACCCAGGACAACATCATCATCTGCAAACTGAACCCAAGACTTAGGGACACGCTGGCGGTGGAACGCTTCAATTTGAGTTCGTGCCAACCGAATTGCATCCAGTAATTCCTTTGACACCTGCTGATAAGCTGCGTCCAACTCCGAACCACTGACGCGCAACTCCTCTAATGTCAACGTTTTCTGGTCAAATTCTTCGGTATAGTGCAGTAGTGCTTTATCCCCTTGTCGCCTGACCGTTTGCAGCACTTCTCGCACCGTCGCCTCTTTGTGGATAACCGAATCATCATGAGTCCGATCCGATATCCGTCGCAGTTCAGCTTGTGCTTCTACCCACTGAGTAATTATTCGCAGCATGGTGATTCGGAGTGCCAACCTTAAGAGATTACGTCCAAGATACGGGACTGGGGGACAGCAAGGATGAAACCCCTAGATTTCAGCAGGACAACTGACCTATTCTCGGAATTTCTTCCTTCTGATCCCTTGCAGACACAAGGCTAACCCGTATTTCTTGTATATAATAGTTTAACGTGGATTCTCATTCGCCATACTCTGCCGAGAGATCAATCTGAATTCTCATGGCATTTCCCCAAATTTTTATTTTACTTCCTGTGCTTGAACAGGGAGTCTAGTCATTTTGACTAAATAAGTGCTATAGTAAGATTTCTGTAACTAAAATATTTAATCGGATTACCTGCGTCTTCTTCAACGAGAACCTATGGCCAATATCAAATCTGCTGTTAAACGAGTTCAAATCGCAGAGCGCAATCGCTTGCGGAACAAATCTTATAAGTCAGCCGTTAAAACCTTAATGAAGAAATGTTTGCTCACGGTCGATAAGTATGGAACAGAGCCGACCGATGATCACCTCAAACTCGTTAATGAACAAATGGCGGCGGCTTATAGCAAAATCGACAAAGCGGTAAAAAAAGGGATTCTCCATCCCAATAACGGCGCTCGCAAGAAATCTCGTTTGGCAAGAGCTTTAAAGCGTTACCAAACCGCTGCCTAAGTCGGGACTCTTCTGTTGTTCCCTCACCGAACGTGACTGTGGGTTCAAGGGTTACGTTTACAGGCTGCGTGCATATGATTGCTATCAGGTCATGGGTTCCCGTGCTTAACAGTCATTCATTTAGCAGCTACCCAGATAGTTAGGAAATCGTGATGGCTATGGTTGGTGAAGTTTGCAGCCTTCTTCCTGACTCTGTACAGGGGAGTGCCAAAAGCCTTCAGCATGGCTCCGCCCAGGAGCTTCTCTACTGACTCCTGCTCTATTTACCATGCAGCTTATCGATACTCACGT
>JBMDYE010000151.1:0-25396 GCA_048595135.1 Planktothrix sp. | reverse complement strand
GGTTCCGGTAAATCTTCCTTAGCCTTTGATACGATATTCGCCGAAGGTCAGCGCCGCTACGTGGAATCCCTGAGTGCTTATGCGCGCCAATTTCTCGGACAACTGGATAAACCCGATGTCGATGCCATTGAAGGGTTGAGTCCCGCCATTTCCATTGACCAAAAATCGACTTCCCATAACCCTCGGTCTACCGTTGGAACTGTGACCGAGATTTATGATTACTTGCGGTTGCTGTTTGGTCGCGCTGGACAACCCCATTGTCCGATTTGCGATCGCAATATTGCGCCCCAAACCCTTGATGAAATGTGCGATCGAATTATGGAACTCCCCGATCGCACTAAATTTATGATTCTCGCGCCTGTCGTCCGAGGGAAAAAGGGAACTCACCGCAAGCTATTGTCCAGTTTAGCCGCCCAAGGATTTGTTCGCGTCAGGGTCGATCACGAGGTGTTTGAACTGTCGGAAAATATCGAGTTGGATAAAAATTATACCCACACCATTGAAATCGTTGTTGACCGCTTAGTTAAAAAGCCAGGACTACAGGAACGTTTAGCCGATTCCCTCGCCACCTGTTTGAAGCAGTCCGGTGGAATTGCGGTGATTGAGGTATTAAATGATACATCTGATCAGGTATCCGCGTCGCGATCTGATAATAAGTATAACCCAACTGCCTCAAAAATTGCAAGTTTTCCGAATCAAAAAGTTGCGGAAAATAGCGATAATTCTTATTTCGTAGAACCGGAAAAAATAGAACCTTCTTCTGTTCCTTCTCAACTTGTCTTTTCTGAAAATTTCGCCTGTCCTGAACATGGGGCGGTGATGGAAGAACTATCGCCTCGGTTATTTTCGTTTAATTCTCCCTATGGCGCTTGTCCCCATTGTCACGGGTTAGGACATCTGCGAACCTTTTCCCCAGACTTGGTAGTTCCTGACCCGACTCAACCTGTTTATACGGCGGTTGCGCCTTGGTCGGAAAAAGACAATACTTATTATCTTTCGTTGCTCCATAGTGTCAGTCAAGCCTTTGGTTTTGAGATTACAACGCCTTGGAATAACCTAACACCAGACCAACAGAAAATCCTCCTCTTTGGTTCAGAAGAACCGATTTGGATTGAAGCGGATTCTCGCTATCGAGAAAATAAAGGATATTATCGACCCTACACGGGGATCATTCCTTTATTACAACGTCAATATGAGGAAACTGCCTCGGAATTACAAAAGCAAAAATTAGAACCTTATTTAATTGATCAAGCCTGCGATGTTTGTAAAGGGAAACGGTTAAAACCGGAAGCGTTAGCGGTGCGGGTCGGACAATATCGCATTGATCAATTAACGGATGTTTCCATTCGCAATTGTTTAGAACAAATTAATCAGTTAAACTTGACCGAACGCCAAGCGAAAATAGCCGAATTAGTGCTGCGGGAAATTAAAGCCAGATTGCAATTTTTACTGGATGTGGGGTTAGATTATTTAACCTTAGCGAGAACCGCATCGACGTTATCCGGTGGAGAAGCGCAACGAATTCGATTAGCCACTCAAATTGGAGCGGGGTTAACGGGGGTTTTGTATGTGTTGGATGAACCGAGTATTGGGTTACATCAACGGGATAATACCAAGTTATTAAATACGTTAATAAAATTACGGGATATTGGGAATACGTTAATTGTCGTTGAACATGATGAAGAAACGATGCGGGCGGCGGATCATTTAGTGGATATTGGGCCAGGTGCGGGGGTGCATGGTGGGGAAATTGTCGCGCAAGGAAATATAGACGTGTTGTTAGAAAGTGAGCGATCACTAACAGGCGCTTATTTATCAGGACGACAAAAAATTGAAACGCCGCCAGAACGTCGCAAAGGAAATGGAAAAAGCATTAAATTAGTCAATGCAACCCGCAATAACTTAAAAAATATTACCGTTGAAATTCCCCTCGGAAAATTGGTGAGTATTACGGGGGTTTCTGGTTCTGGAAAATCAACGTTAATGAATGAATTACTTTATCCCGCTTTGCAACATCATTTTACCCGAAAAGTTCCCTTTCCCAAGCAATTAGAAAAAATAGAAGGGTTAGAAGCGTTAGATAAAGTGATTGTAATTGATCAATCTCCCATTGGAAGAACCCCCCGATCTAACCCCGCAACCTATACCGGAGTTTTCGATTTAATTCGAGATGCGTTTTCAGAAAGTATTGAAGCGAAAGCCAGAGGGTATAAAGCCGGACAATTTTCGTTTAATGTCAAAGGAGGACGTTGTGAAGCGTGCGGCGGACAAGGGGTAAATGTGATCGAAATGAACTTTTTACCCGATGTTTATGTGCAGTGCGAAGTGTGCAAAGGGGCGAGATATAACCGTGAAACCTTACAGGTGAAATTTAAAGGATATTCTATTGCGGATGTGTTAAATATGCCTGTAGAAACCGCTTTAGATGTGTTTCAAAATATCCCCAGGGCGGCGACTCGATTAAAAACGTTAGTGGATGTGGGGTTAGGGTATATTCGCTTAGGACAACCTGCACCAACCTTATCGGGAGGAGAAGCACAACGGGTTAAATTAGCATCAGAATTATCCAAACGCGCCACAGGGAAAACATTATATTTAATTGATGAACCGACAACGGGTTTATCGTTTTATGATGTGCATCAATTATTAAATGTTTTACAACGGTTGGTGGATAAAGGCAATTCAATTTTAGTGATTGAGCATAATTTAGATGTGATTCGCTGTGCGGATTGGGTGATTGATTTAGGGCCTGAAGGGGGCGACAAGGGAGGGGAATTAATCGGAGAAGGAACGCCGGAAGAGGTTGCTGAAAATAAGCGATCGCACACCGGACGTTATTTACAGCAAGTGTTAAAACAACATCCTCCCAAGGTGGAGGTTTTGGAATAAATAATTACACTAATTCTCAAGTTATTAGAAGATTTAATCTTTACTTAGAATAGCGTTTGACGGTATGATGCTATTGGGTTATGATTAAATAGAATGATTCAAAATTTTAAATGTAAGGAGACAGAACGTTTATTTAGAAGACAGTCTGCTTCCAAGTTCCCACCCTCAATACAACGTATTGCTCAACGTAAATTGGCGATCTTAGATGCGGCTGAAACAATAGAAGATTTGCGGGTTCCACCTGGAAACCGTCTGGAAAAGTTAAAAGGCGATCGCCAAGGTCAATATAGTATTCGCATTAATGAACAATGGCGAATCTGTTTTAGATGGGATAATGGGGATGCGTTGGATGTAGAAATTGTAGATTATCATCGTTAAACTTATGATAGAACCTAAATTAGATCCAGTTCATCCCGGTGAAATTCTATTAGAAGAATTTTTAAACCCAATGGAAATTACTTTAGAACAGCTAGCAGAGGATATTCATATTCCTTTGAGTAAAATTGATGAGATTATTCAAGGAAAATCTACCATAACAGCAGACCTTGCTTTGAGGTTATCGAAATATTTTGGATTATCAGAACGATTTTGGTTAAATCTGCAAGTTAATTATGATTTAGAGTTAGCAAAAGAGCAGTTAGAAGATCGCTTAGAGTCTGAAGTTAAGGTTTGTACTGTTTTAAAGGGAAGCGATCGCTAATCTATATTCCCTGCTGTTTCTGGTTCTTTCTCCTGAATTGAGATGCGGAAACCTAACAGATCCACTAATTTCACAAAATCATAAATTGCAATACAATTGATTGATGCTACAGCTTGATCAAACTTTTCTCGATTAATTTGATTAGAATCATAACTATAATTTAATTGACTGTGAGCCTCTAAAATATTGCTGATGACTTTTTTTAATAATTGAGGTTGATCGCTACCTTCTTCTAAAGCAACTTCAAGATAAGCTGCTGCTTCTTCTGGATCTTTAAGAGATTCAATTAAATAATTATGGTAACTATCACTAATGGGAATTTTAACGTCTTGCATTGTAGTCTCTCCAATATCCTTTTGCTTTTTTAATATCTTGTTGTTGAGTGCTTTTATCTCCACCACAGAGTAATAAAATTAGGGTTAATCCAACTTGTCCAAAATAAACCCGGTAGCCAGAGCCATAATTAATTTTAAATTCAAATACACCGTCACCAACAGAACGATAATCTCCTAAATTTCCCTCCTCAACTCGATCTAATCTGAATTTAATTTTAGCTCTTGCTGTTCTATCTCGGACTGCTTCTAACCACTCTGTAAACGGAACCTTCCCCTCTGAGGTAACATAACGTTGAATCTCCCTCGGTTGACTTTCCATTATCATTATTATAGCGATCGCTCATTCCCCAGTTTATCAAATTTGGGGATAGCCAAAAAAATCTCATTTTTTCAGAAATCGAATATTGTTGAGTTGTAGTTAACCGATAAGCTATAGAACTTACCCTATCACTTAAAACCCTATTCAATCAGTGATAGGTGTGGCTTTTTGTTGTTATCCAATTTAGAGGAAAAGGATAAAGTCAAGATGAAACTCAGCAATAATGAAAGAATTGGTCAATGCTTAACTTTATTAAGTCAAGTCTTGTCTCCTTACGTTGAGGAAAAAATGAGATCAGTTTATGGGAATGCTTGGTTTTCTCAGGTGAAAAACTCGAATAAAAATAATTATAATCGCAGCGATGAAGAAATTATTCAAGATGTTTCTGTATTATTAAATGTTATTAATCAACGCTGGGATAAAGTTTTCAAAACATACTTATCTCCCGAAAGAGGTTTAGTAAGCGAACTAATTGAAGTCCGAAATAAATGGGCGCATAATAATTGCTTTTTAGCAGACGATACTTTTCGTGCTTTAGATAGTATTCATAGGTTATTGGTTAAAATTGGTGCTGAACAGGAAAAGCAGGTTGATGTACACAAACAAATTGTCTTCAAACTTATTCTTCAAGAAAAATCTAATTCTACTCAATCTCAAATTTCCCAAGCTGATCAAAAAATTCAAGAGGAGTTTAAAGAACTTTTAAATATTATTCAGTTTCAAGACCCTAAATTATTATTACGAGCATTAACCCATCGAAGTTATATGTTTGAAAATCCAACTAAAACAGAAGGAGATAATGAACAACTGGAATTTCTAGGAGATTCTGTTTTACACTTTTTAGGCGGAGATTATGTGTATGAAAAATATTTTGGGGAATCAGAAGGAACATTGACCCAGAAACGAGAAAAAATTGTCAGTAATGAAGCGTTAGCAATCGTAGCACAAGATTTGAATTTAGGAAAATGGATAAAATTAGGTAAAGGAGAAGAATTAATTGGCGGTCGAACTAACCCATCATTATTAAGTAATACCTTAGAAGCGGTTATTGGAGCTTACTATAAAGATTCTGGAATTGATGCGGTTTGGGAATGGTTAAAACCGATGTTAGACCAATTAGAAACAATCAAAATTGAGACTAACTCTTCTAAAATTTCATTGGATGCAAAAAATCTTTTTCAACAGTGGGCGAACATTAATCATAAACAAAATCCTGAATATATTGTTATTGAAGAATCTGGAAATGATCATAATAAAGTTTTTACTGTGGAAGTTCGAGTCAACGGTCATGTTTATGGTGTGGGAAAAGCGACAAAGAAAAAAGAAGCAGAAAAACAAGCTGCTATCCAGGCTTTACAACAATTAGGATTAATATAAAATGACTTGATAGTAGCTTGAGTTCACCAGTGCTTTATCACTTATCATTGAGATGTCTACACTCACTCTAATTTTGAGCTTAGAAAACCCAAACCCCTGGTTTCTGTGACTAGACGGCTAAATCAGAGAAACTGGGTTTCTCCGTCTATCCAACACCCATGCTTTAGAGATTTTAATTAATTTTAAAGACTGTTGGGTGAGGTTAGATTTAAAGTTATAATAAAAAATGTGATACTTCGCTGACATTGCCTCATTTTTCTAGAGGAGGTGAATCTCTTGTCAACTTTAACATTATAATAAAAAATTTTAGACCAAAAACGGGTTGTGTTGCTAGAACTAGCTAAAGAAAGCGAAGAACAACGCCAAGAACGCCTTAATTATGGTGAAAATCAATTGCGAAAATTATGTGCTGAACGAGGAATTAATTGGGATAATTTATCCAAGGAAGAACGAGAAGATTTTATTAATCATATTGTACATGAGGATAGATAATTATCCTGTTAATTGATATAATTAAAAGTATCCTTCAATTTAACAAAGGCAAAGTTTATGACAATTGCTCTTGTTCAATGGACAATTGAAGATTATCATCGGATGATTGATGCTGGTATTCTTGATCATCGATCTGTTGAATTACTGAATGGTCAAATTATTGAAATGGCACCCGAAGGAATTCCCCACGCTTATTTTAGTGATGCAGCAGCAGAATATTTGAGGAATATATTAGGAAATCGAGCAAAAATTCGGGAAGGAAAACCGATTACGTTATTTCAATCTAATTCTGAACCTGAACCGGATATTGCCATTGTTGAACCGTTGGGAACCGTTTATTTAGACCATCATCCCTATCCTGAAAATATCTTTTGGTTAATTGAGTTTTCTAATTCTAGTTTAACGAAAGATCTAGAGGAAAAAAGCAAAGTCTACGCAACGGAAAGTATACGGGAATATTGGGTAGTAAACTTGCGAAATCAAACCTTAATTGTATTCAGAAGACCAGAACAAGGTGAATATCAATCTCAAGAAATTTTAACCCAAGGGGAAATTTACCCGATTGCTTTTCCTGATATGGCGGTTTCTGTACAGCGATTATTATCGGTTTAGGATAGGGAATAGAACCTCGGTTTCTCGAATAAACCGGGATTCGGAGGTGCTATAATTGCGTTAAACTATCATAAGTTAAATCAGGATTAGACCAATGGGTTTGTTCTAAGAATTCTGAAAATGTGGTTAATAAACTGGGGAATTCTTGCCGCAACGCTGGAACATCCGCTTGATATCCTTCTTTGCGATACCATTGAATTAACTTAAACAGTTCCTTCCGTCCCAATAACAAAAATAACCAAGACGGAACTTCCTGATGAATGACTTTTTTTCCTTGAACTTTGGAAAATTCAGCGGCGATTTGTTGGGGAGTTAAAACATCCCCAGCTAATTCTATTTCTGTATTAATATAACGGGAGGAATGCTGAATAATATAAGCCGCCACACGACCTAAATCTTGGGTTGTCAGAAGATGCAGGGGTTTATTGGGTTGGATGGAAAAGGGAAATTTACCTTTGAGGATAGACGGTCGGGTGTAATGTTTCCAAAATTCTTCCATAAAGAAACAAGAACGTAACATCGTTGTGGGTAAATCAGCCGCTTTGAACGCTTGTTCAACGTGATATTTTTGTTCAATATGACTCACCCCCGAATTTCGAGAAACCCCTCCAGCGGAGTTGTAAATCAAATGTTGAATATTTGCTGTTTTCGCCACTTCTGCTAACCGTTTAGCGCGTTCAATTTCGATGGGGTCGGGTTTGGCTAAATCCGGTGCGGTCGCATGACAGTAAACCACCGAAACCCCCGCTAACGCCGCCATTAAAGACGCTTCGGAGTCGAGGTTGGCTTCCACTAACTCCACTCCCGCTTGCTGTAACTGAAGGTGAGAAGACCGTTGAGGGTCGAAGTGTCGCGTAATAGCACGTAAGTTTGCTACCTGCTGGTGCAGAAAGCCTTTAACCACAGCAACGCCTGTTCCTCCGGTTACACCAATGAGTAGCACTTTACCCTTAACAGTGTTGCTCAAATTAAAGGGAGAATTCACGGCAGATTTCGGAATTAAGGTTAAATTAAGTTTATCAAAATATCGTTAATTAACCTTCACCCCAGAGGCATATTTTTGAGACTCATCGGGTAAAATTTCTTTGATGGTTTCTGCCAATAGTTTTAACCGGACAGGTTTTGTTAAATAGTAATCTGCGCCCGCTTCAATACATTTTTCCTGATCACCAGGCATTGCTAAAGCGGTTAATGCAATAATCGGAATATGTTTTAATTCTGGATTCGCTTTAATCTGCCGGATGGCTTCCAGTCCATCTAATTCGGGCATCTGAATATCCATTAAAATTAAGTTTGGTTTTTCAGTAGTCGTTAGCTTAATCGCTTCATGACCATTATAAGCAATCAATATTTTATGCCCATAGCTTTCCAAATAATCCGATAACATATCAATATTAGTTTGATTATCTTCAGCAATTAAAATCACAGTATTTTGATGGGGAGAACTATTAGGTAAATTTGAGGATTCTCGGAAGGAATTATCCATCAAAGATGCGGGAGAATAAACACAGGATTCCTGCTCAATTTGATAAGGTAAACGAACGGTAAAACAACTGCCTTGACCTTGTTTGCTGCTCACAGTTACGAAGCCTCCATGTAATTCAGTAATCCGTTTCACTAATGCTAATCCTAACCCAGTTCCTTGATATTGTCGATTTAAACGACTATCTAACTGCACAAAGGACTGGAAGAGTTGATCTAAATTTTTCTCAGCAATGCCAATTCCTGTATCTTCAATTTCAAAAATCAGAAAATTTGACTTCAATAATTTTTCTGCCTCTATTGGCTGTTCTTTCACTCTTAATGTAACCTGCCCTCCTTGGGGGGTGAATTTAACCGCATTGCTGAGTAAATTAATCAAGACCTGACGCAACCGTTTTTCATCTGCTATTAAGCAAGGAAGGGAAATGGGAATTTCCATTAATAACTTAATTTCTTTTTTTAAAGCTTCCTGCCGAACAAAAATTAAACAAAAATCACAAAGAGATTTGACTTGAACTGAGGATAAATTTAACTCGAATTTTCCCGATTCTATTTTAGATAAATCTAGGATTTCATTAATTAATTCTAATAAATGTTTGCCACTGCGTTCAATAGTGGATAAGGCTCGTTTTTGATTGGAATTAAGATTCCCATAAACTTCTTCTTGCAACCCTTCTGCTAACCCCAAAATTGCATTCAGCGGCGTTCTTAATTCATGACTCATATTGGCTAGAAATTCGTCTTTGAGGCGGGTGGCACGGGCAAGTTCTGCATTAGTTGTTTGCAGTTGCGTTTCCGCTTCTTTGCGAGGAGTGATATCAGTAATTGTGCCGACATAACCGGTAATCTCTCCGTCAATATTGTGTTCCGCCACCGCCTGTCCATAAACCCAGGTAACTTTGCCATCGGTGAGTCGTTGAAAACGATATTCTAAACGAAAGGGTATATTATCGGTAGCACACCGATACCATTCCGCTTGAATCATGGGGCAATCTTCAGGGTGCAAGGCTTGACTCCACCCATACCCCCTAGCTTCTTCTAGGGTCATTCCCGTCATTTCAGACCAACCTTCATTCACATAAACACACCTCCCTTCCGCATCGGTTCTAAAAATGCCAACGGGTGCCGCCATGGCTAAAGAAGCATACCGTTGTTGGCTTTCCTGAAGGGCAATTTCCGCTTGTTTGCGTAAGCGAAGTTCGTGGTAGACATTGCTAATATCAATGCTGAGTCCACAAATAGCATAAGGTTCTCCAGCTAAGTTAAAAAGGGGAAATTTTGTCGCTAATTTCGCTTGAGTTTCTCCCCGAATTGTAAAGACTTCTTCAACGGTAATCGGTTCTCCGGCTTTTAAGGCTTGTTGATCTCCTTGTCTGAATAATTCAGCTATTTCTGAGGGAAATAACTCGTCATCGGTTTTTCCTAAAAGCTCCGTTTCTTCAAACCCAGTTAGATTTTCACAAAATCGATTAATAAAAATATATTGACCCTGCAAATTTTTAATAAAAATGGGGAAAGGTGCCCCATCAACAATTGATCTCAGTCGTTGTTCACTTTCTTGTAAAGCGGCTTCAGATTGACGTAACTGCACTTCAATTCGTCGCCGTTCTTCCAGTTCCCGTTGCGCTGTTTGGTAGAGTTCTGCCTGTTGAATTGCAATGGCAAGCTGTACCCCAATTTGATCGAGTAAATTCAGTTGGCTGTCTGTCCAGTTGCGAGTTCCTCGACAATGATGAGCAATTAATAATCCCCAAAGTGCCGATGGCGGTTCCCCCTGTGGATGATCGGTTTTAGGCAATAAAATCGGAACCACTAAATTCGCTTTCACTTCAAATTGTTCTAATAATTGAATATGACAAGTTTTGAGTCCAGCACTGTAGATATCTGCGATCGCCCGTTTATTCCCCTGAACATAAATTTCACGACCCACTCCATTTTGAAAACAAGTATCTTGAATCTGTTGTCCCATGGTTGGAGTCCATCCATTTTCGACCGATTCGGCAATAATTTCACCCCGCCAGTCCGGGTCAAATTGATAAACTAAAACCCGATCCGTTTGTAATAGGTTCCTAACTTCTTCAACGGTGGTTTGTAGAATCATCTCTAACTCTAAAGATTGGCGAATTCTTAGGGCAATTGAAGACACTAATTGTTGTTGTTGCTGCTGCCATTCTAACTCTTCTCTAAAGCGAATTCGCTCTATTAACGTATGAACCGCCCGTTGTAGTGCTTCACGGGTCAGTTTTCCTTTTAATAGGTAATCTTGAACCCCACTTTTCATTAGTTGTACTGCGATTAATTCATTTCCCTGTCCGGTAACGGCGATAATCGGAAGTTCTGGTCGCTGACTCTGAAGTTTGAGACGATTTAGGAACTCTAACCCCTCCATATCAGGGAGTAGATAATCGAGTAAGATCACATCAGGCCAATGATCTTGGCACCAGACTAGGGCTTCTTCTCCCATCGAAAACTCATAAAAATCATAGTCATGGCGAGTATCCTGTTGTAAATAACGGCGATACAGAAAGCAATCCTCAGCAGTATCATCAACGAGCAGGATCTTGTGTTTCATCTGGTTAGTCTTGGGAGAGAGGGAATCAATCAAGTCAGAGCTTTGTAACTCTTCCACTGTAACTTAACTTAAACAAAATTAACTTTCTCAGCAGAAAGTCTTAAATTCTGAACTGATTTTATCGAGTTTGAAAAATATTTTGTACCATTTGTTGATCAGATTTTGTCACCGCTTGATCTAACGCCACCACTTCCCCGGAGTCTAAATACCAACCCAATGCCCCAATATTAATTTGAGCTTGTTCTAACGTTTTTGCCCCGGGAATCGGGATTGTCCCTTTACAAATACACCAATTTAAAGCCACTTGAGAAACGGTTTTATTTCTAAACTTGGCAATTTCTTTTAAACAATCTAAAATCGGTTGAATCCCCGGTAACAATTTCGGAAATAATATCCCCCGAATCCCTTTTGGAAAAGAACTATTTTGAGAATATTTACCTGTTAATAACCCTAACCCCAAAGGACTATAAGCAATTAATTTAATCCCCAATTCATCACAAACGTCTTTTAAGCCTAATTCGGTGAGAGGATAAGTTGATAATAAAGAATATTGCACTTGCAAGGTCTGAATCGGAATTCCCCGATCTGCAAATTTTTGATACACTTTTTTTAAGCGTTTCGGCCCATAATTAGACAACCCAACTCCTTTAACGAATCCCTGTTCATATAAATCGGCTAACCCGTCTAATAAATTCCACTCTTGCCAAGGCGCGTAATTCCCTGTAGACCAGTGCATCTGCACTAAATCCACATTTTTTCCCAGTCGTTTTGCGGAAGCTTGACAAGCGCTAATCATCGATTTTCGAGTTAATCTCCAGGGATAAGGCGCGAGTTTTGTTGCAATACAAATTTGTTCTTGATTAATGCCTTTATACTCTTTAGAAAACTGTCCTAAAAGCGATTCACTTCGTCCATTTAGCTTACCAGTTCCGTAGGAATCCCCCGTATCAAATAACGTCACCCCATTACTGACGCACAAGTTAAAAACCTGTTGCAATTGTGCATCCATACTTTGATCATAGCCCCACAGGAGGCGATTTCCCCAAGCCCAGGTTCCACATCCCATTGAAGGTAAAGAAAAAGGTTGATGAGTGACCATAAGAATTAGTTTGAGTTAGAATTTGCGATCGCATTATAGATCAAGATTTTCTATTAATTCTACTCAGTCAAATTAATCAACCTTGAAACTGCGCTAATAACCAAGCACTGACTTTTCCATGATTCATCTGACGACTGCGGCGAAATGCTTCTTCTAATACTGATCTAAATCAATAATTGTGGTTTCCCAAGGAATCAATTCTGCATTAGAATCGAGATCAAAAGAAACATCCGGTTGTGCTTCTTCAAATCCGGTTTTGCGATAAGTACATTGTTTATTCACAAACCTGGTTTCTGCCCTGAATGCAGGAGAGCCAAGAAACCGGGTTTCTGGTTCCGATTTTGGGGTAAACATCCAAATTGTTTATTCACAAACCCGGTTTCTGCGGTTATCTTAATATTGTTAAGATCCTGCTGAAGTCCGGTTATAGTTTAAAATTAAGCGAAGAATCAAATAACCATTGAGAGGTTTATCAAGATGATCCGAAAATTATTAATAACATCCAGTTTAATCACCTTCACAAATTTGCTGTATTCTGTCCCCCCAACCTTGGCTCAACAACCGATTGATTTTGCCACCCAAGGCTGTCAAAATGTTCCCCAGGAAGCTTATTTTCGGACTCAGACTTATCATATTAATATTTGTCGCGGACAAACGGGGTTATTTATGGTAATTAATTTCCTGAATGGCAGCCGTGTTGATCGACTGACCGTTCAACAACGAGGTGATAATTTTGAAGGAACTTCTAGGGGAACATTTTATAGCGTGAACCGTAACAACTTCACAATTCAACCCCCCAATCAAAGACCAATTACAGAACGAGTGGTTCAAACAACGGGCGGCAACAATCGTCCCCAACAACAGCAAGGAACTATTACCGGAACCGTTAGTTATTTACAACGAATTTCCCTCCCTGATAATGCCACAATTGTTGTTAGCTTAAGAGAAAGTGGTGGAGGGAATACTTCCAGAACGCCGATTGCTCAAGAAACCATTCAAACTCGCGGACAACAGGTTCCGATTCCCTTTCGGTTAAATTATGATCCCAGAAGAATTCAGCCGAATCGGGTGTATATTGTGTTTGCAGATATTTTTATCAACCGTCAACTCGCTTGGGTGACCAGACAAGAATATCGTGTTATTACTCAAGGCAATCCTAGTAACGTGGAAATCATTGTTCAACCTGCTAATTAAAGCTTAAAACAGCTTGTCTAAAATGCTCCTAAAGAATCCCATTAAATCCCATTTTTCTTCCTTAATCATCCTGATCGGAATTAGCACAATAATTTTATTCAGTTGTAGCGTATTCCGACATTTATTATTTCAATCGGCTGCTTTTGATTTAGGAATTTTTGATAATGCTTTATATTTAATCAGCCAAGGTCAACGTCCCTTTGTTGTGTTTAAAGGAATTCATATTTTAGGGGATCATGCAGCTTATTTACTGTATCCTCTGGCTTTATTTTATAAAATTTATCCCAGCGTTTATTGGTTGTTTTTCATTCAAGCGATCGCCCTGTCCCTGGGAGCTTTACCCACTTGGTTTTTAGCCACAGATGCCGGATTAAAACCTAATCAAGCTTTAGCCGTTTCCATTGTTTATCTCTTCTATCCCTTAGTTTTTAATATTAATTTATTTGATTTCCATCCCGAAGTCTTAGCCATTCCCTTAATATTATGGACAATTTTAAACGCCCGTCGTCAACAATGGGGATGGTTTTGTTTTAGTTTATTTTTAGCATTAGGATGTAAAGCCGTTATTTCCCTAGCCATTGCAGCAATGGGATTTTGGTTATTAATCTTTGAAAAACGGCGTTGGTATGGTATTCTGGCTTTAATTGCAGGTTTAGCTTGGTTTATCATCGCTACCAAAATGATTCTGCCTAAGTTCGGTGTTCCCGACCCCCAAGGAATTATTTATTATCAAGCATTAGGCGGATCGTTTTCGGAAATTTTAAAAAACATCTTTCTCAAACCTGGAATTGTTTTACAACTGCTGTTAACCTCTGCAAATTTTGAATATCTGTTGTTATTATTTATTCCGGTGATTTGGGGAATTTCTCGACAAAATCTTGCCCCTTTAATTCCTACACTCCCCATTTTATTTTTAAATGGAATTACCACCTATTCCCGACAAAAAGATTTAATTCATCAATATTCTGTTCCCATTTTACCCTTTTTAATCGTTGCGGTGATCGCCTCCCTCGCCACCGGGAAAAGTTGGTTCCGCAACCCTCGCTGGATTATTTTATGGGCGTTAGTTGCTTTTTTGGCACTCTCCAAGTATGGTTATTTGTGGTCGAAATATTTAGGTTCACTGGATACCTGGCAGGCAAATCAAGAGGCACTCGCCCTGATTCAAACTAAAAATGGAGTGTTAACGACAGACGCCCTAGCACCCCATTTAACCCATCGTCAGGTTGTGCAATTGGTTAAACAGGATATAAAATCAATGGACTTAAGCACAATTCAATATATCTTATTAAATATTAAACATCCTGGGGGAGATGCTCCTCAACATTATATTGATAGTGCCGTTGTGGAACTGCAAAAAATGCCAGATTTTCAACTTCGCTATCAACGGGATAAGGTCTTTTTATTTGAAAAAATAGCTCATGCGTCCTAGAGTGTTTCCCCATTCCCAACTGAACCCATTGTCTAACTTAACGACAACCCACCCAGTTACGGTTATTTTACCGATTTATAACGAATCTGCTTGTATTGAACAAGTGTTTTATACCCTGCTAGAATTTAGTCAAAAGGATTCATCTTTTAATTTTATCTTGATTAATGATGGTTCAACGGATCAAACGGAACAAATTTTAGAAAATTTACTGGCTTTTTCTAAATCTCCTAAAATACAACTGGTTTCTTATCCTCAACGTCAAGGAAAAGGACAGGCGATTAAAAAAGGAATTGAATTCGCTCAAACTGAATATATTTGTTTTATCGATGGGGATTTGGCTTATTCTTTAGATCATCTTTATCCTTTAGTGAAAAGCTTAGAAAAGTTTGATCTGGTGATCGGATGTCGGAACTTAGAATTAGAAAACTTTAAACGAGTTAACTTAACTCGAAAAATTGCCGGATTAACCTTTAACTGGATGACCCGAAAACTGTTAAATTTACCTTTTAGAGATATGCAAGCGGGGTTAAAAGGCTTTAAGCGGGACGTGGCAGAAACCTTATTCACCCGACAACAATTAACCGGATTTGCCTTTGATTGTGAACTGCTCTACATTGCTAAAAAATATCATTATACCATTGGCGAAATTCCGGCGATTGTTTCCCCCCACCATAAAACGAAACAATCTAAAGTTAATCTGATTCAAGATTCTTTGAAAATGTTGATTAATTTGTTTACAATTAGAATTAACGATATCTTAGGCTATTATGAGTAAATATATTCTCCTGAGTTTTGATGCGGAAGAATTTGATGTCCCTCTAGAATATGGGGAAAAAATTAAACCTTCGGTTCAGTTTGATGTCTCCTTAGCGGGATTAAGAAACGTCATTTCTTTACTGGAATATTTACAAATTAAAGCCACCTTTTTTGTCACCGCTAATTTTGCTTTACATCATCCTGAATTAATTGAATCCATTGCTAGAACCCATGAAATCGCTTCTCATGGATTTTATCATTCTCAATTTTCCCCAGAAGATTTATGGAAATCTAAACAAGTCTTAGAAGAAATTTCAGGAAAAACCGTTTCCGGGTTTAGAATGGCACGATTACAACCCGTTGATGAACACGCGATTTTAGCATCAGGATATCAATATAATTCTTCCCTGAATCCGACTTATTTACCCGGACGATATAATAACTTTTTTAAACCTAGAACCGTTTATTATCAAGATCATTTACTGAATCTTCCCGTTTCCGTGACCCCCTTAATTCGGTTTCCGTTATTTTGGTTAAGCTTTAAAAATTTACCCCTTCCGTTGATTCAGTTAGCCTCCCGCGTTACCCTAGATTGCGATCGCTATTTGAGTCTTTATTTTCACCCTTGGGAATTTACTGATATTTCAAAATTCAAAATTCCCAACTATATGAAACGCCACTCAGGAATTCAATTAATTAACCGCTTAGAAACGTATTTATCCTGGTTAAAACAGCAAGGAGAATTCACCACCATTTCCGACTGGATTAAACACCATCGTCCGTAAACAGTCACGCCTTTGTAGGGGCGAAGCATTCGGGCAGAAATTTAGGATAAAAATTGATAAGTTACCTACCGAAAGATCCCGCCCCTACCTAGCCAGACACTTAATTCTTAATTCTTAATTCTTATTTTGTTTCTTCCATCAAGTTTAGCTTGATATAAAGCTTTGTCTGCTTCATCAATTAGAGATTCAATTGAGGCGTTTTCATCGGGAATAATAGTATTAATTCCTAAGCTAATGGTCAGCCAGGAACTGCCCTTTGAACCTTGATGAATAATCTGTTTTGCTTTTAATAACGCTTGAACCCGTTCTGCCACTTCTGTTGCGCCTTCAACGGTCGTATTCGGTAAAATCATGGCGAATTCTTCCCCACCATAACGAGCGACTAAATCCGCTGGACGCCGAGCGCATTGTTCTAAAATTTGAGCCACTTGCTTTAAACATTCATCTCCAGCTTGATGACCGTAGGTATCGTTATAAGCTTTAAAAAAATCAATATCACATAAAATTAAAGACAAAGGTAACTGTTCCCGTTTTAATCGTTTCCATTCTCGGTCTAAATAATCATCAAAACAACGCCGATTTGCTAATTGCGTTAAACCATCCATTAACGCTAACCGTTTTAATTCTTGATTAAATTCTGCTAATTTTTGATTGGCTTCTTCTAATTGTGTCGTTAATAAACGTTCCCGTTCGATTTGATGTTGGAGTTCTTTAAACGCCCAACGACTTTTTAAAATGCGACGCACCCGTTGACGTAAAACCGCCCAATGAATCGGTTTGGTAATATAATCCGTCGCCCCCACTTCAAAGGCTAAATCAACCGAAGCTTGATCATCTAAAACCGTAATCATTAAAATCGGCGGACAATCTTCTCCTAAACGGCTTTTTAACTCATTACAACAGGCAAAACCATCAATTCCCGGCATCATCGCATCTAATAAAATAATATCCGGCATAATCTGTTGGCAAACTTCCAGGCATTCTTCTCCATTGCTGGCTTCCATCAACCGATATCCCTCCCGTTCCATTGCCCGATGTAACACTAAACGCAGGGTTTTTTCATCATCAACAATTAAAATTAACGGCTGGGTTTGTTCAAAGGTAGACATGATCATCGGAGTTTTTTCAATTCTTCCTGCAAGGCAACTTTCACTTTTTCGTATTCTGTAATTAACTGTTGAATTAATTTCGGAATACCACCACTAATAGAACCTGTTCGTCCTTTTGCTTCTAATTCACCAGAACATTCTGCCAAGTTTGTTGCTCCTATAGTAACACTCAGGGATTTTAAAGCATGAGCCGCTTGTTGTAAGGCGAGGGCATCTTGAGCAGTAATGGCATCTTGAATCGCTTGTAACCGTTGGGGGGCGTCTTCTAAGTAACTGGTAAACACTTCTTGTAAGAGGCTATCCCCCTCTTCTCCGGCCATTGTTCTTAAGGCGTTAATCGTATTTTGGTCTAAGGGGGAGTCGGTGAAGGAAACCGAGGTGGGCGTTCTTAATTTCGGCGCTGGGACGGTTAACGCTGGGGTTTTGTTTTCCTTGAACGCAGAAGCCTTTCGCGGATACCGTTCTAACGCTTCGATTAACGCTTGTACCCGAATCGGTTTACTAATATAATCATTCATCCCGGCGTTTAGGCATTCTTCGCGATCGCCTTGCATCGCATGGGCGGTCATGGCGATAATCCAAGGACGAGACTCCACAGACCATTGCTGACAAATGTACCTTGTTGCTTCCAAACCGTCCATTTCCGGCATTTGCACATCCATCAGCACCAGATCATAAGGTTGACGATGCAAGGCTTCAATGGCTTCTAAGCCGTTACTAACCACATCCGCCCGATAGCCTAAGCGCTGGAGCATTTTCACCGCAACGGTTTGATTCACGAGAACATCCTCTACCAGCAGGATTCTTAACGGTAGTTTCTCCCCTAACTCGCTATCAAATAAGCAGGAGGTTGGGGTGGGTTGGACAGGGATGCGTTGATGGCTTAACGCTTGAGAGATCACATTGTAAAGTTGAGATTGTTTAATCGGTTTCGTTAAGACGGTGACAAATAAATCTGGTTTGTAGTCTTTTTGTTGGGAAATATTGCCGATTGAACTCAGTAACACTAAGGGTAAATGGTGACCATTGGGTAACGCTTGAATGCAGTTTGCCAAACTCAAACCATCTATTTCCGGCATCTGCATATCCAGAATCGCTAAATCAAAGCCCTTTGTTTGTTCTTGAACTAACAGGGTCAACGCTTGTAACCCCGACTCTAACGCCTGCACCTGCATTCCCCAAGATTCCGCTTGTAAGGTGAGAATGCGGCGATTTGTAGCATTATCATCCACGACTAAAAGGCGTTTATTCGATAAATCCGGTTGAATTAAGTTTAAATCGCTTGAGATGCCATAGGGGTTTGACTTCATCAATAAGGTAATGTGGAAGGTAGACCCAACTCCTGGGGTACTCTCCACCCGAACATCACCCCGCATCATTTCAGCCAGACGTTTGCTAATCGCCAGTCCCAGTCCCGTGCCGCCATAACGACGGGTCATCGAGGAGTCAATTTGGCTGAAGGGTTTAAATAAACGTTCCATCCGTTCTGGAGGAATGCCAATTCCGGTATCTTTGACGGCAAAGTGAATTTTATACCAAGAATCGGAACCCGCATCGAGTAAATTTTCTGGATTCTGCACCGCTTCTGCTTCAACAGAAATGATCACTTCTCCGGTTTCCGTAAATTTCACCGCATTACTGAGGAGATTGACTAAAATTTGCCTCACTCGCGCCATATCTCCAATCACAATGGGGGGGACGGTAACTGTAATTAAATAAGCTAATTCTAAGTTTTTAGCATTCGCCACAGAAGCCACTAAATCTAAGGCTTCCTCTACACAATTTCTGAGGTTAAAAGGATGTTCTTCTAAATCTAATTTATCCGATTCAATCTTAGAAAAATCTAAAATATCGTTAATGACCGATAGCAGCGCGTCCCCACTCACCCGAATGGTTTCCACATACTCTTGTTGTTCGGGGGTGAGTTCCATATTCAGTAATAACCCCGTCATCCCAATCACGGCATTTAAAGGGGTTCTAATTTCATGACTCATCATCGCTAAAAATTCGCTTTTCGCCCGGTTCGCAGATTCGGCTTCTCGTTTGGCTTTTTCCAAGGCAAAGTTTTTGAGCGTTAATTCTTCTCGTTGTTGGGTTTCTTGTTCTAATAATTGAGCTTGAGCTAAGGCAATTCCCACTTGGGCGGCGACGGCTTCTAAGAGATCAATTTCTGGGGCTGTCCAATCTCGAAAGCGATCGCATTGATGCAAACAAATCATCCCATTCGCTTTTCCTTGATAGGAAGTTCTAACCGTTAATTTTGATTTTAAGTGAATTTTCTGACAGATTGATCGAGAATTTTGTAATGATGAATCTGTATAAACATTGGGAGAAGCGATCGCCTTATCCTGACCCATTATCTGTTCGCCATTGATATTTCCCTTGATTGGAATGTGTAAATTCATCATCGAATCATAACCCGGTTCTAAATATTCTGCCCTCAAGAGGATTGAAGGTTGAGGCTGTTCAAGATAAGTATAAATTAAGCACCGATTCACCCCAAACTCTTCCCCCAAGAGTTTTACTGTTGTTGTCAAAATGCGTTCTGTCTCCAAACTTTCTCGAATTTCTTGAGTAATTGTTTTCAGCAATAAAGCTTGTTTAATTTTTTGTTTTAATTTGGTTTGGCTTTCCTTTTTAGACGTAATATCAAAATGAATCGCTAGATATTGAAATAAATGCCCTTCTCGATCTAAAAAAGGAATAATTGTTGTACTGACCCAAAAATGTGTTCCGATTTTTGTCTGATTTCTAATTTCCCCTTTCCAAACATTCCCTTCAGAAATGGTTGACCATAACTGTTTAAAGAAACCTGCACGATGATAACCAGAATTAATAATTTTGTAGGTGTGACCGATGAGTTCTTCCTTGGAATATTTAGAAATTTCACAAAATTTGTCATTAACATAGGTGATCACACCCTGGGGGTCTGTAATTGAAAAAATTGCAGCTTGATCTAAAGCATATTTTTGAAACGCTAACTCTTGTAGGGTTTTTTGTAACGCTTCTTGGGATCGTTTTCGTTCTGTAATATCGTTCCCAATTCCTAAAAATCCTGTAATTTTTCCCTCTGGATTTCTCACCGCTGTGATGGAAAGTAACACAGGAAACCGAGAACCATCCCGCCGAATATAAGACCATTCTCGTTCATCAATTTCCCCTAAACGAGCCTTCGCAACAAACACTTCAAACCCCGGTTTTACATTAATTCCGAGTTCTTGGGATAAAGCGATCGCCCGGTGTTCAATTTCTTCAAAATCATGAAACAAGGCTGGACTTGCTTGACCAATTAATTCTTCAGCCGTATATCCGAGCAGGCGTTCGGCTGTTTTATTAAAGGTACAAATAATTCCGTCAACCGTTGTAGAAATAATCGTATAATTTGCACTATTCAGAATCGCTTGCTGTAGGGTTGTGGTTTCTTTTAGCGTTTTGCGAATTTGATTTCCTTCATCAATTTTGAGTTGTAATTGATCATTAATATGTTGAATTTGCTTGGCTCTCCATTTAGAAACTCGTCTCAAATACAACATTAATGCAAACGTCCAGCCAGTTATTAGCCCACTGAATAAAATAAAGATCGGTAACAAGGAGCGAACTTGTGTAATCAGTTGAGCAGTCGGGTAAACTTTAATCAGCCATGTTGTTCCATAGATAGATAATTCTTGGGTTTCTCCCCATTGGTTATGTTTAAGGTTACTATGATAACTATAAAGTTGTTCATTTCCTTGCCAAACTTCCACCGTATATTTCTCTAATACCTGAGTGGGTAAAATTAAATCCAACAAAGACTTAATTCTAAAAACGCCGACAATAAATCCGCTAAAGTTTCCGGTTTTATTATTAACTAATGGCGCATAAGCTAAAAATCCCTTTCCTCCTTGAACTAAATCAACCGTATTCGTGAGAAAAATTTGATCTAAATTCTTCGCGTTTTCTAATGCTTCTCGTCGCCGAGATTCCGCACCTAAATTCATGCCAATTACATCTTCATTCCGTTTTAACGGATAAACCCATTGCACAATATATGAAGAATCAGCCCATTCAATGGCTTGAAATCCACCATGATTTTGAAAGTAATTTTTAGCATCAATCAGCCACTCGTCTTTGGGAGTGCCTCCGCTTCGCGCTTCCCAACGTTCAGCCATCCGTCCTAAACCTTGGATTCGAGTATTTAATTGATTATAAATAACGGTCTCAAGTGCTAGTGTTTGTTGATGAACTAATTGTTGAATTTGGTATTGATTTTGGGTAATTAACGCTTGACTCAGGAGCAATGATGCTAAAGAAATTCCAATTCCCACCCATAAAGGAAACCAACCAATTTTGTGAATTATTTTTTTAAGAAATAACATAAAAGCTTGATTCATTTAATTTAAAATTTTACATAAGCTGTTACTTTTTTAAATCTATACTCTACCCAGTAAGAACGCTGGCATGATCAGGATTTCACGATTTCCTAATCTCCCTTGTAGATGCTGAACAGCTTATAGCTTGTTTCTACGAGATACTAAGTTTTTTTGCTTCCCTTTCCTATGGCAGGAGGCAGGAGGCAGCTTTGCTGGAGGCAGGAGGAAAATGCTTAATAATTCAGGTTCACAGCCTTCATTAATGTCCGCATCGATACTGCGACTGCTACATATAGCCTAAACAAAATTTGTGGAATTTTCGTGAAGATATTTAACAGTCGGACACATCATCAGTCATCAGTCACCAGTCGGATACATTATCAATGCTTCTTCCCTAATTCAGATCCTTACGTGCTACGCACAGGCTCCGCCTACGCTCCGCGACTGACGCTGCGCGATTCAGATCCTTAAGTGCTACGCACAGGCTCCGCCTACGCTCCGCGACTGACGCTGCGCGATTCTTAATTCTTCTTTTTTAAGCTGTTAACAATAGAATCAGCGACGAAATTAGAAAGAAGGTATTCTCCTGTAATGTCATAATGACAACAGTTATCAATATATACATTTTGTTTTTCGTTGTCTAAAATCGCTACCCCATTAAAGAAATTGACTTGATTTGCTTTTAAGGTATCCATGCGTTCTAATAATAAAGGATATCCTTTCTTCACTGCATCTTTATAGGGACTTTCATCACTAAACGCAACTTTCTTTTCCCCTTCATTAAAGACTCGTTTCGTCGGATAATATTGATTCGGTTGTAAAATATGAAAATAGGGAATATTATTTGCCGCTAAAACTTGATTCATTAAAATTGAGGTTTTGACCCAGTTATCTGCAATGTTAGCAAAGGCTTCTGAGTCCGGTAAAACCCGATCTTTCATGTAAAAATAAATAATACTTTCCGTGTTCTCATTTTCTTCCGATGGGTTTTGACGATATCGTTCAAATCGTTTCACATCCTCCCGATAATTTTTTACTAAATCCTGAACATACAAAGATGTTACCGCATGACAAGACGCAACGGGGCAATCTTTTAACGTTTCTAAAGCATCTCTCAGTTTAGATTTATTTTCTTTAATTCTTAATAAAACTTGGGTAGCTTTTGTCGATAAACTATTATTGGCTAACCCCGTTAATGCTTGCACATGGGAGGCACTCGGCATCGTGACTTCTAATTGATTTTGATTATTAATACTGGAAAGGGAAACTTCATTAAACCCATCAATATTAATGACCAAATCAAATTCTTGACCCAAGGACAGCATATAATTTAACGCAATCAATTGTTGCGGTTGTTTATAACCTCCCGTTGCTAAGGATAAAATAATCAATTCTTTCCCTTTAAATTGGGGAAGTTGTTTTAATTTGTTTTCTAAAATTTTATTTTGAATTTCATAAATTGAATAGTTAGAGGCAACGGAACCCCCAAATACCCCCACAATCACTTGATTTTTATTCGTTTTCTTAAAAGGATAATCGTAGGGAGAAATAAACCCAAAATTATTATACTTAAATCCGGGTCGAAAATCGGGTCCCGGTTTCTGTACATACCCAAAATAAGGATGTAACCGTTCAACAATTGATTCTCCAATTCTCACCCCTTCTAAATTAATCCCTAAATTTTTTAAATCCTCTGAAGGTTGACGGGTATAATAAAACTGTTTATTCTTAATAAAATAAAATGCCAAGGAACCGATTTCTAAAAAAACCAATAGAACCACTAAGTTTATTAAAGCAATTTTTAAAGTTTCCTGTGCTTGTTTAAACAACTTAGATTTTTTCATGATTTGACTTGGCAAAAATTTAATGATAATAATGTTTGATATTATATAACAAATCGAGGAAAAAGGGTATTTTCATCTTATGGTTTTTTCTGTTGATTCGTAACCCGTTGACAAACTTGATCCGCCATTAGTTCCCCGACAATTTGATTTCCTTTGACATTCCAGTGACCGCCACAAACCACCGCATTATCAAACCCATGTAAACATTCTCCGGTTTTTTCCGCTTCCGTTCTCAAGGGTTCTGCTAACCGAAATACTGTAAAACTTTCTCGTTCTCCTAATGCTTGAATTCGCTGATCGGGATAATATAGATCTTTGATATCATGACTTTGCATGAATTCTTGACGTTTTTTTGGGTCAGGATGGACTTGAAAAGAATCTGTTACCGCCGTCACCATAAAATCCGCGCCTTTCGCCTTGACTTCATCCCGAACTGTTGTAATTAACGTTTCCGTAATTTTCCACGCTTCTTGCCAATTTTGATCCGGCGGTTCTTTATAGAAATTAATATTAATTTCAGCAAAATCTTTTTCTAACTGACGGCGTTTAGAGTCGAGTTCTGTTTTTCTAATCAGTTGCAAAATCCGAGAGTTATTCACCCAATCAAATGGTAAACGATCCAATTGAGAAAAGCCATAGCGATCGCGATCGGGACTATTGGGGTTTAAGTTTCTAAACGATAAATCCTCCACTAACTGCTTATTTTGGAAAACAAAATAAGGCCGTAAATGATCATGTTCTAACGGTCGGTAATTATTTCTAATATCATTCCCCGGATAAACCCCTAATATGACTAAATCTGGTGAAAATTTCGACGCATGATGTCGCCAAGTCATCAACTCTTGCGCCGTTCCATATCCCTGCACCCCAAAATTTAAAACCTCAACGGTTTTTCCTTTTAATGCTGGACATTTTGTTAATTCTTTTTCCATAATTGAAGTGGCGGTTTGTTCCAGAGGAACGTGCAACGCTTCAATAAAAGAATCCCCTAAAAACGCCACCCGATAACTATTCTTTGGTTTGGCTTCCGCTCGTTCTTTATCGCGCATTCCAGAACTATTCATTTTCAATTCTGAAACCAGTCCTTCTCCCGTCCAAACCGTTGCAGCATTGGGTCTAGGCGCCCAGCCTCGATAGGGATCTTGGGGAGTATAAGCTAAGGTTTCTGATCTAGAATCAGGAGGGGGCGGATAGGCAATTCCAGCGATTCTTAACCCAATTTCACCTACGATAATTCCAAAGACTAAACTGCCCAAAATTAAGCCAAAATTTAAAAGTAACGGTTTAAATGGTTTCATAATTATTTAGAAGTTTGACAAATTTGATTGGCGATTAATTCCGCCGCTAACCGATGTCCCTCTGGGTTCCAATGTCCGCCACAAAGGGTGTTATTTTTCTCAAAACCATGTAAACATTTGTTATTTTTTTCCCCATAGGTTTGAAAGGGTTTTGCTAAATCTAAAACCGGAATATTATTGCGATCGCCTAATGCTTTCAACCGTTGATTCGGATAAAATAAATTTTCAATTCGATTCACTGCTTTAAACTCATTCCGAGCAGCTTGATCTTTATGAACCTGCATCGGATCACCAATCACGACTAATAAAAAATTAGCCTGTTTTTCCTTAACCTCTTGATTCATTAATAATAGTATATTTTCGGTTAAATTCCAAGCTTCTTTCCAATCTTGATTTTCTGGTTCTTTGAAGGTTGTTGCACTGAGGACATTAAAATGTTTTAAAGCATTGCGTTTGCGATATTCTAATTCTGCTTTTTTAATCACTTGGAGAATTTTAGAATGATTGACTAACCAATCAGGAAGATGATCAACCGTTGTAATCAAATAGCGATTACTATAACCGAGTGGTAAATCCCGAAAGGAAAAATCCGGTTCTAATTTACCATTTTTTTCAATAAAAAACGGGCGATAATAGTTATTTTCTAATTTCTTAGAATTATCAATTACATCATTTCCGACAAAAAAGGAAAGAATCACTAAATCGGGATTATATTTCCAAACTTTTTCTCGTAACGTTAATAATTGTTGTGT
>JBMDYE010000150.1:0-2890 GCA_048595135.1 Planktothrix sp. | reverse complement strand
ACTTTTTGATCAGTGTTGCAGTAGACATTTTTCTGATGACTCCAAACAAGTTAAGGTTGACAGCAGGAACACTCGAAAAGTGCGATTACCGATAAATTGGTTAGTAGAAACTCTCAATCAAAAATCTTGAGTAACTTATTTTATGGTGGGAATTTCGCGCTCATCTAAGTGTTATCTGATCAACTATATTTCTGAAGGATGGGAACCTATGCAAGGGAGAGATACGAAAGTGCTAGAAATTCAGGTAAAAAAAATACATTTTGTCGTTTCTCTCTCTCAATCTCTTGCAGGGCAAAGGTTTGAGAAAATTGCTAATTTTTGTAAAGGTAATAATGCTGATTTAGAAGATTTGCCCCTCTAGCGCGACTAATTAAATTCCGATGGGTGAGTTGGATACATTTAGGAATTCCGGTACTCCCAGAGGAAAGGCTGAGAAATGCCACGTCATCGGGTTGAGGAGAATAATAGTTAGTATCTGGGGAAAATTGCCATAAAGGTTCAATCGAAACTAACCTAAGATTCTATCCGGTTAAGTTTTGCAGATCAGGGGCATGAATTTGGGATGTTAAAATAGTAGGAAACTCTAAAAATTGCCAAATTAAAATCAGTTTTTCTCGAATCGGATTAGACTCTTGATAACTGGGAGGAACTTCGAGAATAACAGGAATAAATCCACCTAAAATACAACCCCAAAACGCCGGAATTAAATCAAAATCATGTTCAAGTTGAAGGATAATTTTATCCCCTGGTTGTAATCCTTTGCTTCTTAATCCAGCTAAAAATTTTTCAGCGAGTGCTAACAGTTGACGATAGGATTGATGGATAACTTCGCCCTGGGATTGCCAGTAAATAATTTGTTGTTTGGTTGAAGTTTTAGTGGCTGTTTGTAATCCTTCAATTAAAGTTTGAGGAGTGTTGAGATCAACGGAAAGAGAACCGCCATCAACAATTGCTGGATTGAGGGAGGGGAAGTCTTCTTGCATGGGTTACGGAGTTGGTTTCATCCTTTCGAGATATTTTACCAAGAATACCGAATAACGGTAGCCTCTAAGAATGTTTGATCAGTAAAATTCATCAGAACAGAAGGTGAATATACCTAAATTAGCATTTGTTAAATTAGTTCAGATTAAAATAGAAATAAAATGATTAAAAGTCAGTTAGGTTGATTGATTGCCGAACTGAACCAATACACTTGCATTGTAATACCAACTAATTTCACTAATAAAATGATACTCAAACTTTACCCATTCTGTTAAACTTAATCAAGAGAGCATAGGAGTATCTCTAATGAGTAGAGCGACAAGAGAACTTGGAAGTGTTAGCACTGATGGTAATTGCTTACCGGACGGGCCGAAAGCTCCAGCATTATTTCAGTTGATTAATTGGCTTGTCCGACCCTTTGAGTATCTCGAAGAATGTGTCGAGCGGTACGGAGATGTCTTCACATTAAGGCTATTTGGCCTTCCTCCCTTAATATTCATTGCTAATCCCCAAGGAATTCAAGAAATTTTTAGTGCAGATGCTAAATTTTTTGAGGTGGGAAAGACAAACGATTTAGCTCGTCCGATCTTAGGCGATCGCTCCCTAATTTTAATGGATGGTTCTCGCCATAAAAAAGAGCGAAAATTACTGATGCCTCCGTTTCATGGAGAAAAAGTTAAATCCTACGCCCAATCAATTTGTCAAATTACTGAAACGGTGACTTCAAACTGGCAAATTAATCAACCTTTTATTGCCAGAAATGTTATGCAAGAAATTACTCTCAAGGTAATTATGCAGACCGTATTTGGCTTGACTGAAGGGGAAAGATGCGAACAAGTTCGCTCACTTCTTGCTGATTGGTTGGATCTCATTGCCTCTCCACTGCGCTCAAGTGTTATCTTCTTAAAATTTCTGCAAGTAGATTTAGGAGCAGGAAGTCCTTGGGGAAATTTTATCAGAACCCGACAAAAAATTTACGATTTACTTCAAGCTGAAATTGAAGACAGACGCACCCACCCAGAAAAACAGGGGTCAGATATCCTGAGTTTAATGCTGCAAGTCACCGATGAAGAGGGTCAACCCATGAGTGATGAGCAGTTAAAAGATGAATTAATGACGCTGTTAGTCGCCGGACATGAAACAACGGCAACAAGTTTAGCTTGGGCATTTTATTGGCTGGAAAAATATCCTGATGTCAAAGAAAAACTCATTCAAGAAATTGAAGGTTTAGGTAAAAATCCTGACCCAATTGAGATTTCTCGCCTTTCCTATTTAACGGCAGTTTGTCAAGAGACATTGCGACTTTATCCGATTTTACCCATTGCTTTTGCCCGAATTTCTAACCAAGATTTAGAAATCATGGCTCGTCACTTTTCCGCCGGGACAACATTTGTTCCTTGCATTTATTCGACCCATCACCGAGAAGATTTGTATCCGAATTCTAAACAATTCCAACCGGAACGATTTTTAGAACGTCAATATAGCCCTTACGAGTTTCTCCCCTTTGGAGGTGGGGTAAGGCTGTGTTTGGGTTATGCTTTGGCGATGTTAGAAATGAAGTTAGTTCTCGCTAAAATTTTATCCAAATATAATTTAGAATTGGCGAGTCATGAACCGATTAAACCCCTGCGACGTGGCGGTACCCTTGCACCTTCTAATGGCGTTCCTTTGGTTGTGACGGGTTTTCGCTCTTTGGCATCACTGGAGTCGGGTAGCAGGATTATGAAAAACTGTGAATATGAATGATCGCCATATTGAGTTGATCTATGGCTTCCTAGCCGAGATGCAAGACATTCTCTTGGACTGCGAACCCTGTATTCGCATCGGGGAAAATTACGAACTAGAAGGCTTACCTGCGGGAACCTGTCCGTTAGAACCCACGGGAAGCCTTGACGGTAAGCTGATCCGT
>JBMDYE010000149.1:0-2568 GCA_048595135.1 Planktothrix sp. | reverse complement strand
AATCTTGGGAACGTTTGCAACGCGCTTTTTACTTTCTCAATAACCTTAATGCGGGTACAAATCTCGTTAAGGAATTTGCCGCCACCGCCATGGGATTTGATCAGGCGGCAACACTCAAGGAACTCCTGCGATCTAAATTTGGAATAGACACCTGGTTGACTTTGAGTACAGAAATTCAAGATATTCTCCGAGAACGCAAACGAGATGCTCTTGCTGCTTATTTACTAACTCAACCAACGCCTAACGATGCTCCCAGTGGGAAGTGGGAAAACACAAATGATCTCTATGCTTATTATCTTCTTGATGTGGAAATGTCGTCTTGTCAGTTGACGAGCCGTTTGGTACAGGGATCAGGTTCAATTCAACTATTTGTACAGCGCTGTTTTATGGGGTTAGAACCCGATGTAATAGTCAAAGCAGATGGTGAGGATGGCGATAGTGCTTGGCGGTGGTGGAAGTGGATGCGAAAATATCGGGTGTGGGAAGCAAATCGTAAGGTATTTCTCTGGCCGGAAAATTGGATTGAACCGGAGTTGAAGAAAGATAAATCTTCGTTTTTTAAAGACTTGGAAAATGAGTTATTACAAAACGAAATTAATGAGCAGACTGTCGAAACTGCATTTACCAATTATCTTGAAAAACTTGATAATGTTGCTCAATTAGAAATTGCCGGATTCTATCAGGAAGATGATGGAGATAACACAATCGTTCATGTGTTTGGACGCACCACTGGAGCAGAACCTCACCTCTATTATTATCGTCGGTACGACTATCGACAATGGACACCTTGGGAGAAAGTTGATCTCGATATTCAAGGGGATTATTTAATTCCCGCAGTTGTGAATAAGCGCCTGTTTTTATTCTGGCCTGTATTTACGGAAGTACCCGATGAATCCCAAAATAACCAAGCCGTTCCGATCCCCTCAAACGGTGATACAGAAGCGCCTGTTCAACCCACAAGGAAAAAGCTCAAGCTACAACTAGCGGTCAGCGATTACCGTCAAGGAAAATGGTCGCCAAAAAAAATATCAAAGGACTTTCACGAAAGTTGGTGGTATACTGCCGAAATTGTCAAAAAGCATTACCAATTTTATTTTGTTGATCGCAGTCAAATAGATGGACGATTTGGTGTTGCTTATAGCGGTTCTAGCTTAGGGAGAGATGGAAACAATTATGCTGTACTCAATGGTAGTTTTGACGTTTCCGGTTGTAAAGGTGTACCAGAACGAGGGAATTCTTTAGGTTATTTCAATCCTGTTATTCGACCCGAACAAGCTGCTGTCGGCAGTGATCCAACCTTTCTAAAATGGGTAGAATTGGGAAAAGAAAATGAATTTGTAAAAATTAAGTCTCGACAGGATCAAGAAAACGATTTTGCCTTACAAAATGTTAATGAATCTGTATTAAAGCAAACGCCAGGATTCTTCGCAATAAGTCCTCCTTGGCAGTTATCCTATTTCGATAAACTCTGGCTTGATGGGTTGTTAGCTGTTAATACTAAATCTAGCAATGAACGTCTCGCAATGGCTGGAACCTGGTTGCCATTCTTCTACAATGATCAACAACGCACTTTCTTTATTTTACCTTGTTTTTTGCCGTCTTTTTGGCAAAGAGGTAATATTAAAAGTATTGTGGCTTCTACTGAAAACAACGTTAAATCTTATTACCCAGAAATTAAGACGTTTATTCGTCAGTGGGAAGATACTTTTGAGGGACAAATACAAGCTTGGTTAAACACAGTTGATCTGTCCACTTGGACACCAGAACAAAGACAACAGTGGGAACAGTTCTTACATCAACAATTCCCTCAAGATACGCCACCGATTGGGAGTACATCATCACCTTCCTACACTGATGAACAGGTGAAAAACCTAACGAAACGATGGTTAATGAGATTTTTCCATTATTATTTGGGTGCCTTTTCGCTCTCGGCGTTCCAATTCCGACATTTTCATTTTAAGAACTTTTATCATCCTTTTGTTTGCGATTTTGCCAAGTTGGTTTATAATCCGATCAAAGGTATTCCTGCTTTAATGAGTCGAGAAACTCAGTTAAAAAATACTGGATTTCGATTCAAACAATATTATCAGCCTACTAACTGGGTAATTGAACCAACATCCGAAGATTTATATCCGCAAGAAGTCGTTGACTTTACACCGGATGGTGCTTACTCGCCTTATAATTGGGAACTGTTTTTCCATGCACCTTTATTCATTGCTAACTCTTTAAGCAAAAATCAACGCTTTGAAGACGCACGGGATTGGTATCACTTTATTTTTAATCCCATTGGTGTAGAAAGTGGCTTACCCGACGCTTCACCCATGAGTAAATATTGGATTACCAAGCCGTTTTTTGAGACAACTGATCCTCAGTATATTCAACAACGAATTAATAATATTCTGCGAATGTTGGCAGGAGATACGAATATTTCTGGTTTTTCAGAACAACTCAAAAAAGACTTAGAAAATCAGGTTCTTGACTGGCGCAATAACCCTTTTGAACCCCATCGGATTGCAAATTATCGCACGGTTGCCTATCAAAAAACAGTGGTGATGAAGTATTTAGATA
>JBMDYE010000148.1:0-4501 GCA_048595135.1 Planktothrix sp. | reverse complement strand
TCAACCCTTTGGAATTTTGAAATATGCGATGACATTAGATGGAAAAATTGCCACCTCAACGGGACATAGTGCTTGGGTGACGGGAACTGCGGCGCGACAAAAAGTTCATCAGTTGCGGGTTGCTTGTGATGCGGTTATTGTGGGGGGAAATACGGTGCGGCGCGATAATCCTCGGTTAACAACCCACAATGCGGGGGAACCCAACCCTTTGCGGGTCGTCCTCAGCCGTAGTTTGGACTTACCTTTAGAGGCTTATTTGTGGGATACTGAGACAGCCAAAACCTTAGTTTTGACTGAGGAGGGTACCAATCCTGATTTTCAGGACTTCCTGCGGAAAAAAGGGGTAGAGGTGGCGGAATTGTCGCCCCTGACGCCCGCCCAAGTAATGGCTTATTTCTATGAACGTCAGTTTTTATCGGTGTTATGGGAATGTGGGGGAACGTTAGCAGCAAAAGCACTCAAAGATGGAAGCATTCAGAAAATTTTAGCCTTTATCGCGCCTAAAATTATCGGCGGAGAAACAGCACCTTCTCCGGTTGGTAATTTAGGGTTTGCTAAGATGACAGAGGCGCTAAATTTAGAACAGATTTCATGCGGTTCTATTGGTTCCGATTTCTGGATTGAAGGTTATTTATCTCAGTCTAAATTATGACCGAAATTGCAGTATTAAGCCTCATGGTCAGTAGCCTGGGAGTTGAAGCTGTTATCTTAGGAAGTTGGCTATGTTCTGTTCAGACTCAATTACAAAAAGAAACCGAAGAGGAGGAAACATTGACCCGTTACGATTCAGAAAATCAGCAACAAAATTTAGATAAAAATTTACAACCTAACGGTTATTCTAACACAGAATCTTATCCTGTTCAAGCAACTGAATGGGAATATAAAATTGTTCGGGCTAATCAAGATATTTTTCGCAAACCTGATATTTTTCAACGGTTATGTCAAGAAGAATTAGAAATGGGTTGGGTATTCGTTGAAAAATTAGATGATCGACGGGTTCGGTTTAAACGAGAAAAATCTTGGCAAAATTCAGAAAATACTACAGAAACCCGTGTTGATCCTTATCGAACTTCCTATGGAAATACGGTTAATTTAACTTCTTGGTTAGCTGTTTTTGCGTTTATTCTTGCTGTTATTTTACCGGCTTATTTAGGATTTAGTTTAGTGTCAATGTCGCTCAGAAATCAATCTCGAACTGCACCGGAAATGTTACAACCTCCGTCCCAAGAAACTAATCGTTAATTATGAGATGTCAGAAACCGGGTTTCTCTTTCAGATTTGCTAATAACAATCTAAATTTTTATTCCGAAACCCGGTTTCTCTTAACTTCTAGAGCAGACGCCAAAAACCGGGTTTCTCTTTCAGATTTGCTCATAACAATCTAAATTTTTATTCAGAAACCTGGTTTCTCTGAAGCTTCAATTAATTGTGTTGATTGAATTAGATTCATTCCGGCTTCTGCAAATTTTTGATAAGCAGTATTTGCCAGTTCTGTATAATCGATAACACCAGGAACCACAACCGGAGAACTACAATCGTCTAAGAGATAGATTTTTTTTGCTAAATTAGGATCTTGTTGTTGAATTTCCGTTAATAAATCGTTCACTGTCCAAGCGACACAATGGCTTTTTGCTTGTCCCGCAATCATCACCCGATCAAAATTCAAGATAATTTCTAGTAATTCACTATTTTTTTTAGCAATATTTTCTCCTGAAAAACTATCTAAAACTTCCGGTTTAAAGACCGAATAATTTTCAGTTAAGGGGTGATTTCCCTTGATTTCAAAGCGCACTTGACTACACCGGGATATGGTATGGAAAAATAACGCTTCTTCCACCGCCGAAACTAACCCATGACCAATACCTCCTAACATTGAATGATAGGGCCAAACGGTTAGGGGATATTTGCCACCCTCACTCAACTGCTGAGTATAATAATAAGCGTGTTTTTCTAATCGTTGATAGTCTCCGTTTGCAATACTATTCGCCACCGCAGGATTCACTTTCCAAACGCCATTTTTAATCTCTTCAACCGAGATTAAAGTAGCGGCGGGAGTGGGATGTTCTCCTTGTTCATTCACCCAAAAAATCGGGTGAAAAATCTGCATCGCCGTATGGGTGTCTAAGGTGGCAACAATTTGAGTAATTGATCCTAAATTCCGATAAATAAATTCACATAATCTTATATTATCTTCAACGGCACCTCGTCCTGATCTTCCCCCCACAAATAATTCAAAATCGGGAATACAAAAGGTATTTTGAACATCTATTAAAATTAAACAAGTTTTAGTTTGATCTTCCGATGCAGGTAAGATTTGATATTCTTTCGCCCAACTGGCGGCTTCCTGCGCCCGAAGTTGATAGGGAACGCGCCATACTTCCCCCACTCGTTCAGAATTAAAATAAGATGGAATTGGTAAAGGATTCATCATCTTTCCTAGAGCATCTATTTTTCAATTATAACCTTTGTAGGATGGGCTCTGCCCATCATCTTTTCTATTAATTATTTTAACAATTAATTCGGGAAGCCTGGGTTTATTAATATTAATATTGACGGGGAATGATGGGCAAAGCCCATCCTACAAATAGAGATAATAGAATGGGTAAGCTGGGGTTGATTAATATTAATAAGGGCAAGGAATGATGGGTAGAGCATCGTCCAACAGGTGTTTCTTTGGGGAGTTGACAAAATCACCTAATTTCCTTTAATAAACATAAGAAGAGTTATTTTGTTGGAATTGTCAATTGTCTAAATCAACTCATCCGCTTAAACGTCTTTTAGAGTATGCTGCGCCATACCAACGTCAAATTACCTTAGCAACAGTTTACTCTATTTTAAACAAAATTTTTGATTTAGCGCCTCCGGTCTTAATTGGGGCGGCTGTTGAGGTGGTTGTTAATCAGAAAAATTCTATTTTTGCCAATTGGGGTTTTGAAAGTGTTTTTAGTCAATTGTTGATTCTGTCTATTTTAAGTTTAATTATCTGGACATTAGAATCAGCGTTTGAATATGCTTATAAAATCTACTGGCGCAATTTAGCCCAAACCTTACAACATGATTTAAGATTAGATGGTTATCGTCATTTACAAGATTTAGAACTCGCTTATTTTGAAGAACGCAGTACCGGAAGTTTGATGTCAATTTTAAATGATGACATTAACCAACTGGAACGGTTTTTAGATATGGGTGCGAATGAAATTATCCAAGTCATTACAACGGTAATTGTCATCGGAGCCACCTTTTTTATTTTAGCACCGAATGTGGCTTGGTGGGCGATGGCACCGATGCCGTTTATTGTTTGGGGTTCGGTTTGGTTTCAAAAGTTATTAGCGCCTCGCTATGCCGAAGTGCGAGAAAAAGTGAGTTTATTAAATGGACAGTTATCGAATAATTTAACCGGAATTACGACGATTAAAAGTTTTACCGCAGAAGAACATGAAATCAGAAGAATAGCTCAACAAAGTGATGCCTATCGCCGAAGTAATCGACGGGCGATTAAGCTTTCTTCGGCTTATATTCCCTTAATTCGCTCTTTAATTTTATTTGGGTTTATAGCCACGTTATTATTAGGAGGATTAGAAGTAACTGCTGGACGGCTAGACGTGGGAAGTTATAGCGTTTTAGTGTTTATTACCCAACGGTTACTCTGGCCGTTAACGCGTTTAGGAGACACCTTTGATCAATATCAACGGGCGATGGCTTCTGTTAACCGAGTTATGAATTTATTGGATACACCCATCGAAATTCATCCGGGGGATATTCCCTTGCCTTTAACGGCGGTTAAAGGGGAAATTGAATTTAAAACGGTTAATTTTTCCTATCAAAATCGCTATCCGGTGATTAAAGATTTATCCTTAAAAATTCCCGCAGGTCATACGATCGCCATTGTCGGTTCTACGGGTTCTGGAAAGAGTACCTTAGTTAAATTATTACTCAGGTTATATGAAATTAATTCAGGAATCATTACCCTAGATGGTTTAGAATTAAATCAGTTTAAGTTTAAGGATTTACGGCAAGCGATTGGGTTAGTGAGTCAGGACGTTTTTCTGTTTCATGGAAGCGTTGCTGAAAATATTGCTTATGGAACCTTTGATGCCTCTTTAAGTGACATTATTGCCGCGGCAAAAGTGGCAGAAGCCGATGATTTTATTAACGATTTACCCTATGGATATGATACTATTGTAGGAGAACGGGGTCAGAAATTATCGGGGGGACAACGGCAACGAATTGCGATCGCCCGGGCGGTATTAAAAAATCCACCGATTTTAATTTTAGATGAAGCCACATCTGCCGTTGATAATGAAACGGAAGCCGCCATTCAACGTTCCTTAGAAAGAATTACTAAAAATCGCACCACAATTGCGATCGCTCACCGCCTTTCAACCATTAGAAATGCCGATTGTATTTATGTAATGGAACAAGGCAAATTAGTGGAATGGGGAAAACACGAAGAACTGTTAGAACAAGCCGGAATTTATGCGAGTTTATGGCGGGTTCAATC
>JBMDYE010000147.1:0-19898 GCA_048595135.1 Planktothrix sp. | reverse complement strand
TAATTTTGTGGAATTAGGGAATAGGGAACACAGGGGACAAGGGGAACAAGGAGGGACTAAGGGACAATTTTTTTCTTGTGACTTCTGACTCTGTACGGGCGGGGTCACCCCGCCCCTACGCATCCTGATTCTTAATTCAGATCCTTCGCTCCGCTCAGGACGCTACGCGATTCTTAATTCTTAATTCTTAATTCTTAATTCTTCTTTTCAGTATCTTCAATTGGGCCATTAGCAACAGGGTTGCCCCATTGATCTAATAAATCCGCTAATAAGAGTTCTTCAATCCAAGTTTTACTGACCACCGTTAGGGGTAACGCTAAAATTAATCCTAACACCCCAAAGAAAGTGGCAAAAAAGATTTGAGCCGTTAAGGTAATGGCAGGTAACAAAGACACCTGATGGCGCATCACCAAAGGGCTAAACCAATAACTTTCTAAATTTTGAATTACAATATATAAAATAATGACAGCAACCGCTTTCCAAGGGGCATCTAATAAGGCGGCGGATACCGGAAAAATGACGCTCAGGGTCGGGCCAATATTGGGAATAAAGTTAAACACCCCGGCTAATAAGGCATGGGCTAAGACGTATTGAATCCCCAAAATCATCAAACCAATCCAACTTAAGGTGGCTACAAATAGGGACGTAATGGCACTACCCCCCAACCATTGCAATAGCACAACTTCACATTTGGATAGGATTAAATCTGCCCGATGTCGGTAAAATGATGGGAATAGCCGCACAAAGGTTTTTCGGTAGGCTTGAGGTTCTGCCAGTAACATCAGGGTAAAAACCAACACTAACAAAATCTGGAGCAGATTGGCGATTGAATTAGAAAAGAAGGTAAAGAAGTTACCGAGAAGCTTTTGGACAAACGGGGTAATTTGTTGGGCTAATCGACTCAGGTTTGGAAGCTCAATGTTCAGTTTAGAAAACCAACTCGGAGGCTTTTGAGCCACTTGGTTTAAGAAACTAATAAAGTTTTGATAACCGACAGGTACCCGTTGAATTAATTGCTCAAGCTGGTCAAAAAACGGTGGCATCACTAAACTAATCAATAATCCCCCAACCACAATAACCACAGCTAGGGTAATAATCATGGATGTCCCTCGGTTTAAACCCGACCTTTGGAACCGTCGCACTAAACTATTCAAAGCAGTTGCTAAAACAACGGAGAAAAATAGGAGTAACAAAATTTGCCGAAATTGCCAAAGCACAATTAAGGCAATGACCAAACATAAAAAACCAATCCAATCGGCCAGTTTCAAAGTGAAAACTCCTGGTAGTTTTTCGGGGAAAATAAAAAATTAGAAATATAGAATCAAGTGAACAATACAGCAAATATGCCACAGTCTCAACCCCAGATTTGGGAATGCCTTGCCACCCTAGATGCCCATACCGATGCCGTTAGAGCGCTTGCCATTAGTGCGGATGGTAAAATTCTGGCGAGTCGGAGTGATGATACCACTTTAAAACTCTGGAACCTGGAAACCTTCAGCCGCTCTCAACTGTTGGCTTCCAATCTAAACCGAGACTATCCCGGGTACGCCCTCACCTTCAGTCCCCATGCTCCCCTGTTGGCGGCGGAGTCTGAAAAAATCGTTCAGTTATGGGATTTGACGACGGGTGAAATGCAAACTCTAGATGTCGGACTCTCGGTTCCCATCTGTTCCTTAGCCTTTAGTCCCAATGGCAAAATTCTAGCCGTTGGTAGTTTTGATGGGATGATTGGGTTTTGGGATTTTACCTGTAACCAAGCTCTTCCCCCGTTAAAAGCCCATTCTTTTCCAATTTGGTCACTGGCGTTTAGTCCCGATAGTGTCTATTTAGCCAGTGGAAGCGGCGATGGAATGGTGGGGTTATGGAATTTAAAAGGACTCACCCCGGACGTGATCTTGGTGGGTCATTCCTTCCCCGTTTGGTCGGTGGCGTTTAGTCCCGATGGGTTAATTCTGGCTAGTGCGAGTGAAGATCAAACAATTAAACTGTGGTGGTTAGAATTGGGGAAGGAATTAGCGACGCTGATGGATCATTCCGGCTCTGTGGAGTCCTTAGTTTTTTGTCAACAAGGTGAACTGTTGGCCACTGCAAGTCAAGATGGAACCTTGCGACTTTGGCACATTAGCCCAAATATGCAGGTGGGTAGCACCTTAGAACCTTCAACAATTCTTACAGGTCATTCCAGTGCAGTTCGTACCCTTGCCTATAGTCATTTTAATAACCGAATTGTGAGTGGAAGTAACGATGGCACGATTAAAATTTGGGGTTGGAAATGACAAATGATGGCTAAACAATTGAGTCGTATTAATCCTAATAAGCCGATTTCCTTGCGATTGATTCTAGTTGTCCCCTTTCTGCTCCAAATTGTTCTGGCTGTTGGATTAACCGGATGGTTTTCGCTCCGAAATGGAGAAAAAGCGATTAATGTTCTGGTGACGCAGTTAGAAACGGAAGTGAGCGATCGCATTGACCAACACCTCGATAATTATCTTTCGGTTCCCCATCAAATTAATCAAATTAATGCCGATGCCGTTCGGCTCGGTTTATTAAATTTAAAAGATTTTGAAAAAGCCGGACATTATTGTTGGAAGCAGATGCAGGTGTTCAACGTCGGTTATATCTACTACGTTCTTGCTTCTGGAGAATATGCAGGTGCCGGAATCTTTGAAATTCCTGATCAAGTTACCATTGATGAACTGTCTCCCGCCACCGGATGGAGAGCGAATGCTTATGTTACCGATAGCCAAGGAAACCGGATTCGTCTGATCTCATCTTACGACAACTACGATCCTCAGTCGGAAGCCGCTTATACCGATGCAGTTCGAGCTAAAAAACCGATTTGGAGTCAGATTTATCAGTGGGATAACTTCCCTGACATTATTTCTATCTCCGCGAGTTACCCCCTCTACGATGCCAGTAACGCCTTGATTGGTGTTCTTGTCACCAACTTGCGGTTATCTCAAATTAGCCATTTCCTGCGTCAGATTAAAATTAGTGCCTCTGGAAAAGCCTTTGTCCTAGAGCGTAATGGTTTATTGGTGGCTAGTTCCTCATCCGAACAGTCTTACAAAACGGTTAATGGCAAAGCACAACGTCTGAAAGCACTTGACAGCACCGACCCGATGATTCGAGAAACAACCACCCATTTGCTAGAGCACTTTGGTAATCTCAACCAAATTTCCCAACCTCAATCTCTGAGTTTCCAACTCAATAACCAGGATCAGTTTGTGCGGGTCACACCTTGGCGAGATCAATATGGGTTGGACTGGTTGGTGGTGGTGACACTGCCGAAATCTGATTTTATGGCAGAAATTAATCAAAATACCCGTACCACATTGTTGCTTTGCTTGGGTGCATTAATCCTGGCAACCCTATTAGGAATTTACACCTCCCACTGGATTACTAAACCCATTTGGCGATTGAATAAAGCCTCTCAGTCAATGGCTTCTGGAGAATTAGATCAACAGGTCAGTTCCTCTGGTATTAAAGAATTGGGAGAGTTAGCGCAATCCTTTAATCAAATGGCTTATCAACTACGCGACTCTTTTATGGCGTTAGAAGAAAATAAGGAACAATTAGAACAACGGGTTGAAGAACGGACGGCTGAATTAAAAAATACCGTTGAAGAACTTAAACAAACTCAAACTCAAATGATTCAAGCGGAAAAAATGTCGAGTTTGGGGCAATTAGTGGCAGGGGTTGCCCATGAAATTAATAATCCGATTAATTTTATTCACGGAAATCTGGTTCATGTAGATGAATATACACAAGATTTTTTAGACGTGGTTCAATTGTATCAAACTGAATATCCTAAACCGACTCCTGCTATTCAAGAAAAGCTGGAAGAAATTGATTTAGAGTTTATGCAGGAAGATTTGGTGAAAATGTTAGCATCCATGCGGTTAGGGAGTGAACGAATTCGAGAAATTGTCAAATCTCTCAGAACTTTTTCTCGGCTGGATGAAGCGGAAATGAAACCTGTTGATATTCATACAGGCATTGATAGTACCTTGTTGATTTTGCAGCATCGTTTAAAACAAAAATCAGAATATCCTCCCCTAACAGTGATTAAGAATTACGGAGACTTACCGTTCGTGGAATGTTATCCAGGTCAACTTAATCAGGTGTTTATGAATATTCTCTCTAATGCCATTGATGCTATTGAAGAAAATAATAGAAAGCAATTCTATGAAGTCGCCCAAAACCATCCGGGTCAGATCACAATTCGGACATCGGTAATTGATCTAAATTGGATCGAAATTGCGATCGCAGATAATGGTTATGGGATGCCAGAAGAGGTTAAGCAAAATATTTTTAATCCATTTTTTACTACAAAACCCATCGGAAAAGGAACCGGATTAGGACTTTCAATTAGTTATCAAATTATTACCGAAAAGCATCAAGGTCATTTAAAATATATTTCAACTCTCGGACAGGGAACTGAGTTTATCATTCAGATTCCGATTCAACAACATCAGTAATCAGATTACTGATTACTGATTACTGATTTTTAATTCTTCTAATTTCTGAATTTGATTTTGCCAGGTTTTCCAACTGTTGGGAATTTCATCTAGGGTGACGACCTCTAATAAATAGTTTAGATAACGTTTAAGCGCCATTTGATGAGCTTCAGGATAATCAGCGCAACAGTCAGAAATAATGACTGTTAAAAATCCTAATTGGGCAAGGGAAGCAGCGGTGAATAAAACACAGACAGAAGTGGCTAACCCGGCTGTTAATAAAAAGCGTTTGCCTTTGCTATGAAGATCATCCAAAAGTTGGGTATTTTGAGAGGCATCTAAGGCATCTTTTTTGAAAACTTTTTCCCCAGGTTGTTCTCGCGCTGCTTCTAAGACTTCTGCACCGGATGTTCCCTCAATACATAGGGCACGACCCCGCAACTGATAGCGAGGCAACCAGTTAGAACCATCGGCTTTAAAGACTTCTCGTAAGTGAATAACTTCAAGTCCTTCTTGGCGACAAAAGCTAAGAAGACGACGAATATTATTAGGAAATTCGGGAAAAGCTTCTTGAAGGGAAGGTTCCCAAAAGTCGTTTTGGACATCAATCAGTAAAAGGGCAAAATCTTGCCATTTATTCGAGGAATTAAGATTCATAAATTAATAATTAAGAATTAAGAATCAGGGAACCGAAATTTCTCCCCTGGTTTCCCTCGCTTTCTTTATCCCCTTGTCTTCCCTCTAAAGATAGGTTTATTTTTAACGTTGAGAGGATGAAAGTTAGAGGTTTAATAACAAAAAATCCCTTAACCTTAATATACACTACCGTTAACAAATTTATGTGTTTTTATTAACTAAGCTCTGACTTCTGGTAGAGGAACAACTAATTTTTAAAAGTTATTGTAAGAATGGCATTAATTTAAAAGCATCAAGCATACTATTGGAGTTTTATGATGATGAATTGGATTTCTAATGCGATCGCGCATCTTAACGCTTTTATCCGAAAAATTCAAGTTAAACGGTTTGTAACAGTTGTTTTAGTTGGGTTTCTGGTTTTTGCAAATCATCCGAATAAAGTTGAATTACCCGCTAATAATATTCAATCGGCAGAAAGTACCAATAAAGCAGCAGCGAATCGAATTAAAGATATTGCCCATCAAAATGATTCGGCGCGACCCAAAACCACAGGCGAATTACTCGATGAAGCACGGGGTGATGTTCCCCTCAATGAACGCCTCAATAATATTACCAGAGATTCAGTAGAAGCCTTTAAAGATTGGGGTGCTGAGTACGTTGATATGGGGAAAGAATCAGCAAATCATCTCAAAAATAAAACCGAAGAAGCAACAAAAGGCATGATGAGCAGATAATCTGAAAGACTGAAATCGATGTGACAGATGATTTTCTAATCCCCACGTAGAGACGCGCCCAGGCGAAGCCATACCGAAGGTGATTGGCGCGTCTCTACACAATCAGGATTTGTAGCAAATATTTAAAGATTTCATCCCCCCTACCAGCAAACTTTGCTAAGAATTGATGAGCGTAAAACTTCGATATTCTCCCTTTTGATTGGCTTGCCAAATATTACCTTGATTAACCTCTAAACAAGTTAACCAACCGTTTCCATAAACCCAAGTATCAATACAAATCGCGTACCCTTTACTCAGGGGTTGACCATCTTTTTGGGGGGTATGACCACAAATCATGGTTTTTCCTGAATAATGGGGTTTAGCATCAGAAAATTTCACCCAAAATAAATAACGAGGAGATTGTTGATAAAGCGACCGATTGGGATTTAAATTCCCATGAACAAAAATATGGTTTTCCGTTTCCCAGAAATTCACACAAGTTTTTTCAATAAATTCCCAATGTTCCATCGGAATTTGATTGAATTCAGGATATCTTTCATCAATAGAATAGGAGGCTAAGGCTTGTTGACCTCCTGCTTTGTACCAGCGCTCAAAATCATGGGGCGACCGTCGCGCCTGTAACATCATGATTTCATGATTTCCCCGCAACGCCACCAACTGTCCGGTTTGATACAGCGTCAGAAGTCGGTCAAGTACCCCGTTGGAATCGGGGCCTTTATCCACATAATCCCCCAGAGTAATGATTAAATCATCTGCTTGCGGCTGAACAACGCTCATGAGCGTATCCCACGCCGTTGAACAGCCATGAATATCACCAATTGCCAGAATTCGCATTTGTTAATTAATCATGCACAATCACGGGTGTTCCCACCGATGCCCACTCAAACAGCCATTTGGCATGATTAACGGCTACATTGGTGCAACCGTGAGACACAGGTGTGCCAAACAAATTATGCCAATAGGCTCCATGAATTGCCATCCCTCCATCGTAATACATCGTATAGGGAACGTCCGGCACATCATAGTCGGGGCCTGTCATTCGGGTACTGGCATATTTGGTATACACTTCAAACACGCCCTTCCGCGTTGGGGTAGAAGGTTTTCCAGTGGAAACGACTACCGCATAAACGGGGTTATTGCCTTCCCAAGCAATTAAACGTTGACGAGTTAAATCAATTTGAATCCAGCGCTCTGAAGATTGCTGTAATTCCATCATATTCCGAGCAATTTTATTATGTTCTTCATCGGCGACTGCAACCGGAATGGTAGAAAGATGGGTAATCACACTTAAAATGACACCTGTTGTTAAAATTCCTAACCGTCGGAATTGGCTTAGGTTTAATCCTCTAAAGTTCAGGGATTTAGATCGATTTAAACGTTCAGTTTGTTCGGATAAGGGGGTTGAGTTTAGATTAGAATTTGGGGTCATCATGTTACACTCCTCCGTTTCAAACTAGCAAGAAATGATGAATCAACTAAGCTCGACGATAAGCTCTTCTATTTTAATCAATTTTTGAGGTTGCGGAAAAGGTTAACAGAACTCAAACAGAAACTGGGTTTCTTTGGTCTTGAGTGTCAATGCTTTCGTTGCTGATTCCTTCACCGAATTAAGGGTTAATTTCGGAAAACTGTTGCAGAAGCTGACGGGTTTTTTCCGTAATTCCCTGCCAATTTTGGCTGGCAATTAATGAAGCGGGGAATAAATCTCCGGCAAGTCCCACCGCGATCGCTCCGGCTTGAATAAATTCAACGGCGTTATTGAACGTGACTCCTCCGGTTGGAATTAAAGGAATATTTCCCATTGGGCCTTGTAAACTTTTAATATAATTAACCCCGCCAACGGAACCAATGGGAAATACTTTGACACAACTGGCTCCGGCTTGCCATGCGGTGATAATTTCGGTTGGTGTTAAGGCGCCGGGAATCATGGGAATTTCTGCTTGGTTTGCGACTTGAATCATGGCGGGGTTCGTATGGGGAGAAAAGAGGAATTGCGCCCCGGATGCGATCGCCTCTCGAACATCTTCAACGGTGAATAATGTTCCCGTTCCAATCAGACATTCTGGCAGTTCTGATCGTAATTCTGCAATTAATTGAGGAGCTTGATCACTGTTCCAAGTAATTTCTATTAACCTCAACCCCCCAGAGGCGGTTGCTGTTGCCATTTGTTTCCCCAGTTCCCGTTTGTCAGCGCGAATAACTGCGATCGCTCGATATTTTCTTAAAACCGATAGCCAAGTTTGAAGTTGCACGTCGAGAATGAAAATAACATTCAAAATTGATTATATAGCAGGAGGAGGCAGGAGGCAGGAGGCAGAAGGCAGAAGGCAAGAGGCAAGAGGGTGAAGTAGGGGAGGTAGGAGAGGAGGAGCGGAGTGAGTGAAGAAAGCAGATTCTCCTTTTTCCTTCTGCCTTTTTCCTTCTGCCTCCTGCCTTCTGCCTTCTGCCTTTTTCCTTCTGCCTTTTTCCTTCTACCTTTTTCCTTCTGCCTTTTTCCTTCTGCCTTTTTCCTCCTGCCTCCTGCCTCCTGCCTCCTGCCTTCTGCCTCCTGCCTTCTGCCTCCTGCCTTCTGCCTCCTGCCTCCTGCCTCCTGTTTTATCAATTCGGTGTACTAAGGCAGTATGCTATTAGTGTCGTACTCCCTTGTGAGTCTTGTCTATATTGAGGTAGTACAATTAAACACACTCATGGTCACAAAAAATATTAGGGCGGTTACTTACGTTCCACCGGACTACCATAAAAAACTGCGGCAGTACATGAAGCGGTATAACTTAACTGAAAGTGCTGCCTTAGTCCAAATGATTAAACAGTTTTTTGATGGGGAAGAACCTCAACTGAGTTCTGAACTGAGGACTGAGGTGGAACAAATTGTACAAGAACAACTCAAACCCATGCAAGGAGATCTTGACCTGTTAAAAGGTCAGGTGGCTTTAATGCAGCAGCAATTAATCAATAAACCCGCTTCTGGTTCTGGAGAGGTGGGACGCCGTGCTGGGAATTCCCCCGTTGCTCGAAGCTCTCCCCGCTTAACTCCTAAAACAGAGGAGGAACTGACTCAACGACTCGGTGTTACCACCCGAACCGTCGCCAAGGAAGCCTCCAAAGGCGGCGATCATTTCAGTCAGTGGAGCCAACGCAAAGATCCCAGTGGCATTGGTTGGCAGAGGCGTGGGGATGGGTTGTACTATCCGGTTTAAAACCTTAGAACTGACGCAGAGGGTTAAAGAAACCGGGTTTGTGATTCAGATTGTGTGCATCCGGTTTAGAATTCTCCTTGAGAAATCCGGTTTCTGTGTCAGTTTTGAACGGTTTTGGATCACTTCCGTCAGGCAGATATGGGGATGAGGCAAAACTTAGCATTCATCCCGAATGCCTCAAACGGCATAACTTGTTCATTTCTTAATATAAATTTCTGTATAAATTCTGTATAGAACGTTGGTTTTATGTTGAGTTCAAAATGAGTAATATAATCAGTATAAACGCCTATATTTTCTAGCTATCTATAGAATATTATCAAGTTGATATTAAGCCCAAATGTTCGCTAAAATACAGATTTTTTAAACATCAACCTTTACCATTTTATTTGTCCTATAAACAGTAACCTAAATAACAAATATCTCTGAAGGTTGATTTGTATGTTCTCTAGAAGCCATTAACATCGGCTATCATTAAACCTTGTCGTGTGAGGATAAAGGATTTATGCCCTCAGCAATTTCTACCCTCAACTTTTCATCCGCTCTTCCTTCCAACCGTTCATCATTAAAAATTATCGTTTTAGGAGATAGTTTGATTTATGGGTTTGGTGACCCCGTTGGTGGCGGTTGGGTAGAACGGTTACGTCGTCAATGGATGTCTCTTAATCATCCCCATCATGCCCTCTACAATTTAGGAATCAGGGGAAATGGAGTTGCACAAGTGGCACAACGCTTAGACCATGAATTTCGCCATCGGGGCGAGTTGCGAAACCGCTTACCGGATTTAATTATTCTGTCCGTTGGCGTCAATGACTCCCCCCGTTTAGGTCATCCGACGGGTAAATCGTTTCTGGAATTGAACCAATTTCAACTTCAGTTAAATCATTTACTGGATCATGCTCAAAACCTCTGTCCGGTGTTATTTATTGGCATGGTTCCTGTTAATGAAAAGCGGATGCCGTTTCTGAATTGTTTCTATTATAATCATGCTGATCAATATCAGTATAAAGAAACGACTCGCCAAGCTTGCGAAACCCGTCAAATTCCCTATTTGGATCTCTTTGATATCTGGTTAAAACGGGGAGAACATTGGATAGACTCTCACCTGTGTAATGATGGGTTACATCCAAATGTCCAGGGGTATCAAGCCTTATTGCAAGATATCTTAAATTGGGAACCAATGGCAACTTTATCTAATATGTTATAGCGGTCTACATCAGTCCCAAAACCCCACGTAGAGACGCGCCCAGGCGAAGCCATACCGAAGGTTATTGGCGCGTCTCTACAGAGTAATGATGTGTAGCAAACTGTACTTAATTAAACTCGATCCCAAGGAACCAAATAATATTCTAAGGCGACAAAAATTCCATATAAAATCCCCCCCATTGCGGCTAAAACGAATAACCCTAAAAAGGCTAAAGGAATTTCAAATTTAGAACTCGCATCAACAATTAAAAAACCAATTCCTGAACTAGACGCAACGGTTTCAGAAATAACAGAACCCACAAAAGCTAAAGATATTGCCACTTTTAAAGAAGCGAACAGATAAGGTAAGGTATGAGGAAATCCTAATTTTTGAAACAGTTCTAAGCGCGAAGCACCCAAAGAGGTTAAAACATCTTTCATTTCCGGTTCAACGGTGGTTAATCCAGTTGTTACATTAACCGCAATGGGGAAAAAACCAAGCAGAAATGCCGTTAAAATAGCGGGAATTGTTCCCACCCCAAACCAAATCACCATTAACGGGACTAACGCCGCTTTAGGAATCGTATTAAATGCGACTAATAAGGGATAAAGACTTTTATAAGCCAGTTTAGAATAACCAATCAGAAATCCTAACCCGATACCCGCTAGAATGGCTAAAAGAAAGCCGATTAAAGTCGTCATTAAGGTTTGTCCTGCGTGTTTAAGGACAATATCTCCAAACTCTACCGCCACTTGAAAAACTTGAGACGGTGCAGGTAAAATAAACTGAGGAATCGCAAATACTCGGACAGCAATTTCCCAAACGGTGAATAATAAAACGGTGCTTACAAGGGGGAGAATATAGGACGAGATTGGAGAATTAAGTAAGGATTTTAATTGTTTCATATTAATTGATATCACGGATTAATTTATTAAGAAATCACAACGATTTTTTCTGAATCTGTTTCCGTAAATCGGCAAATAAATGGTTAAATTCATCCGTTAAACAAATCTCTAACCTTCGGGGGCGAGGGAAGTTAATTTTTAAGGAATAAATAATCCGACTCGGAGGAGAACTCATCACATAAACTCGATCAGATAAAAAGATAGCTTCCCTTAAATCATGGGTGACTAAAATAGCAGTACATTGGGTTTTTTGCCAAAGAGATTGTAACATTCCCCATAGTTCCTCTTTGGTCAACGCATCTAAGGCGGCAAAGGGTTCATCTAATAATAATAATTCCGGTTTATGAATTAAGGCGCGACACAGAGAAGCCCGTTGTTGCATTCCCCCGGATAATTGTTGAGGATAATGGTTAACAAAATCCTCTAACCCAACGGTGGCTAAAAGGTCTTGCGCTTGTTGGCGATATTCAGAAAAATTCTGTCTAAATTTTCGTTTATAAGGATGAACAATTTCTAAAGGTAACAAAACATTTTTTAACGTAGTTCGCCAAGGGAATAATACGGGTTTTTGAAAGGCGATTCCGACATTTTTAATCGGTTTGGTAATGGGAGTTCCCCGATAAAGCAACGTTCCTTGTTTGGCAGGTTTTAATCCTGAAATCATCGATAAAAGGGAGGTTTTTCCACAGCCACTTGGCCCAACAATGGAGATGAATTCTCCTGATTGAATGGAACAAGATACATCCTCAATGATCGTTTTAACTTCCCCTTTAACGCGATATTCAAGATGAATATGTTTAAAGTCTAAAATCGGAAGTTCCTGGTTCAGTTGGTTAATTGGGTGCTGAATATCCAGCATAATGTTAATCTGGTATTGATCAGTTGGGTGATTTGAAAGAGTTGAGTTTTAAGAGTATATTATAGACTAAATCAAGCTTAAAAGTTGTATTTGCAGATACATGATTTAAGAGGCTAACCACGCTTGTCTAAAAATATAAACTGCTAAAATCCCTAGAAATATTTTAAACATTAAACTAACGGTTTGGTCTGACAACCTGGGTAAAAATCGCGTGCTAATTTGCGCGCCTAATAATCCTCCTAACCCTAAAATTATTCCTTGAACCCAAAGAACATTTCCTTGAACTGCGTGTCCTAAACTAGCAGAAATTGCAGTAATAATAATTACCCCTAAACTGGTTTGAATAGCAACTTTAATCGGTTCTCCTAATAAAAGAATTTGCAAAGGAACCATAATAATTCCTCCCCCCACTCCAAATAAACCCGCTAAGATTCCGGCGGCACTTCCGGTAAAAATTCGGGCAATAATCGGATTATAAAGAATATTAGAATTAGCTTGAGGTGTTGCTTCCTGTTCAGGATCTTGTTGTTCTTCTTGCTGTTTCTTTTTGGCGGTGATTTGTTTTCTAACTTCCACTAAATAAATATTTAATAGCAGTAAACATCCGAATAAAAACAATAATAATTTAGGAGGGAAAAATTCAGCCAAAAATACCCCAATTTGTGCGGTAATAACCGCCGGAAAACCAATCCCAATCACCCGATTAAAACTGAGATAACCCATGCGCCAGTTTTGAATACTACCGGAAATTGCAGTAATAACAATTGATAAACTACTGGTCGCAACTGCTTGAATGGGTTCATACCCTAATGCGACTAATAACGGCACTAAAACAGTTCCTCCCCCAATGCCTAAAAATCCGGCTAAAATTCCTGCAATGAGTCCAGCGATCGCCAAAATAATTAATTCTATATTCGTCATAAATAAGCTTTCCTTGAATCAATTTATAGTGGCAAAGATTGAGCTAAAATCGATTTAGAAATCATGCCATGAACCCCTTTATTAGGACTATTCACCACTTGAGTAATCCGAAAATTTGCCGCCAGAGAACATAAAACATACGCTTCCTCAGCATCCAGGTTAAAAAATCGTTCTAAACAGTGAATCATTTGTTGTAAAGCACACTCAAAAGCCGCATCTAAAGTTTCCGCAAATCCCATTGTAATAATATCCGTTGGTGTTTCTGCGAAGGGTGCATTCAAGGATAAATTTTTATGTAAAATCAATTGAATTGTGCCTTGCATTGACGTCTCAATAGCGGTTACATTAACCTCCCCTTCTCCTTGGGCTGAATGTCCATCGCCAATGGAAAATAACGCACCAGGAACAAAAATGGGTAGAAACAAACGTGATCCCGCTTGCAATTCTGGGTTATCAATATTTCCCCCATAAAGTCCAGGGGGAATTGAAGATCGTTGAGTTTCAGGAGTCGCCACACCTAGAATTCCAAAAAACGGACGTAACGGAATTAAAATACCACTATTCGGTGGAAATTCAGCAATATTTTTATCTAAATCTAAGGGAATAAATCGTAACCGAGATTCAGAAAATTGTTTGGGTAATGCTCCCCATCCTTTCCTAATTGCATTAAATCCCATACTTAAAAGGGGAGAAATCGATTCCAGTCGCACTTCTAAAACATCCCCAGGTTCTGCATTGTTAATATAAATCGGCCCTGTTAATAAATGGGAACCAGACCCAACCATTCGATCTAGGGGTAAATGATGACAAATTTCTAGGAATTCTGGCGTCAAAAAGGCATTAGGAGCCTGATTATATACTTTGAATCCTGTATAGGTTTCTACTTGGATATGATCGCCTGAGTTAACGATTAAAGCTGGATCTAGATCACAGGAGAAACCCCCTAAATGTACCGTTTTACAAGTGGCTTTTAGTGTATGATAGACCATTGGATTAAAAGAGGAGATCATTTTGAATTAAAACCGCTAACCTATAGATTAGCATTGAGATGAACCAGGGGTTCAGACACAATAAAATCTTAAGCGATACCTTCGAGAAAGGAGATTAGCCAGATGAATATAATTCAAGGTATTATACAGTTTTTGTATAAACTTTTTATTCAGCCGTTTAAAATTGGGGAAATCACAATCTCAATTAGTTTAATTTTAACCTTGATTATTGGGTTATTTCTTGTTATTTTTATTGCTAAGTTATTAACGAAGTTTTTACGAGATTACTTATTAATAAAATGGGGTGTAGATGAAGCCAGTCGAGAAGCAATTTCCAGTATTTTTTACTATTTTTTTATTGGATTAGGGTTTATTATTGTTCCTCAAGCGGCGGGTTTAGATACTCGTTCCTTAAGCTTTTTAGCTGGAGGGTTAGGAATTGGAATTGGTTTAGGATTTCAGGGATTAGTTCAAAATTTTGTCAGTGGATTAATTTTGCTGATTGAACGTCCGCTTAAAGTGGGGGATTATATTGAATTAGATCAGTTAGAAGGAACCATTCGGAAAATAGCCATTCGCGCCACAACAATTTTAACGAATGATGGTATTTCAATTATTGTTCCGAATCAAATTTTAGTCAATGGTAAAATTATCAATTGGAGTTATGGAAATGTTAATAGCCGCATTCATATTCCCGTCCCTGTTGCTTATGGAAGTGATCCGGTTTTAGTCACCGAAATTCTGTTATCCGTTGCTCATCGAGAATCCAGAGTTTTATCTTATCCACCGCCTCAAGTTTGGTTAAGAAATTTTGGAGAAAGTGCGGTTAATTATGAACTATTAGTTTGGATTGATCAAGCTAAAAATAGATTACCGATTCAAAGTTCCTTAAATTATATGATTGAAAGTGCGATGAAGAAAAATAACATTACCATTCCCCTCCCCCAACGAGATTTATGGATTAAAAATCCTGAAGAATTGCGAGGAATTTTTAATTTTAATTCCCGTCCAATTGAGAATACTCCAAACGAAAACCAACTAACTCCCATCCGAACCATAGAAAGTTCTCATGGATTTGCGATCGATACAACAACCAGTCAATCGTTACGAGATTTATTAAGAAAAGTCGTTTATTTTGAGAATTTTACTGATTTAGAGTTATTAGGATTAATAGAAAAAGGCTATCGAGAAACCATCCAAGCTGGAGAATTTATTTTTCATGAAGGTGATCCAGGCGATGCCTTTCATATTATTTTATCGGGTTCGGTGGAAATTCTTTCGGAGAAAGTCAACAAACATATTCGAGATTTACAAGCGGGGGACTTTTTTGGAGAATTATCTTTAATTATGGGAATTCCCCGAACTGCTGCGGTGAGAACCTTAGAAACCACTATTTTATTCGTTGTTGATCGCAATGTTTTTCACAATTTTTTATCCAGTTATCCCCAACTCGCTGATCGACTGGCTGAAACCTTAGTGGAGCGAAAACAAGAACTTATCCAACGTCAACAACTCTTAAGAGAACTGGGAATATTAGGAGAAGAAGAAGATTTAGACACGAATCCTCTGATTTGGATTCGCCAACGAATGCAATCATTATTTGGAATTTAAGCAGAAGGCAGGAGGCAGGAGGCAGAGGGCAGGAGGAATAAGAAGGGAGGAAGGAGGGAGGACACAGGGGGAGAGCAGGGGAAGACAAGGAGACAAGGAGACAAGGGGATGGGGGGACAAGCAGACTATTTTTCCTTCCTACTTCCTTCTTCCTCTTGCCTCCTGCCTCCTGCCTCCGATTCCCTATTCCCACTCGATGGTTCCAGGCGGTTTAGAGGTGATATCATAAACCACTCGATTCACGCCGCGCACTTCATTAACAATGCGGTTAGAAATCGTTTCTAATAAATCATAAGGAGCGCGTGACCAATCGGCGGTCATTCCATCTTCACTGCTGACAAATCGCAACACAATCGGATAAGCATAAGTGCGATGATCTCCCATTACACCAACACTTCGCACCGGAAGTAACACCGCGAACGCTTGCCAAAAATCGTGATAAATTCCCCGGCGGTTAATTTCTTCACGAACAATTAAATCCGCATCCCGAAGAATATTTAATTTTTCCGCCGTAACTTCTCCTAAAATCCGAATCGCTAAACCAGGGCCAGGAAATGGATGACGTCGGACAATTTCTTCCGGTAAACCAATCGAACGTCCGACTTTTCGGACTTCATCTTTAAACAATTTTCGCAACGGTTCTACTAATTTAAACCGCAAATCTTTGGGTAAACCGCCGACGTTATGGTGGCTTTTAATTTTAACCGCAACCCGTTCTCCGGTTTTGGGATCAACATTAGTATCTGCCGACTCAATCACATCAGGATAAAGGGTTCCTTGTGCTAAATAATCAAACGGCCCTAACCGTGCAGATTCTTCTTCAAAGACTTTAATAAATTCCCAACCAATGCGTTTGCGTTTTTCTTCCGGGTCGGTGATGCCTTCGAGTTGTTTTAAGAAGCGATCGCGAGCATTCACATACTGAACCGGAATATGAAATTGTTCTTGGAATAACTTTAATAATCGTTCCGGTTCTAATTTCCGCATAAACCCTTGGTCGATAAACATACAAACTAAGTTATCGCCAATGGCACGGTGCATTAAAAACGCTAACGTTGAAGAATCAACCCCACCGGAAAGCGCCAGTAACACCCGTTTATCGCCGACTCGCGCCCGAATTTCGCGAATGGCTTCTTCTACAAACGCTTCCGTTGTCCAAGTCGGTTGACACCGACAAATATGGTAAACAAAATTGCGAATTAAAGCTTGACCGCCAATGGAATGAACCACTTCGGGGTGGAATTGTACCCCGTAGAGTTTTCTCTCATGGTGAGCGATCGCCGCACAAGGGGTATTATCGGTATGGGCTAACACTTCAAACCCCGTCGGTAACTGCGTGCAGGAGTCGCCATGACTCATCCACATCGTGGTTCCTTCTTCCACATTGGTCAGTAAGTCCGTCGGGTCATCAATATGTAAAGACGCTTTACCATATTCGCCGCGTTTGGCCCGTTCTACGGTTCCCCCAAGCTGTTGCACCATCAGTTGCATTCCGTAGCAAACCCCCAATACAGGAACACCCAGTTCCCAAATACCGGGATCACATTGAGGCGCGCCTTCATCATAGACGGAGTTGGGGCCGCCGGAGAGAATAATGCCTTTGAGGTTAAGGGTTTTCAGTTGTTCGGCGCTGGTGCGATAGGAAATAACTTCAGAATAAACCTCCGTTTCTCGAATGCGGCGGGCAATTAATTCTGAATATTGGGAACCGAAGTCCATAATCACGATCATTTGTCGGTTCACTTGTTCAACTGTGGTGTCAGTTTCGACGGGTTGAGTCGGCGTTTGAGTCTGGGGAGACATATTGAGTTTAATGTAAGGGATAGAAATTCAACGGTTAACTATAAAAGTCACACCCCCTCTAGTCTCACTGCGGAGAAGGGGAGAGGAGGTTTTCAACATAAGGCTTATCGCGTCATTACAGGTTTAGAAAACCTAAATCGGCGGTTATGGGTCAGGATGGACAAATCTTGACGAACAACCTTTAACAGTTATTCTGATTAGAATAACAAATTTGATCTAAAAGTGTATCAGCGATTTCACTTTTAATGATAATTTTACGCTTGCGGTCGAACATCAGGGAACCCACCTGGACATTTTTTTCGCAATGGGTGTAAATATAAGCTTGGGAACGTTGGTCAATGGTGGTTGCGATCGCTTGATAGACCCGACTCACCCAATTTTCTGCTGAAATTTGATCCAATTCTCGCAGGTATTGTAAGCCATCCTCGGCGGTGGAACTGTTAAAAATTCGTTGTAGATCAGAAGTCGCTAGTCCTAGGGTGGCACAATGGGCGGTTAGAATTTCCAGTCGAGCATCGGCGAGATGATGATGGGTATGGAAAATTCCTCCTGCTAATTTGATTAATTTGCCATGATAACCCAAGAGTAAAATTGACTTAATTCCGGCTATTCCAGCAGCGACTAACATCGGCCCTAACCAATTAGCGGTTTTCAAGGTTTGTTGCGGTGGAATTCCCATTTTTTGGGCTAAGTCTAACCCATTTTCCCCCACACAAAACACTAAACAATCAAATTCTTTGGCTTTTTGTTGCAGTTGAATTTGATATTGTTCCAACTGTTCAGGAACCGTTAAGGGTTGAGAAATTCCCGTTGTTCCCAGTAACGATAATCCCTCTACAATTCCAAAAGCAGCGTTAGAGGTTCGGGTCGCGAGTTGTTTGCCTTCCGGTAAAATAATTGTAACTTTAATTTGTTTTTTTAAGGGTAGAAAACGGTTTAAATTTTCATAAAATAACGTTTTTGCATAACGATAAATCGCAGATTCCTTTGTAGTTTGATTAATGCCAATGCCTTCTCCTCCAATTAAAATAATGGGTTCGTTGGTTTCGGTTGTTATCCATTCAACCATTGCCCAAATTGGAGTATTTCGAGTTAAATCTAAATTATCTCCTGGGTCAGAACGGGTTATGGCTAAGGCGGAATTAGCATTTAAACAGGCAATTTGTTCAATGGGGATATTTGCCATTTCCGCAGGTTCAATTAAATCAATAGAGACGGTTTTTAAGGGTTGGGTGTTATTGCATAAATATTGTAAAGCTGCCACCGCCGCCGCACAAGCAAAAACAGGAATGGTATAGCCAGACCGAGGTTGATTTGTTGACATCTATAATACTTATTTGTGAATTAAATTAAGGTAGGCGATCGCTTTTTCGATTATCAGCAGAGCCTATCCTAGTTTATAATAAAAATAAAATAGATTTTAAACGTGAGAACAGACACCATCTTTTATAAACTGTTTCAAACGTTTCCTGGGTTACTGTTTGAACTCATTGGTGAACCGCCGGAATTAGCAGAACACTATGAGTTTTCATCCAGAGAAATCAAAGAACTGTCCCGACGCTTTGACGGGATATTTTTACCCGATAGCGAAACGGAGGACAGACTCACTTATTTTGTTGAGGTACAATTTCAGCCAAAAGCCGATTTTTACTGGCGTTTCTTTACGGAAATTTTCGTTTATCTGGGTCAATATCAACCCGAAAATAATTGGTGTGCGGTTGCGATCTTTGCTTCCCACAGCCTTAACCCTGGAATACCCAGAGCTTACCACTGTTTAGAAACGACTCAACAAGTACAGGTCGTTTATCTGGATGAATTACAGGAACGTCCCTCTTCCTCCTTGAGCCTTGGAATTGTTAAACTAATTGTAAACGATCAGGAGCAGGCCGTTGAACAAGGTCGGCAACTGATTCAAATGGCACAGCAACAACAATTAGATGTTGCGACCCAGCAAAAAGTTTTGCAATTGCTCGAAATAATCCTGATCTACAAGTTTACTCAATTAAGTCGCGAGGAAATTGAAGCTATGTTTGGATTTAGTGATTTAAAACAAACCCGATTTTATCAGGAAGCAAAAGTAGAAGGGAAAGTAGAAGGGAAACTCGAATCTATTCCTAGTTTATTAGCATTAGGATTAACCCCTGAACAAATTGCAAGCGCATTAAATTTAGAGGTTGAGGTGGTGAGACGAGTTGCTTCTCAATCTTCTACTGACAATAATTAAATTTAGCACTCTTCTCTTGTAGGATGGGCATAGCCCATCTTACATCTTTAATGAAATTTAGCAAGCAAGAGTAGAACCTATTATAAAGACTTAATCACTAAATCCAGAAAATTAACCACACATTTTATTTAAGAAACCTCGTTTTTAATTCCCAGTAATATCGACTGAAATTATTCTCCTAAATTCCATAGCGTTGTACCAGGATTTACTGTAATAACCTGCATCTTAACTTTTCTCTGACCTATTTCATTACAAGACATTTGATTCGCATTGGGGAAATTAAATCCTGTTAAGCTATTAACACAAAAAGATAAATCCGGCAAATTTGAAGCCCAAAATTTAGTTCTGCTTTGTCCGTACATATAAACATTACCTG
>JBMDYE010000146.1:0-2837 GCA_048595135.1 Planktothrix sp. | reverse complement strand
TTTAAACAGTTGAGTTCCCAAGAATTCTGTTAATAAAGGGGAAATTCCTTGTCCTCGTTTATGTCCCGGTGCATAAAACGCAGCATCCGGTTGATTAGCACAGTTTTTTAAGGCAGTAAATAGCGGTGTTAAAGTTTGATCAAACATAACGTTTGTAGTTGCGCTTCAGCGCGGATCTCAAGAAGTTAAAACTCTACTTATAAAATGACTTTATCATTTTATAAAAGAAGCGATCGTGAGCAGCTAAAAATATTAAATTTGGTATCAATAGCACTATAACAGAAAAAAAAGCCTGATTTAAAGCTCCAATTCTGATAAAATTTCATTCCATTTTGTTTTATGGACAACCTGAAGTTCCTGATCTAACTCAATCAACTTTGAATACTCATCAATAAATTTTTCTAGGGACATCAGCAGCCTGAAGTAATACTTCAGGGTAGGAATAAGGCCATTTACGATCATCTGACAGCCATGAGTTTCTGCTATTTTTTTGATTTCTGCCTTAATTAAATCAGCTTCTGATAATTTAATATCTTTAGAAGAAAATATAAAATATCGTTTAGGATTATGTTTAATAATCTTTTCTTGGGCTATACGGATGATTGGGAGGTCAATTTCTTTTCCATATTTAATTTCTATAGCTTCAAATAAATTACCCTGCTGATCAAATAGTTCAATATCTCCCGCCGTTTGAGATGTTCGATCAGATGCGGTATGGCTTCCTAAAACTTTAAGGGTACAGGATTTATATCTATCGACTTCAGTAACTAAACAAATGTATATAGCATAGAAAGCAAGAACTGGAAGTTTAGAACCACCCCGAACTTTATAGTCGAAATCAAAGTGTTTAGCTAGAGAATTAATTAAGGTTATAATATCAATTTTATCAGGATTAGCTAGTTTTATAATTTGAATTTTATTCGTTTTAGTAACTTTTATCACTTGATTAATTAATAACCTTAAACAGATTTCTGCTTTTTCAGGATATGTTTGAACATAGTCAATGATATGTAAAAATGCTTCTTTAACCTTTGAATCATTGATTTTTCCTTGATAGCTTAAAGTATATGGGTAAGGTTGTTCAAGGGAACGAGTTAACCAACCACTTTCTGACATTGCAGGCAAATCTAATTGTTTAAGTGTAGGTGTAATATACTGTGTATCTATACTTCGACCGGAAAAACCACCGGGCAGATTAGATTGATGGTATCTAATATCTTGAGTAGGTTGCAAAATTTTATGAACCAGTAACGTAATTAAGACTGTATAGACTCCTTTTTGATGAGTGCATTTAGACCCAAGTTGAAAAATATAATTTTTATATTCATCAGGAACTTTATGTTCAATATCATTAACAATAATAGAATTTTCGTAAATCTCTAAAAGTTTTTCTTTATGATTCATATTAATAGAGGTAAAGTCCTGGGATTTCTAATTGAATAGGTTGTTGAAAAGTTGGCTTCCCGTTAGATGGAGATAATTTTGGGTTATCCTTAATATCAAAAATTTGCTCTTTGATTTGGGTTGCAATTTCTTGGAATAGAGGAATACAAATAGAATTACCAATTTGCTTATAACTTTCTCCGCCATTAGGATGACGTTGAAAATCATCGGGAAATCCCATAATTCTATAACATTCTGTCAGGGTTAGCTTACGAACTCTATTTTCTTCAGGAATATAAATAAAAAAACGTCCTGATGTCTCTTGGGAGGGAATGGTTGGATGTACTCCATCAATTGAATAAATTCTATTTGGTTGGTGGTGAACTCTTGATAAATGCTCAGTATTGGGTCGAATGCCTTTCTTCCAAATACTTTTATTTCGATAACCAACAAAAATTAAACCCGATGCTTGTTGCTTACTACTATCAATTAAAGTATATTCTTCGGGATTTAAATATTCAAATTCTCCCTGATTATCTAAATAATCTCTTAATTTTGGAACTGGATAAACCATTCGTAGCTTTGAAAAATTAAAAGGTTTATTCTTAGTCCCAATAATAATCACTCGTTCTCGGTTTTGCGGTAATCCAAAATCTTTAGCATTTAAAAGCTTATATTGAACTGAATATCCTAAATCTTCTAAGGAATATAAAATAACCTCGAAAGTTTTTCCTTTATCCAGATGTAGTAAATGTTTAACATTTTCAAGTAAAATCACTTCAGGATGTTTCGCTTCTATAATTTTACAAATATTGAAAAATAAAGTTCCTCTGGTATCTTCAAATCCTTGCCTTTTTCCAGAAATACTAAAGGGTTGACAAGGAAAACCTGCTGTCAGTACATCAATGTTTGGTATTTTATCTAAGTTTACTTGAGTAATATCTCCTTCAGGATATTCCCCAAAATTATTAAAATAAACAAGCTGACAATCTAAATCTTTTTCGCAGGAATAAACACACTGATATCCTGCTTCTTCAAAGGCAATTCTAAATCCTCCAATCCCTGAAAACAAATCAGCAAATTTGAGATGATAATTCATATCAAAAAATAGGTATATTTGAAATATAATTAGCTCTCAAAAGTATACATTATTTTAGTCATACTTTTTAATATAGCAGGATATTTTCTAGCAGTTTATAGATTTTATCATAAACTTAGCTCCAAAATAAATATACCTTAAAATTTTATTGTCGAGCATCTTCACATATAATGTTTAGCTGGATCACAACAAAGCGTAATCAGCTTTTTCTGATTTTCACTGTTCAACCTGTCCAATAAAGGTTTAAAATAAAAAACTTGTATTGTTGTTATATTGACCTCACACCATCGAACCCATGCTGAGAGCCGGAATTGTCGGACTACCGAATGTTGGTAAATCTACATTATTTAACGCT
>JBMDYE010000145.1:0-8489 GCA_048595135.1 Planktothrix sp. | reverse complement strand
GGATGTTTGAGGTGCATTTGTGCCGCTTTTTGACAGAGTAATACGGTTTTTCCTGAACCTGCTACCCCTCGAATTCGTTGGGGGCCTGGGGGAATACTTTTCGCAATCCGTTCCTGCTGTAAATCTAGCTCAGAAATTCGTTGTCGAACCTCTGCTAAAATGGCACTTCTGGGCGTAAAATTAGATTGATCAGCAGACTTTCCAAAAAAAAATTGACGACTGGGGGGACGAAATAACGGGGTTCCACTAATCACCCCTTGTAATAATTTCCATTGCTGTTGGGACAGTTTTTCCCCTCGGATTAATAATGGGGCTTGTTGAATTTTTTCTAATAATTGTTCCCCTTCAGCTTCTAAGTGATTTTGAAATAAAATCGGAGGACAACTGGGTAATTGATCAAATTCTCGCTGCTGCCATTGTTCCTCGAAAATCCGAGGTAAAGCAACAATGGCACGACCGGAAACCATTTGGCGAAGAGCCAATTCTAGGTTACAGTAATCTAATAAGGCATATAATTGATTTTCCGCTTGTTGATACGGATTGGCTTCTAGGGTATAAAACCGTTGCAGTTCCCAACGATGACCGGAAATCTGGATAATCTGAGCAATTGCAATGGATTTAACCTCAATAATGATTAAACCCCATTCCGCATCGGCAATTAGAATATCTGGCTCTTTCCGAAACGTTCCCCACTTAGAAAAAATTGGATAGCGCCAGTACGCCAAACAATCGCGTTCTGCGAAAGCATGACAAATTGACTGCCAAACCTGATATTCTGCTGGTTCTCCAGCTTGGTTCAGTGGCTCCGTCATGATAAATCTGTGATACTGATATTTACGGTTAGGGTGCATCAAGAATTAAGAATTAAGAATTAAGAATTAAGAATTAAGAATTAAGAATTAAGAATTAAGAATTAGGGAACAGGGAACAGAGAACAGGGAATAGGGGGACAGGGAATAGGGGGACAAGGGGACAAGGGGACAAGGTAACTATTTTTCTTTCCTTCTTCCTTCTTCCTTCTTCCTTCTTCCTTCTTCCTTCTTGCCTTCTGCATAGCTGCCTCCTGCCTCCTGCCTTCTATTCTTAATTCTTAATTCTTAATTCTTAATTCCTCTTCCTGGCTTCTGTATTTTTTGAAAGATAACGGCTAGGATTGAGCTAGTTCTTGGTTCAATCTAAGTTACCAAGCGTCTGACAACCTTAACTGAGTCTCATGGCTCCTGTGTATCGCCTAACCCTATTTCTATTAACCTGTATAACCTACTGGGGTGGAATTCCCAACCCGAGTTGGACTGCTATTGCACCCCTTGAGATCCCTCGATCTGCGACTGGACAACGAACAGAACCTTCTCCTTTGGGTTATTCTGCGTTGTCTTGGGAAATGGCTCAAGAACAAGGAGAACAACAGAAGAACAAAGAGAACACAGACAAGAAAAATACGGACAAGAAAAATTCTCAAAAGAAATCCAAAAATGCTCTATCCCGTCTTCCTTGGAAATTCCTTGTCTTGGGACTAGGCGCTTTAATTGTGACGCTAGGAGCCATTTTAATTCTGATTCGACTGATGAGTCCGCCTGCGGATGAAGAGGGGGAAATCGTTGAAATTGAGGCGGAAGAAGTGAAGGAACCGTCACCAATTGTTACAAACTCTCCTCAACCGCCGAAAATTGAAAGTTCAGAACCGATGCGGATGGTGACTCCCCCTTCAGTTCCAACAATCATCCAAGAAAACCCACCCCCTATCACTCCCCCAGTAACGACTTATTTTGAAAAAAATGGCTACCGAGAGGTAGAAAACCAAACTCCGAAACCATCGCCGACGGTTCCTCCTGCAACCTTTAATTCAGAGGTGACAGATCCTCCCCGTCCCAAGGAACTATCCTCCCATTCAGAGGTAACGGACGCTCCTCGCTCTAATGTCTCGCCTCTGTATCCTCTTGATCCCCAACAACAATGGCTTCAAGATTTAAAAAATCGCAATCGAGATCTCAGAAGTAATGCGATTTGGGAATTGGCTCAAGAGGGAGATTCTAGGGCGATTCAACCGTTATTAGAGTTAATGATTAATTCGGATTCCAATCAACGCAGTTTAATTTTAGCGGCATTGTCTGAAATTGGGACTCGCACCTTAAAACCGTTAAACCGAGCCTTAAGTTTATCGTTACAAGATGAAAATACAGAAGTTCGTAAAAATGCGATTCGCGATTTAACCCGTATTTATGATTTAATCACCCAAATGAGCCAAATTTTACAACGAGCAACGGATGATCCTGACCCCGAAGTTCGAGAAACGGCTCAATGGGCTATCAATAAATTCAGCCGCCTCCGTCCCGTTTCTAATCAAGAAGAAAAAATGAATCAGTAATCAGTAATCAGTTTTGAGTTAGGAGTTAGAATTTGAGAGTTAATTTTTAAAGGGCTTAGGACTTCGCTATCCTTTGATTTGATACCCTAAATTTAGAGAATTGATGGGCGGAGCCCATCCTACTGATTACTGATTACTGATTACTGATTACTGATTTTATGGTTGAGCGTAAATTGAAATTATTATTTGTATCGACTTCTGTGGGGCCCTTGGGTTCGGGATTAGGAGGTGGTGTGGAATTAACCGTTTTAAATATGGCTAAAATTCTGCATCAACGGGGACATGAAATTACCATCGTTGCACCCCAAGGATCGGTATTAGAACCTTTTTCAGTAATTGGAATTCCAGGGGAATTACAAACATTTGCCCAAACACAAACTCGCCTTGATCCGGTAATCCTTCCTAATAATTCCGTTTTAGCCAATATGTGGGATTATGCGGGTCAAGTGGCTTCGGATTATGATTTAATTGTCAACTTTGCCTATGATTGGTTGCCTTTATTTTTAACGGCTTTTTTCCCCGGAAAATTAATCCATTTAATCAGTATGGGTTCCTTAACGGATGTGATGGATCAAGCGGTTAAAAATACGATTGAACGCTTTCCAGAAAGTATTGCCTTTCATACCCATAGCCAAGCCGAAACCTTTAACATCAAAACGGGTTATCATTGTTTGAGTAATGCCATTGAATTAGAACATTATCAATATTGTGCTGAACCTCAAAAACAGTTGGCTTGGGTGGGGAGAATTGCACCGGAAAAAGGCTTAGAAGATGCGGTTGCTGCTGCTAAACTAACGGGAATTCCGTTATTAATTATGGGTAAAATTCAAGATCAAGATTATTGGCAACATATTGGTCAAACCTATCCTGATGCACCCATCCATTATTTAGGCTTTTTATCAACGTCCCAACTTCAAGCTAAGTTGCGAGAATGTCAAGCTTTGGTGATGACTCATCGCTGGGTAGAAGCCTTTGGAAATGTGGCAATTGAAGCGTTAGCTTGTGGGGTTCCCGTGATTTCCTATCGTCGAGGTGGCCCAACAGAAATTATTAAAGACGGGGTAACCGGTTGGTTAGTCGAACCGGACAATGTGGAAAAATTAGTAGAAGTGATTTTAAAATTAAATCAGATTAACCGTTCTGCTTGTCGCCAACAAGCGGAAACCGAATATTCTTTGGAAGCGTTGGGCGATCGCACTGAAAACTGGCTATTTTCTAATCTAAAATAATGCTAAATTCAAACTTGTTAAAGCCTGGGGATAAATTAAGAGTGATTGCGCCGAGTGGTGCTTTACGGGAATTTGAAGCCTTTGAAAAAGGGGTAGAAATTTGGCGATCGCGAGGATATAAAATCGAATTAACGCCTGGTTTTGATGCAAAATGGGGGTATTTAGCGGGAACCGATCAAGAACGACGCTGGCAATTAATCGAAGCGTTAAATGATGAAACCTGTCGTGGAATTTTATGTGCTAGAGGGGGGTTTGGTTCCACAAGATTATTAGAAAATTGGCATTTTAAAATCACACAAACTTCTTTATCAGTCAACCTTCAGCCTAAATTTTTAATCGGATTTTCTGATGTAACGGGGTTATTATGGGGATTGGCAAATCAACCCGAAATTATCGGTATTCATGGCCCGGTTTTAACCACCTTAGCCAGTGAACCAAACTGGTCAATTCAACGATTATTCGATGGGGTTGAAACCGGAAGATTTGAACCGTTACAAGGGGAAGGTTGGGGCGGAGGTCAAGTTGAAGGTCGTTTATTTCCGGCGAATTTAACTGTTGCGACCCATTTATTAGGAACTGCTTATCAACCGGATTTGACTGATACAATTTTAGCCTTTGAAGATGTGAATGAAGAACCGTATCGGTTGGATCGAATGTTAACCTTTTGGCGAATGGTTGGTGCATTTAAAGGGGTAAAAGGCATTGCATTAGGACGTTTTAGTCGTTGTGAAGCCAAGGGAAACCCCCATAGTTTTACGATAGAAGATGTGTTACGCGATCGCCTGGGGGATTTAGGAATTCCGATTATCTCTCATTTACCCTTTGGTCATGATGGCTCCAATGCCATTTTACCCGTGAATCAAATTGCCATCTTAGATGGAGATCAAGGCACATTAAGCTTCCCAACTTAACAGTCACCAGTCAGAAGGAGGCAGCTATGCAGGAGGCAGGAGGCAGGAGGTGGATAGGAGGGATCTCTCAACAGAGGGACAAGGGGAGACTATTTTTCCTTCCTTCTTCCTTTTTTCCTCCTTCCTTCTTCCTTTTTTCCTCCTGCCTCCTGCCTCCTGCCTTCTGCCTTCTATTCTTAATTCTTAATTCCTATGTATGTATTAATTGGTGGAGCCGGAATGATGGGGTTGGGTTTAGCCCAACAGTTATTAACCCTCGGTCATACCGTTGCAATTATTGATGTAGACCCCCTCGCTTGTCGCTTTGCGCGTGAGAAAATCGGGGTAATGGCCTTTGAAGGGAGTGCCGTTAGCACAACGGTGCTATTAGAAGCCGGAATTAAACAAGCCAATGCGGTTGTTGCGGCGTTGCGGGACGATGCCTTAAATCTAGCTCTGCTCACCCTCTCTAAAAGCTATGGTATTAAGCATACGGTGGTGCGGATGGGCGATCGCGAATTCCTAGAAGCTTATCGCCTTGCTGGTGCTAGCCACATTATCAGTACAGTCGATTTAGCCGTTGGTACAATGGCAAATGCGATCGAATACCCGGAAGTTGAGTCGATGATGCACTTTGAACAAGGACAAGTGGAGGTGCTGAAACTGCCTGTTCCCGGTGATTGTTATGTGGCGGGTCGCACCGTTGCCCAAATTGCCCAAGATCCCCGCTTTCCCAAAGGTTCCCTGATCATTGGCTATCAAAGTCATGCTCACGTTAATCTGGAAATTCCCAACGGAAATACGGTTCTAGAAGCGGGATCGACAATTTTGGTCGTGACTAGGCCTGATCGAGTTCACCAAATGATTGATTTTCTAGGAATTCAAGCTAGTCGTCTTCCAAGCCTAGAAGTTTCTCATCCAAATCTTTAATATACGGTTGTGCGAAATCTTCTGAAACAATTCGTTTGCGGAGAGCATCGCTAACGGCGCCTTTTTCAGCCAGGAGTAGGCGCCGTCGAATGGTATCTAACCCCTTGCTATCACTTTTCAATTGACCCGCCCGATGTAGATTATAAAACTCCCTCAGTCGCCGTTCTGACTGGGCAACTCGTGCTTGATAAGATGCCCATAATTCTTCATAAATGGCTTTTGGTAATACGCCAGATTTTAGTAAATTATCGAGTTCATCTTGAGCGGCTTTAGACGCGATTAATTGAATTTGTAACTTCCTGGCTTCCTGCAATTGATCAGAAACTTGACCAATATTTAACCGTTTTACCAGTCCGGGTAAACTGAGTCCTTGTCCAACGAGAGAGAATAAAACCGCACCAAACACTAACTGAATAATATTCTCTCGTCCCGTTAAAGTAAGGGGAATACTAACGGCTAATGCCATTGAGAGGGAACCTTTAATATTGCCTAGAAATAAGACGTGTTGCCACCGCAAGGGAATGGGACGATCAAACCATCTAACTGTCGCTAGTAATAAATAAACAGAAAGCACCCGTGCGAGTTGATAAGCCAGAATCACCAATAAAATAGAAGGCAAAATGTTCCAGAGGGTAATCGGATTAATTTCAATTCCAATTAAGAGAAAAATAAAGGTATTAACCCCAAAACCTGCGTATTCCCAAAAACTCAATAAAGTAATTTGATCGGAAGCCGATGTTCTGCGAGACAGTCCCAGATGACCAAAAATTAATCCAGCAATCACCACCGCCACTGCACCAGATACTCCGAAAAATTGCCCGATTTGAAAGGTTCCTAATGCTAAGGCAACGGTGAGTAATAGACTACTCAAGGGATCATTTAATCGGGAAAATATCGGTAAACTCAAATAACCTAAAATAAACCCAATAATTGCTCCCCCCAAAGCGACCACCACAAATTGCCTGACTCCTTCCACAACAGTCAGTGAACCTGTGGCATAAACGACTAAAATTAAATTGAAGGAAACTAATGCCGCCGCATCATTAAACAGGGTTTCTCCTTCAACAATGGTGGTTAACCGGGAAGGGACACGAACTTCTTTAAACACGGCAATCATGGAAACCGTATCCGTATTCGCTAAAATGACTCCGATTAGAAAGGCGGGAATCCAATCGATTCCTAGCCCATATTTAACTAAAACGGCAATAATTGCTGAGGAAAAAATGGCTCCGGGGCCAGCTAAAAGGGCAATGGGTTTAAAGGTACTGCGAAGACGACTAATATCGGTATTAATCGCAGCTTCAAAAATTAGAATCGGGAGGAAAAGATTTAAAACTAAAGACGGATCTAACCCAATTTTGTAGGACAAGATATCTTTAATGGGTAAACCAGCTAAGACTAAACCCGTCACATAAGGAATTTGTAATCGTTGGCTAACGAGAGCCACAACCGTTGCAACGAGGAGCAAAACAATCAAAATGGTTGCCAGTTCAGGAATGCTTCCTGATGTTTGGCTTTCTGGTATTGGGTTGTTTGGTAAGGGGGTTTGTTGGGCTAAAATCCACTCGATCATTAGTAAAAGAAAGAATTAAGAATTAAGAATTAATAATTCATTCAATAATATCTTACTTTTACTAAAACGTTTTGGGGAGGTGGGCAAAGCCCACCCTACAGTTAAACAATCATAAATTGGTCAACGCTTAAAGCGGGTTTTGTGGACAATGTTGCTAATGTAACGGGAGCTTGAGATTGATTTCCATCTCGGTCAAAACTCAGAACACCTGTTAACGAATTGTAGAAGAAGTGCGCCATGTTACCGAGATAATTAAAGCTGCTACTGTTTACAAATACCCCAGTATTGGAAGCGGTGGTACTTAAGGCAGTTCCAGCGACTAACCCAGCAGCAAAACCCGATGCTGAAATTTCAAAAAGATCCCCTTGACTGGGATTAAAATCCGTGAGGGTATCCCCACCATGACTGGAATTGTTATAAACAAACTTATCCGCGCCACTTCGACCCGTGATTTTATCGTTTCCAGCCCCACCTTCAAGGGTATTATTTGAAGAATTCCCGACAATCACGTCATTAAAGGCAGACCCTTTAATATTACTGTGATTGGTCAAGTCATCTTTGGTTCCCGTAGCTTCCAAAATCGAGTTAAACCAATAGCTTGCCATTTTCTGATAACCGCCTTGGGTGGGATGCAAGCCGTTATCGTCAGGTGGCGCGGTCATGTCCGTGTCTACAATCTTGTTATCACCCACCCACATATTGACAAATCGAACATTTTCTGAAGCCGGTTTGCTATCAACAACCCCTGGAATGCGACGATTATAATCTTCGACATTATCTTTCCGGCTGGCGAAGCTACTATTCGGGTGAATCGGAGCAATGGTACTAACGAGCAAATCTCCGGTAAAGTTATTATTGGCTGTAATTTTGTCAATTAAACTGCTTAACTGACTTGCCATTGTGCTGCCACTGTTACTGGCATCGTTGGTTCCAATCATTAACAAAATCACGTCGGGTTTTGTCTGGGAATTAATCCAGGTATCTACCCCACCACTCATGGAATTTGTGGTACTATTCCAGCGACCATCTTTAATTTCGTTAATTCTCCAACCCGGATGTCCTTGATGGTTTCGATCAAAACCAGAGGTTCCATGAGATTGACTCCCGACAAAATCAATGGGAACACCCAAACTATTTAAGTTTTCCCATAACATCCTCCGATAGCCTTCTCGGTCAGCTTCAGCTTGGATATTGTCGATTTTTCCTTGGGTAATCGAGTCGCCCAAGGGCATAATTTTCAAGGTTTGAGTAGAATCGGGAATGTAACCGACTTTTTGTTCTAGGTTGGCATGAATCCCTTTAGAAGCGTTGGAATAGTCGGCAGTATTTCCTGTATTGGGAGGGGTGGTTTCTGGGGGAGTTGTGCTATCCGCTACGGGGACAAATTCAATATAGTCAATCCTGGCATTTTCCCCGCTATTAATAGCTCCAGTTAATTTAATTTCAGCCCCGTTCGTCAGGGTGAGATTTTCTGTCACCGTGCGTTTAACAAAATTCTTGGT
>JBMDYE010000144.1:0-2431 GCA_048595135.1 Planktothrix sp. | reverse complement strand
ACTCAAAATTTGATACCGCTCTCGCAAGATTTTCCCCAGCATAGTCAGAGGTTCAGTCAGGATTGCATCTCAATTTTGGCACAGTGAGGAATTAACCATCGGGTTTTGGACAGGCGAATTTTAGAAGAACAGGGAATTCTGAGAGGGTCTTGATCCATCGGGAGGAATTTGTTAAGATTTATGAAAATTATTAATATAGTTTATATATGGCTTTTTTTAATCCGACAGAACCGATTATCCGTAGCAAGCAGCCTGAACTTGATATCCAAGACTTAAAAGGATTATTAAAAATTAACTTAAAATTAGGAAATATTACAATTTTATCAAGCTTTTACACTCGAATTGATCAGGTTTTCTTGCTGTGGGGTTGGATTTCACTGATTATTTTTATGATTGCTCAGTTTTTACCAATTAGTTGGATTACCCAAGCATATTGGTGGTCAACTTTAACAGTAATTGGAACATTAGGAATGACGGGATTAAGTTATTATTGGGTCAAAATTGAGCAGGTGACTTGGATTGTTTACTGGTGGATGTTATTAATGATCATCGGATTAGGGTTAACAAATTTTGGCATTTTTGGAGGATGGGGAGATATTTTAATGAATCTTTGTCCTCTGTGGTTAGGGTTGTCTGCTTTAGGATATATCGGAACCGGAATTGGGTTGCGATCGCGGGCTTTTTTACTCGCTGGATTTTTACATATTATTGGTATTTTTCTTTTACCTTATTTAATCACTTGGCAATTTTTAGCCAGTGGTTTAATCATGGGCGGAACCTTATTATTTTTTGCAGAAGTGCAATGGGATATGCGATCGCCCATTGAATCTTATCTGTTAACCGCAGAAGAACTCGCCTTTAATCAACAACAACATCAACGTCGCCAAATGAATCAGTAATCAGTAATCAGTAATCAGTCAGGAGTCAGAAGAACTATGTATGATCTTCCCCTGCTCCCTCCGCTCCCTCCGCTTCTTGTTTCCTTGTCCCCTTGTCTTTCCTATTGCCTCTTAATTCTTCTAATTTACCAAAGTTGATGCTGTTGTAAAAACTCTTGAATGGTTTGATAAACTAAACGCGCTTCTTGAGTAGAAAAACCGCCATGTCCGGCGTTGGGTAGGGTTAGCAATTGATTAGAAACTGCCATTTCCTGTAATTTTTCGTGCAGTTTAACGGCGTGTTGATAGGGAACTGACTGATCTTGATCGCCATGAATCGTTAATATTGGAGGTAATCCAGGTCTAATATATTGAAGCGGTGAAAGTTGAGTAGCTAATCCGTTAGAATTCAGTTGTTGTCCAAACCACAATACGGCATAATCTCTGCGGTTAACTCCTTCTAAAACATCATTAACATCCATAATTCCAAATAGATTAATGATGGCAGCAACCTGCACGGGAGAAAACTGATTGGGCGAGAAATCTAATCCAATGTCATCGGGTAAAATACTGCATAACGTGGCTAAGTGTCCTCCGGCTGACCCCCCAATTACCACAATTTTTTCAGAGTCAAACTGATAGTTTGTAGCCTGTTCAAACACCCACTGCAACGCACAGCGCACATCAATCACCGCCGCAGGAGCCGCAGCAACCCCCCCTAACCGATACTCGATATTCACCACAGACCATCCTTCTAGTAAAAAAGGAATCAGTTGGGGAAAGATTTCCTCCTTGTTTCCCGAAATCCAGCCCCCGCCATGAATGGCGACCAGAGTTTTATTCAAACCCGTTTGGTTTCGGGGAATATAAATATCCAGGCGATTTGCCGTTTCAGAACGATAGGGGATATTGGGATAAACGGTAATTCCTTCAAACAACAAACCGCCAAGTTCAGCAAACTGGGACATAGGATGGGGACATGGGGACATGGGGTGGGGGGACAAGGGGAAGGGAGAGAAATTTCTAAGCTTATTCTCTATTCCCTTTTAAATTCTTAATTCTGACTCCTGACTTCTCTTCTTAATTCTTAATTCTTAATTCTTCTAGTCTTTTCCTTGGATTTTCAGGAGCAGGAAGCCTCCACCTAGACCGAGAAGGATCACGCTAAAGCAAAGGATTGCGGTTGAAAAAATCTCACCAGCCATGTATTTGTCTCCTGTATGATAATTAAGGCTTATTTTATCGGATCGGTGTCACCCCGTAATCAGTTACCAGTCATCAGTCGGACACATCATCAGTCGGACACATCATCAGTCATCAGTCACGAGTTCATAAATTCTCTGCCCTTCCCCTTGTCACCTTGTCACCTTGTCACCTTGTCCCCCTGTCCCCCTTATCCCCTTGTCCCCTCGTCCTGATTGTAAAGTTTTGTAAAAAAATGAGAGAATGTTTGATACCATCTTAATAAAGTTTAAGCTTCAGACTGGGTATTCATGACGTTATTAATTGTCGGTGCTACAGGCACTCTGGGGAGACAGGTGGCGCGCCGCGCC
>JBMDYE010000143.1:0-7540 GCA_048595135.1 Planktothrix sp. | reverse complement strand
TATTTTGTTCGGGTTGATTTACCAAAACAGCCGATGATTCCAGTTCAGTTAGAATCGGTTTTATCAACCACCTTATCAACAGAATTAGGCACTTCTGAAGCCCGTGTGCGAACCGTTGAACATTTGTTAGCCGCCTTAACCGCGATGGGAATTAATAACGCCCGCATTGAAATTGATGGCGCAGAGGTGCCTTTATTGGATGGTTCTGCTAAAAATTGGGTCGAGGCGATCGCAGCAGTCGGCTGTCAGACCTTAGAAGACAACCCTCAAACCTCAGAACCCTTAAAAATCACCCAGATTATATCCGTTCAACAGGGAGACGGGTTTGTCACGGCGTTTCCCGCCTCAGAAACCCGATTTACCTACGGAATTGATTTTCCCGCTTCGGCCATTGGCAATCAGTGGTATAGTTGGTGTCCACATGAACAAAGTTTTGCTGAAGAAATTGCCCCAGCCCGGACATTTACTTTGGAAGAACAGGTGGAACAGTTACGGAAAGCCGGATTAATCAAAGGCGGGAGTCTGGAAAATGCGATTGTTTGTGGTCAGTCGGGATGGTTAAATCCACCGTTAAGATATGCAAATGAACCCGTGCGTCATAAAATTTTAGATTTAGTAGGGGATCTGAGTTTGTTGGGTCAAATTCCTCAAGCTCATTATTTGGCGTACAAAGCCGGACATTATCTCCATCTGCAACTGGTTCAAAAAATTCTAGCAGAAGCCCGAATCAGTGAACAGGGGAAATAACACCGATTTTGTGATCTCCAAACTCCCGAATTTTAAACCTCCCTCTTACACGATTTAGAATGTCTACCTCTATCAATTCCTCTGAAAACTCGGCTGAAACCTTAAACGGTCAGACCACAGAAGCACCGAAAACCACCTTTACCATTGAAGAAATTCAGCAATTATTACCCCATCGCTATCCGTTTGCGTTGGTGGATCGAATTATCGATTATGTCCCCGGACAAAAAGCCGTAGGGATTAAAAATGTCACCATTAATGAACCCCATTTTCAAGGACATTTCCCCGGACGTCCAATTATGCCGGGGGTGTTAATTGTGGAAGCAATGGCGCAGGTCGGGGGCGTGGTCTTAACCCAACTTCCTGATTTAAAAGGCAGTTTATTTTTATTTGCCGGAATTGATAAAGTTCGCTTTCGTCGCCCCGTTGTACCGGGTGATCAATTAATTATGACCGTTGAGTTATTAACCATTAAGCAACGCCGTTTTGGTAAAATGCAAGCGCGTGCCGAAGTTGACGGACGCCTCGCTTGTGAAGGGGAACTCATGTTTTCTTTGGTAGACTGAACTTTGGTAAAAATTAGAGGCAACTGTCGGTTAATTCCGTTAATTCACTTTAAATTCCTATGACGACCTTAATCCACCCGACTGCTGTAATTCATCCTGGTGCAGAACTTCACCCCTCGGTTCAAGTGGGGGCTTATGCTGTAATTGGGGAGTTTGTTAAGGTCGGCGCCGACACGGTAATTGGTTCCCATGTTGTCTTAGATGGACGCACAGAAATTGGCGATCGCAATAAAATCTTTCCCGGTGCGGTGATTGGTTCAGAACCTCAAGATTTAAAATATGATGGTTCCTTAAGCTTGGTGCGAATTGGCAATGATAATTTAATTCGGGAATATGTCACCATTAATCGAGCAACTCAACAGGGAGAAGCCACAATTATTGGCAATAATAATCTGTTAATGGCTTATGTTCATGTTGCCCATAATTGTGTGATTGAAGATCAAGTGGTGATTGCAAATTCTGTGGCTTTGGCAGGTCATGTTTATATTGAGTCGAAAGCGCGTTTGAGTGGGGTGTTAGGGGTTCATCAATTTGTCCATATTGGACAGTTAGCGATGATCGGCGGCATGACTCGTATTGATCGAGATGTTCCTCCGTTTATGTTAGTGGAAGGTAATCCTTCTCGGGTGCGATCGCTGAATTTAGTCGGCTTAAAACGGGCGGGATTAAGTGCTGAAGATTTCTCGCTCTTGAAAAAAGCGTTTCGGTTATTATATCGTTCTGACTATTTGTTTACTCAAGGTTTAGAACAACTAAATTTATTACCGGATAATTCTTATATTCAACATTTAAGTCGCTTTATTCATCTCTCCCTATCTCACGCCGGAAGACGGGGTTTAATTTCAGGAAAACAAAGCAAAGAATCAGTAATCAGTAATCAGTAATCAGTAATTTTTCGTTGCTAGGTTGAACCTAGCAATGTGTTGTTGCAGGCTCCGCCGTAGGTCATAATTAACAAGGCAGAGCCTTGAAGAATGGGTTTCAAGGTTGAACCTTGAAACCCGAGAAACTGGTGACTGATGACTGATGACTGGTGACTGATTACGACTGATGACTGATTTTGGCAAAATGTTCTTGTAATAAATGGTGAATAAAACGATAGCGATCGCCGATTTTTTTTAATAAAAGTCGGTCTGTTGTATAATTTAAAAACCGTTGATAATTCCAAGGCATATTGCCGGTTTTCCAGAAAGTATATCTTAACACTAAATATTCAATTTGAGCTTGGAATGGCGATTTTTCTAATAATAGGGCAATGGCTAATCCTAACAGGATTCCTACAACTAAAATGATTAACTGTTTTGTAATTAATCCCGTAATAATTAAACCCAAAATAATAGCCCAGATCAGTCCTAATCCTAATTTTAACCCTTGTTGATAAATGCGGTTTTGTTCTGGGGTTTGTAACCAAGATTTATTGATATTTTTAATCGAAAATTCCGTTATATTTTCCGCGCTTAACCGTTGTGCTAACCATCCTAACCACCGTCTAACTTTTTCTGGAGGAGGTTCTTTTGCTTTGGCATAATGGGAAGAAGACGTATCTTTAACTAATTGGCGGCGAATATAGGCATTAAATAAATATTGACGTTGTTCTTCAAAGGTTTGGAGATGTTTCCAAGACATCACTAAAATTTCTTCATACGCCAAGGTCATCATGCTTAAATATAAAGGCACTTTGGCTAATTTTAATAAATTTTCATCCGTTTCAATATTATGCCAAAGTTCTCGACTTCTGGCATTCATTAAATAATCTTGAACTTGGGGAATGGTGAGGGGACGTAAAAAAATTGCTCCATTTAATTGTAACCGTTCTGGGAGTTTATGATAAGTCGTCACATTACTACAAACCACTAAATGTAACGGAGGCGGATCACTATTGAGAAATTGATTAATTTTGGAAATACATCGAACTTGTCGAGAAAGCGGGATCTCATCTAACCCATCTAATAACGGTAAAATTTGCAATTGTTGAAGCCAACCTTGACTCAGATTAGGATTAATACTATATTTAATATGAATTTGTTCAATGATCCAATCAGCGATCGCTTGTTCTTCATCTTTCCAAGTGGATAAATTCAGTAAAACCGGAATCGGTTCTTCAGGATCTTCGATCGCGCGAGTGACTAATACTTTGGTCAACCCCATCAACGTTGTTGTTTTACCCGCGCCTGGGGTTCCTAAAATTAATAACTTTCCCTTCAAGCGATCAAAAATTGAAATAATTCCGGTTTCACTGGTTAACCTCACACTGGGATGATGGCTTACTTTTAATTCCACATCCCAAGTCCGGCGCATTTTTAACGGGGGGGTTTCCTGGGCTAAATTTGTTAATACGGCTCGATGTAACAACTGTAACCGATACTGTTTGACTTCGTTTTGGACTTGGCGAAGTAATCGTTGGCGGTTTTGAATCTGAACTTTGGGGGACGTTATGCTTGACATTGAAGGAAAGTTATAAATTTGTAAAATAGGGCCGTCAGTTTAATTAAAATAATCAGTATATCCTTAAAAAATCCTGTTGTTAAATTTTATGGGGATATCCTGAACAATTAAAGACAATCAGGTAAATTCAGACAATGAAATGGGGAAAAATCCCTATCCCTTCCTTTAAAAACAATAATTCTCAAAACGAGGTCTACTTTAATATGTGTTTCAAACCTAGTCAGATTATCATAGCAGGGGTAGCTGGAATTCTGACTGCGGTTATGGTCGCCTATGCAACGGTTCAGTCCTATTCCTCACCCCAACCTGCTGTTTCCCCTAGGTCTTCGTCCGTGACCGTTGCTCCCGCTCATGAGCTTGCCAGTTCGCCCTACTTATCAACAACCCCCGTTCTCATTACACCGCCTCTAGATGGATGTAGAATTAATGCCGCCGTGGTTAATGATCCCAATCCGCCTTTAAATATACGTTCAAGTCCAGAAGTGAAAGAAGGAAATATTGTCGGTCAACTTAATAATAATACCTTTGTTCCCGTTGTTGAAGAAAAAAATGGTTGGTTAAAAATTACGGCTCCCGTTGAAGGTTGGATTGCTAAAAATCGCACCCGCAGCAGTTGTTCTGTTGTCAATAAACCGATTCAATTTTTACCGGGAGGAAACAGTGCGGTAGTCTTAGGAGAAATTATTGGTGGGGGGAGTCATACCTATACCATTAGAGCCAATGCGGGTCAAACCTTAACGATTGAAAATCATAAATCTGTTTTTCCGTTAGTGATCAGTCCCACGGGTCAATTATTAACAGAAAATGCAGCCGTTACGCCGAATACTCGCAACTGGTCAGGTCAACTTCCTGTAACCGGGGAATATTCTCTACAACTCGATTCTAATTACAAGGGATTTGAATATGAATTTTTAGTTAAAATTAACTAAATTTTTAGAGGAAGGGATTGAGAGCGATCGCAGCCAATCCTAAAATTAGATAAATTTCTGCAACAAGGTTGAGACAGCTTGCCAGATTATCATAATAATAGAGAGGAACAATCTTGCACAAACACTCATCCCAGGTTGCAATATGAACTCGCCTGTCCCCCCCTCAATCTTAGAAGAACCAGAAGGTCAAGTTCCCCTCAACTCTCCCTTGTATATTGAACGTCCCCCCATCGAAACTGAGTGTTATCAAACGATTTTACGACCCACTGCATTAATTCGCATCAAAGCACCCCGACAAATGGGTAGAAGCTCCTTAATGCAGCGAATTCTTGATTATGGGAGTCAACAAGGATATTACAAAGCTTGTGTGAATTTTCAACTCGCGGATTATAAATTTTTTAGTAATTTAGATCTATTTCTACAATGGTTTTGTGCCAGTATTGCAGAAGAATTAGGAATCGATGATCAACTGGATCAACATTGGAAAGGAGTGGTTGGTAGTAAAAATAAATGTACGAAATATCTACAACGCCATTTAATCAGCCAACTCGATGCGCCTTTAATTCTAGGATTAGATGAAGTTGATTTAATTTTCCAATATCCTGAAATTGCCGTTGATTTTTTTGGATTATTAAGAGCTTGGCACGAAAAAAGTAAAAATGAACCGATTTGGCAAAATCTACGCTTAGTAATTTCCCATTCTAAAGAAGTTTATATTCCCCTCAATATTAATCAATCTCCCTTTAATGTCGGATTACCCGTTGAACTACCTGAACTCACCCCAGAACAAATTCAAGATTTAATTAACCGTCATGGATTGCAATTTTCTGATGCGGAATTTACAGCTTTTTTTGAGTTAATTGGAGGACATCCTTATCTGGTTCGGGTAGCACTGTATCAAATTGCTAAACAAAAAATTACTTTAGAAGAATTCCTGGAAACTGCACCCACAGAAGCCGGAGTTTATTATAATCATTTACATCGTTATCTATCTAATTTAGATAAAAATGAAGAATTAACAGAGATTTTAAAACAAGTTGTTAGCAGCGATTATCCCGTTTATATTCCTTCCTCAGCAGCCTTTAAGCTCCGCAGTATGGGATTGATTAAATTTAAAGGAAATGAAGTTTTACCGCTTTGCAACCTTTATCGCATTTATTTTAAAGGAAAGTTAGATCAATCTTCACAAAAATTTCCTCAAGAAACGACGTTAGCGGCGATTATGTTCACCGATGTGGTCGATTCAACAAGCTGCATGGAACGCAATCAACGGCAGATGTTAGAGTGTTTAAAACGGGATTTTAACGTGATGCGAGAGTTAATTCGCCAACACAACGGACAGGAACTTAAAAGTATGGGGGATGGATTATTACTTTATTTTAGTTCTGCGGTAGAAGCGGTGCGTTGTGGGTTAAAAATTCAGCAAGCTTTAGCCACCGCAGAAATTCAGCCAGAACTGAGTTTAAAACATCGCATTGGTATCCATGTGGGGGATGTATTTTTAAGTGGCGGAGATGTATTAGGAACTGGGGTTAATATTGCTTCAAGGTTACAATCTCAAGCGATTCCGGGAGAAATTTGTATTTCCCAAACGGTGTATGATGTGGTGAAGAATCATTTATCCTTGCAAGTAACTTATTTAGGAGAACGCAAACTGAAAGGAATTGAATCTCCTATGCCTTTATATCGAGTTATTCCTTAATTTTACCTCAAAATTATGGCTGAAATCTCTCCTAATTTTTCCTATCAAGTGGGGGGAAGTTTACCTGTTAATTCCCCCACTTATATTTATAGACAAGCCGATGAACAATTTTATAAAGGGTTAAAAGCGGGAGAATTCTGTTATGTTTTGAACTCTCGACAAATGGGAAAATCTTCTTTACGAGTGCAAATCATGCAACGCTTACAAGCAGAAAATATTGTCTGTGCTGCTATAGATTTAACGGCTATTGGTACAATTGAATATATTTATTATTAATGATCAATTACTTACTACTTCAATTTCTCTAATACCTCTGGAGTAAAGGGATTTTTACCTGCTTTTAATGCCTTAATCCAGTCCTGTCTTTGTTTTTTCTTGTCATCCTCATTTGTCCATTCAACAAATGCTTGAAAATCCTCAATTGCCCCTTGAAAATCGCCTGTCAAAGCCCTAGCTAATCCTCTACTATCTCTAATATGTCCATCATAAGGAGAAAGTTTAACCGCATTTTCACAAGCATACAGAACATCTTTTGCATATCCATTCAGGCTACCATCCCAACATAAACTATACCATTTTTCTGATGAAATATCCAGATTATTATCAAGATAAATAGCTTTTTTATAATATTTAATTGCTGTTTTAAAATTCTTTTGATTAATATAATCAATAGCTTCTGCAAGAGTAATTTCTGCTTTTATATTGATCTTAAGATTAGGATTAATTTTCAGAGCCTTATTAAAGAGAATCTTAGCAAATTTGGAATTTCCCTCATCTACATAAATTTTAGCTTGATTAACCCAATATAATGCTGCGGGTTGATCAACATCTTTTTGAAGATTAAATTTTAAACTAGAATCTAGTTTGTTGGCTTCTTCAAATAAAGCTAAGGACTGTTGAACATTACCAACTTTTGCGAAATCATGGGCTTGCTTAAATAAAAGTAAGGGAGTGACTTTCAATACCGCTTTATCTTGACATATCGATAATTCTTGTCTAGCTGCTGGATGAGTTACAAAATAATCCTTTAACCAATGACAACCCAAAGCAGCTAATTTATCAATATCTATGGTTAAATCCCATAAAATGATCTGATGATCTTGACTAGCAGAAGCAATGATTTCCCCATCGGGATTAAAATTGACTGCTAATAT
>JBMDYE010000142.1:0-3644 GCA_048595135.1 Planktothrix sp. | reverse complement strand
ACGCGCTTAATACCGCTCTATTCATGGCTTATACTGAAAAAGTTGAACAGAATGAGATTAGTTTAGCTCACTTATTTTTGCAACGAGTTTTGTACAGGATTAATCGGTTAAATTTATTCTGGTATGATGATTTAAAGAACTACAGAAATGAACGGTCTTATTATTTAAACTGGGTGCGCGATCGCCTTGAAGAAGTTTGGCAAACTTGGGAAATTGCTCAATTTAATTTAGAAGAATACAAACAACAAGATATTAAGCAAGCGTTAATGGAACGCAGCGAGGTTGACCTGAATCCAGTGATTAGTGAAAATAAATATTATTTGCGTCAGGAAATGACCCTGGAAGGGTATAAACATTTATTAGCGATCGCTTCTTTAGATGGGTTAGTCGAAGCGAGCCGAATGTCGCGAATTTTGGGCGGTGCGAGTAACGAAGTTCAAGCCACATTAATCTTAGTTTTACTGGAAGAATATGGCAATGGTCGCCTCCATCGGAAACATTCAACCTTTTTCGCCCAAATGATGGCAGAATTGGGGTTAGAGACGCAGCCAGAAGCGTATTTTAACCGGGTTCCTTGGGAGGTTTTAGCCTCAATTAATCATAATTTTCTTCTAACGGAATGCAAGCGTTATTTTCTGCGTTATAACGGCGGATTAACGTATTTTGAAATTGCTGGCCCTGCCATTTATACCGATTATAAATTAGCCGCAGAACGACTGAAACTTTCAGACACCGCAATGGGATATTGGGAACTCCACATTCGGGAAGATGAACGTCACGGTCGCTGGATGTTAGACAAAGTGGCGTTACCGTTAGTGGATCGATATCCGAATGAAGCTTGGCAAATTCTGATCGGTTATGACCAAGAAAAATGGATGGGCGATCGCGCTGGAGATGCTGTCATTAAAGCAGTTAAGCAAGCAGAAAAATCTGTTAGCAATTCCTATAGCGGTTTTCAATTGAATCAAGTACAGGGAAACTAAAAACCGAGTTTCTCAGAAAAACCCGGTTTTTAGCTTGTCGTTAACATTTATCTCCAAACAATCATCATGCAAACTGGATTATTACCTGCCAATCAAGTTACAGAATCTTATTCTCCTGATCAAGTATTCTTTTGTCCTGAAGAATCTCAATTTTACTCTCAATGTATTGAGAAAATGGTATTAAATCAATGCACACCCTTTGACTCAATTATTGAGTTTGGGACAGGCGAAGGAAGTCCGGTTATTGATTGTTTACTGAAAACCCGATTTAAAGGCTGTATTCACGGCTATGAATTAAACGCCGATGCTTATCAATTAGCTCGGTCTACCCTTGAGCAATATCAGCTTAAAAACAAGTATATTATTCATAATGAATGTTTTTTTAGTGCCTCCCCTGGTTCGGCGAGTTATTTAATCGCAAATCCTCCTTATCTTCCGGCGCCTGATCATGATTTATATCTGCCTGCTTTGCATGGGGGAGTTGATGGGGCTACCATTACGAAAAAGCTGTTGACAGTGGGTTGTAAGAATGTTTTATTAATGATTTCAGCTTATTCTAACCCCGTAGAAACCATTGAGTATGCTCAAGCACAGGGTTATCAAGTGGTTGATTTTATGATTTCCCCGTTAAAGTTTGGTTACTATAGCTGTGAACCAAAAGTTAAACAAACCATTGAAGATCTTCAGAAACAACAGAAAGCGTTTTATTCTAAAAACATCTACTTTTTAGCCGGAGTTTTGTTTAAAAAAGAAGAGTCTTTAAATGTGGATTTATCCGCCGAATTGTTGAAGGTGATGACCGCGTTATAGTTGCGGTTCCTGGTTCCCAGGTTGAACCTGGGAACCCATTTAATGAGGCTCTGCCTCACTCTCCTAGTAGGCAGAGCCTATAATTAGCATTGCTAGGTAGAACCTAGCAACGAGGAAATACCTATTTACAAATCTCAAATTGAGCAATTTCGTCAGGTAAAGCAGGGGAATAGGGAACTCTGGTTCCTTTCGGTGCTAAAATCCCAATCCCATAAACACAACCCCCTTCTGCGGTGCAAGTTGCCATGTTCAAATTCAGTTCATAATCTTTATATTCCGGGGGTTTAAACGTCATCACAGATACGGTATCTTGTTCAGATTGTAATACCTCTCCCCCCAGGGTTTTAATACTTAAATTGACGTCACTACAATTTTCATCACAATAACCCACAAACAAATATTCAATTGAAGAATCCAATTTTAAGGTTAAGGGAGCGTTCGTTTTAGGAGGCCCTTTACGGACAACTGGCCAATAAGCCAATTCAAAACCGTCTCTTCCCGCCTCATCGACGACTTCTTTTAATTTACAGACAACTTGTTTTTGGTCTTCACTGAGTTCTTGAGCAATCGCAGTTCCTAAGAACAAGGTACCTAATAAAAGAGCGATTCCAGGCCCGATTAAATGTTTGCGTTTCATTGATATCCTTGGGGAAGGGAAGGTGTCTGACAAATGAATTTGAAATATTTGGAGGATATCACATTTTCAGGGGTTTACTCACGCTATTGTGGGATTTTAAATCCTCAATCGTAAATAAGCTGTTAAAGGCGAGTCCTTGCTCTTGATACAGTTCGGCGCCGCCTTGTTGTCGGTCTACTAAGGCGATAATTTGATTGACCGTATATCCGGCATCCCGCAACCGTTGAACAGCTTTTAAGGCAGATTGTCCCGTGGTGACCACATCTTCTAACACCACCACATTGGCACCGTCTGGCAACGTTGGCCCCTCAATATACGCTTGGGTTCCATGTCCTTTCGCTTCTTTGCGAACAATTAATGCAAAAATCGATTGATTTTCATAGGCAGAAACCACACTCACCGCCGATACAATCGGGTCAGCACCTAATGTTAATCCTGCCACCGCTTGGGTATTTGGGGGTAACATTGCTAACAACAAACGACCCATTGCTAAAGCACCTTGGGGGTGGAGGGTAACTTGTTTTCCATTAATATAATAGGTACTACGTTGACCGGAAGATAAGACAAAATCTCCTTCTTTATAGGCGAGTTCACAAAATAAATCGAGAAGCCAATGCCGTAGCGTTGTTAAATCGGCTGTTGCCAGAGAAAGATTAGAATTGTCGTGAAGTTGCTGTTCAACCATTGGGAATTAATACTCTATTTAATTAGTTTAACCGAAAAGGGATCTAAATTTAATTACAAAATATTGATTGTCTTGCCGAAACTCGATAAGTGCAATAGGATATACCCATCCTGGTTTCTCCTGATTCACTTGGGTATTGGATATGATAGGAAATCGCGATCGCAACAGTCAAGTCTGCAATTGGGTGCTAAAGGTTCCTCAACCGGGGATGATGATTCCTCTGACCTTATCCATTTTATTATTTCCTCAATCCAGTTTTGCTCAACCGATTATTCCGGCTCAGGATGGTACTGGAACCCTTGTTAATCCCCAGGGAAATCAGTTTAATATTGAGGGGGGACGGTTATCTGGGGATAACCAGAATTTATTTCATAGTTTTGAGAAACTGGGATTACCCGAAGGGCAAATTTTAAATTTTATTTCTAATCCTGAGATTCAAAATATTCTGGGTCGGGTTACGGGGGGAGAAGCCTCTTTTATTAATGGTTTAATTCAAGTAACCGGAGGCAATTCTAACTTATTTTTAATG
>JBMDYE010000141.1:0-18759 GCA_048595135.1 Planktothrix sp. | reverse complement strand
ATTGTGTAGGTTCCTGACCTTATGGGTAACCTTAGCCCTGGTTTATATATTAGAATACAATACAAAATCCCTCCGTTCTTGTATTATTGCTAGAGGTTTAGCCATTTTAACGACTCCATTAAATCTGTTACTGTTGATAGCAGATTTAATATTATTAGGCGGGAAATTTCAAAATCAAAGACATCAATTTCGCAAGCTAGGAAAAGGGTTAATTTTAATCGGTTTATTTTGGCTTCCCTTTGCTTATGTGTTGTGGAAAGTAGGCCCTAAATTTATGGAAGGATGGGTGGCGAATAAACCCAAACCAGACGTTTTATTAATTCCTTCCATTCTCACCGTATTTACAACCTTTTGGCCGATCAGTGATTTACCAAAAGCAAATGAATTAAACTTTTTTAACGTAACAGCTTGGGGATGGAAAGAACCCTTTATGTTACTGTACATGGGTTATACCCTAATGGCGCTGTTGATATTTGCGATTGGATTACTACAAGTTAAGAATGAATTCAAACAGAATCCGACCTCTCCTAAGCTATTATGGGTTGCCCTTTGGACGTTGCTTCCTTCCCTTCTCATTATTATTATTTCCTATAATGGGGGTTCAATTTGGCGCGATCGCTACTTAATGTTTATCGCGCCTTATTATCTCCTGTTACTAGCGGTTGGATTTCAACAAATTTGGCAGAATTATCGAGTTGTTGCATTAGCAATGGCGGCCGTTTATTTTCTAGCCGTCGGTGGGGGATTATTTCATTACTACACCAAAACTTACCATGATGATTGGAAAGGCATTGCTCAACTGATTGAAGCGAAGGAAAAACCAGGAGATGTAATTGGATTTTATGCGGTTCAATGGGAACCCCATTTAGCACTCCCCCGTTACTACAAAGGGTCTGCATCCTTCCACGTGATGGGACTGGAAAAATTACCGCGTGACCCCGAACAAACCCTCAGTGCTGTCTCTCAAATGTTAGATAGTTTGCCGCCCACAAAATCCCGGTATTGGATTGTTATTTATGATCCTTGGAGTGGAGGAGTTCTGACATTCCAGAGCTTAATTAACCAACGATATAACGTGCTACTGACTCAAAACTTTCCTAACTCAGTCAATGATGATGAATATGTGTTTTTAGTTGAACCACGTCAGTAATCAGTAATCAGTAATCAGTAATCAGTAATCAGTAATCAGTAATCAGTAATCAGTAAAACAGTAATCAGTTAGGGAGTCAGAGCGTGTAAGAGTGATTAGTTTAGAGTGAGAAGCTAATCTGATCACTCGTCAAGGATTAACGATTAACTGACTCCAAAACTGTCTATCGTCTACTGCTCACTCTTGCACTGCTCACTCTTACACTGATTACTGATTACTGATTACTGATTACTGATTTTTAACTTAATTTTCCACCACTAATTAGGAATAAAAGAGCCATTCTGACAGCGATACCACTGGTAACTTGTTGGGAAATTAAACTAAATTTGGGATCATCCATTAACTCAGAACTAATTTCAACCCCTCGATTAACAGGCCCCGGATGTAAGACTTTTACATCCGGTTTAGCTACTGTTAACCGTTCATGAGTAATGCCAAATAGTTGATGATATTCTCGCAAACTGGGGAGTAAATGGGCAGTCATTCGTTCTTTTTGTAACCGTAAGGTCATGACAAAATCGGCATTTTCTAAGGCGGATTCTAAATCCCAATGTAAAAATAATTGACCCGGACGATTTTTGCCATATTCAGCGAATAATTGAGGTAATAACGTTGGGGGTGCGGCTAAATGTAATTCAGCATCAATCGCTGTTAAACTCCAAATATTAGACCGAGCCACCCGTGAATGTAAAATATCTCCTACAATGGCAATTTTTTTTCCCTTTAATAATTCAATGGTAGGTTTTTCGGGGTCAAGTAAGGTACAAATGGTGAATAAATCTAATAACGCTTGGGAGGGGTGTTCATGTTGACCATCTCCCGCATTTAAAACCGCCACTTTCGCATCTAAACGATCTAATTCGGCGGCAATGGCAAAGGGAACTCCCGCTTCTTTATGACGAATTACCATCATATCCGTCCCCATTGCTAAATAGGTTTTAGCGGTATCGAGAATGGTTTCTCCCTTCGTTAAGGAAGAGGTTCCTGGGGCAAAATTTAACGTATCAGCCGATAGTCGTTTTGCAGCGAGTTCAAAACTATTTCGGGTGCGAGTGGAGGGTTCAAAAAATAAATTTGCCACCACTTGACCTTGCAAAGCAGGAACTTTTTTTGTCCGACGTCCTAATACTTCTCGAAAGCTAGTCGCCGTTTGCAGGATGGTATTATATTCCGTCGCCGTAAAATCAGCTAAAGATAAAACATGGCGGCGAGTCCAGGGAGCAGTAGCCATTGTAAAATAATCAGAGGTTATCGGATTTTAGAAGGTTAAAATTTTCCTTATAAAATCATTCGGGTTAAGAGCCAACGTTTAATGATACTCTAATTTGTTCTCAACGGAATCGGAAACTTGACCGTTGAACAATGAAGTAGCAGTCATCACTGAAATGTACTCCTGACCATGAACAGTATCCAACACTTTTTAGCTTGTTGTGGGGTTTGCGTTACTATTCTTAGCTTAACCAGTTGCAGTTCTCCCCCGGTTGATGTGCAGCAACCCCAACCGTTACCGACTCCCGAAGCGCTTGTTTCTCCTCAACCGTCTAAACAAGCGATTTCCCCCGCTAACACTATTCCCGTGACAATTTATCAAGTGGATAGTCAATGTTCTGAGTTAGTTCCCACTAAAATTACTGTTGCTAAAGATAAATCTTTAGAAGATGCGATCGCTCAAGTTCTCGAACAACAAAATAGTTCTGATTTTACCTTAAATTATCGAGTGAATCGGGATTCCGAACACAACACCGTTACCATTGATTTTCGAGTTCCCAGCACCGCGCAACGCACGATTAATTCTCTTTCGAGTTGTGAACAATTAGCTTTATTTGGAAGTTTAAGAAAAACCTTAACCACCAACCCCGACTGGCAAATTAACGAAGTTTATTTCACAGAACGAGGAGAAGAAATCGCCCTGTAAAATAGAGCGGAGGAGGCGGAGGGAGCAGCGGAGGAAGAAATTTCTTCCGTATTGCCTATTGCAAGAGTGCCTCCTGCCTCCTTCTTCCTGCCTCCTTCTTCCTGCCTCCTTCTTCCTGCCTCCTGCCTCCTGCCTCCTGCCTCCTGCCTCCTTTCTAATTCTTCGTAATTACAAACACCCAATCTTGATCTGTGGGAGGTTGTAAGGTGATGGAATTAGATTCTTTGACGTTGGGAAGATTAGAAAACTCACCGAGACGAGGATTATAAAGTTTAACTTTATAGGTCGTTGGATTTTCGGTGTCTAAGGTTAGGGTTAGGGGTTCTTTGGTATTCCGAACATAGACAACATATTGTTGATTTTTTTCCCCTAATAGATAATGAGTTCCTTTCCCGTTTAAGCGATCGCCAATTGGTTCTAATTTCCACCATTCTAAGGTTTTAAATAGTTTCGGAAGATGTTGCACCTGCTCTTCCCAATCCCGATTTTTCGGATCATTCACATTAAACGGCCCCGGATCACGATATCCTCCTAAATAGGTGGTTCCCCAACCCGTGACAAAATAACCGCCTGCCATCACAATATCCCAAGTGGCATGGCGAATTTCATCTAAGGTGCCACTATTAGGTTTATCAACTTTTCCATCTCCATCAGCATCTCGTAAATAATAAGCATATTCCGAATTAACGGCAGGTTTATTAAATTTTCTCACCTCTAAAATTCGCTCATACAAATTGCTATAATTTTGCTGATAATCACTAAATGACATCCAATCTTCTTCGGCAAAATCAGCAACGCTATAACTTTTTTCCCCTGGATGAATCCCAATTAATCGCTCATGGGGATCAGCTTTCACGATTTCCTGAGCAATGTTTTGATACAGGGATTTAGGGCCAAATTCATTCCATTCTCCCGCAACATTAAAAGCCGTATTAAAGGCACTATAACGGGCTGTAATATAGCGGGCATATCGGTATCGAGCTTCATCGCTAGCAAAAGCTTTCCAATCTCCGATATTATTCGCTTGCGACCAAGCCAAGACGAGCATCGCCGTAATGCCCTTTTTATTCATATATTTAACGCGAGAATCCACCTCTTGCCAATAGCTGGGATTTATGGTTTCTTCCGTTAAACTATTAAACGGTAATCCTCCTTCATTTCCTCTCAGGGACATCAACGTACCATGAATAAAATTAAACCCTTGTTCCGCCCGTTTATCAATATAAGTCTTCACATTTTCTCGATTTAACTTTTCAGTTTCATCGGAACCAAAAATCCGCCAGTTTGTATCTCCAAAAAACCAAAACGGTGTGCCATCTTGGTATTGAAAATGGTGAGGATATTGAGAATTAACTTGAATGCTTCCCTTGGTTTTTCCCTCAGTGGCTTTAAATGATCCGGTTTTTCCATTTAAACCGGAATCATTAGAACTAACTGACCATTTCCAAGTGCCTTTAAGATCAGGAGAAAAACGCATTTTCCAAGTATTTCCCCCATCCCAAAATAACGGAATAATTTTGTTTTTCCCGTTGGGGTCAGTGAAGGTCGCCGTTGCTTCCACTTCGGTGTAGGGGTTGGTGTAGTTCCCGGCATGGGTTAACGCCTGTTCAAACACAGTAAAAGCTGGAATTTCTAAGACGTTGGCGGGGTTCACCTGCACCATCACCTCATCACTGTGGGAATGGTTGTTCTCCTGCGCCGTCAGGCGCAATATGTATGTTCCTGGCTTGGAGAACTTCACCGTTGTATCAGGACTTTGGGCATTGGTAAAGGTTGCTGTTCCGGGGCCACTGACTTTGATCCATTGGGTTTTCAAACCTTGGGAATTATCGTTAGCCGTAACAGTCCCCTTCAGTTGCGTAGACTTCCCAGGCGCCACCACTTGCAGAGAACCTGCACTCACCACAGGAGCCAAATTAATCGTTTCAGGAGTCGTTTCTTCGGCTTGAGTGACTCCAGCCTGCTCCCGACAGGCGACAGTTGAACCCGCTAAAGTGGCGATCAGAACCAGCAATTTCAGTGATTTGTAAATCCATTTAGAGTGCATCATAAATCTGGTGATTTTTAAACAAACGTTAATAGTTGACTTTTGGTTTTTCTTTAGAGATTAAACCAACTCGTTGTAATAAAATTTTGAGGAGTTTATTGAGTTTATCCATGATTCGATCCGGTATCCCAGATTGATCAAATCTTCGAGCTAAATCACTCGCGAAATAAACGCTAATCAGCGTTGCTCCAAAAAAGAAAAGTTCCAAACTTAAAAAGTAGATTAAGCTTGGATTCTCTGGCATTAGCTGACGTTCTAACCCAGGAAATAAGCGAGTAAAGGGTTGATGGGTCAGATAAATGTAATAAGACCAGACTCCAATTCCAGTCAGTGCTTGGAAGAGAAGCGGAATTTGCTTTTGGGTAAAATTGGCTAAATTAACCACCCAGAGAATCATACCTAAAGCAATCACAAAATCGGTAAAAATCCATCCCCATAACCCAACATAAAGTAAAGCTTGTCCAGCGAGCCAGAGGATCAGACCTAGCCATCCGGTGTAAGGGTTGAGAATAATTTTGTGGAATTTTTTACGATTTTTAACGAAGGCTAATCCGGCAACTATTCCTAGGGTAAATTCGCCAAGTCGAGCCAGAACAAATCCAAAGGGCGATCGCCGTTGGAAAAACCCAAAAAACTCATTGGGATGTTCATTTAAAGCTTTTACTGTTCTGGGAAAAATCTCTAAAAATTTATCTGTATGGGCAATGGGAAGTCCATCTAAATAATAAATGGCGATCGCCCGATAACTAAATTCAATCCCCATTGTGATTAACAGAATGATCACGATTCCTTGAACCGTTGAATATTTCTGAAATTGTTTATACAAACTCGGAAATAATAAATACGCCCCCACAATAAAAGGAACATACCAAAATGCTCCGGTTGCACCGCCTCGGAAATCTTCAAAAACGTTGGTTAATAAAAAGCCATCTAAAAAGGTACGAACAACCGCAAACGGGAGAGAACTTAAATAAGCTAATAAGGGAAAGGAAAACAAAACCGCTATCCAATACACCGGAAGCACTCGTCTCATTCGGCGCTGAAACCAAGTTAGCCAATTGATGTTTTCCGTTTGTTGAGTGCAGGAATAAGCCAACCCAAAGCCGCTTAAAACAATAAAAAGATGTACCCCTTGCCAGCCAAACCAACCCCCGCGATAATGAACTAGAAACACTAAAGCGATCGCTAATCCTTTACAGAAATTCGTGAGGTTCAAAACATTAGATTGCATGGTAGATTTTATCCTTGTAAGCAGGACGCCAATTAAATTCCCTCAATAAGGTTTATTAAACACTAATTATTAGTGCTGTTTTTAGCTTATCATGATAATTACACAAACGTCCAGAAATTTTTAATTTTATTTGATCAAAATAGTTGATAGATAAAACTCTAACAACTTGAGTATTAACGGTTTTGTTTTAACCACTCATCGACATAACCAACAAAGGTTTGAATCACCGTCGGATTGCAAAAAGGAGAATTCCCAATTAACCCGGTATCTAAATAGTGTCCTGTTTGTGGAATCGTCCAATAATCGACAACAGGAACCATTTTTTTCGAGAGATTTTTGAGAAATGCTAAATCTTCTGGGGGTTCAAATTCTGCATCTAAAATTAATAAAGGAATATGCCCAGGTTTAGTAAACTCCTCCTCATAGGTTTCAATATCTAATGCCGCCATTACGGGTTCCCAGAAAGAAAACTCCAAAGGTTTTGGTAACTGCATATCCACCTGCCACCGAAACATTAATTTTTCTTTTTCTTGGGCTTCTGGATTTAAAAAGCGTTCTTTTAAACGGCGAGGGGGCGCAAAAACAATCGCCTTAGAAATCCGCGGATCTTGATGTTGGGCTGCCATTGTTACACCGCCCCCAAACGAGTGACCTAACACATAAAGTTGGGAATTTTGACTCGGAAAGTAACTGTTTAAATAATCAATAGCTGCCGTTACATCATTGGCAAAATTAAACGCTTCCGTTGTATAGGTTTTTGGGGCATCGGACTCGCCATGCGCCCGCAGATCAATGGCAAAAACCCGATATCCTTTTTGTTGAAATTCATTGGCTAAGGCTGGAATAATCGGCAGTTTTCGCCCAAAAATAGAAGACCCATGTAATAAAATAATCGTTGGGGCAGTTTCGGGAGATTCAGGACAGTATAAATCCCCTTTTAAGGTTAAATTATCAACAACAAAAGCAACGGTTTTTGTCGGTTTATAAGGAACTTTTTTCAGATCTTTTAGTGATTGTTGTTTGGAAACTTTAACTTGGTGATAGCGATATCTTAACAGTTGATAAATGCCCTTAAATTGGGGGTAAGTTTTAGCTAAAAAAGGGTATAATTTAGAGTTTGGCATGGTTAATTTCCGGTAAAGTAACGGGATCAATTTCTGAGGTTCTCATTTTAATAATTTTGGCAGGAACGCCAGCCGCGATCGCATAATCCGGTAAATCTTTTGTGACCACTGCCCCCGCCCCCACAATACAACCTTTGCCAATTTTTACCCCATCTAACACAACGGCACTTGCCCCTAACCAAACATCATCTTGAATGGTAATTGTGCCTCTAGTAAAAACCCCTTGTTCCATCATCGGAATATCAAGGCGATCGGTAATATATCGCCCGCCCCCAATATAACAATTTCCCGCAATTAACACGGAATTACCAATAGAAATTCCGCCACTAGAAGACAAAATGGTATTACAACCTAAATCGGTTTTCTTGCCAATGGAAACCCCGCCAATTTTGCCTTGAATTACACAATTTCGAGAAATAATTACATCATCATCTAAAAAGATGCCGTCTTCTCCCGCCCCACTGGCATCAATTAACACATAATCATCAATCGCCACTCGGTTCCCTAACGTGACTTTTTTCGGATGACGAAGGACTATTCCTTTGCCTAAAATAATGCCTCCACCTGTACTTTTAAATAGTTTTTTATACGACCATTTTCGCGTCACATAACCTAACGCCCCGGATAAGTTTCCAAACAGGAAATTAGCGAATTCATATTGGAAAAAATGTCCTAAATCATCGGTTCCTAATGCTTTTGATTGGTATCTTTTCAGGAGAGAAGATTCCGACTGATTCAGTTGTTGGGATAAGGGAACTTTTGTAATAATCTGGCGGTTTTCAATGTCGTTCATTGTTAAAATTGGGTGTAAAGTTTCCTGCGAGTAGGAGGGATTAATAAAATTAGCGAGAGACTAAAAAACCGGGTTTCCAAATAAAAACTGTGAATTTTATCGACAAAATCAACATTAGAAACCCGGTTTCTGCATTTTGTTATAATGCAGCAGATTTTTCCAGTAAGCCTGTATCTTTGTACCACATGGCGGTTTCTTTCAACCCTTCATCAAGGGGAACTTTCGGTTCATAATCTAACAAAGTTCTGGCTTTGGTAATATCAAAAGCCCGATCTTTAATAAAGAAATCAACCCGACGGCGATAAATGGGGGGAGAAATGCCCAACGGTTGACAAATGAGTTCGCATATATAGCCTGCCCACCACACAGGCCAAACGGGAATTTTAAACTTAGAAACGGGTTTATTATAAATGGTGGCAATTTTGTTGACTAACTCTTCCAATGTGACAAATTCATTCCCTCCAATCGTCATAATTTGACCAATGGCGGCTTCTTTTTCCCCTGCTAAGGCAATCCCAGCGGCTAAGTCCTTCACATGGGTCATGTGATACAAAACTTGACCACTGCCAATCATTTTAAATTTACCGTTGTAGATATATTTAAACAGTTTTAAAAAGCGTAAATCTCCAGGGCCATAAATTCCCACGGGACGCACCACACATCCAGCTAAATTTTCTTTCTTAAAAAAGTCAAGGGCTAATAATTCCCCTTCCATTTTAGATTCTTGGTAGTAATCTCCAGGGGAATAGGGATCTTCTTCCTTGGCGGGTGGATTTTTAATTTCCCCTTGAACTCCAACGGTACTGCAATGAACAAAGCGTTTAACATTAGCTTTTTTTGCGGCTTCTAAAACTTTCTTTGTCCCTTTAACGTTCACATCCCAAAAATATTGACGAGGCACATTTTCTGCCCGATATAGTGCCGCAATATGATAAACCACATCCACACCGTCCATGACCGAATCTTCTAATGGATTATCATCAGCAATATCGGCAAAAGCATATTCAATAGGTAGCCCTTCAATGGCGCTCAAATTAGAATTTTTACGGACTAGAACTCGGACTTCATAGCCTTTATCAAGCAAATGCTTGGTGAGATAACTTCCTGTAAATCCGTTCGCACCTGTTACCAATGCTTTCATGAAATTTACCTCCGTTTGTTATGATTATTTTAAGCTAAAACTAATTTTTTCTGGGTATAAAACGCTTCTAAACGTAATATTTCTTGTTGACAGCGTTTCTCATCCCAATCAAACAACTGACAAACCAAAGGCGCGATTTTTAAAGCCCGTTCTGGATTATCTCCTAAACTGGTACGTCGCAGAATTAAATCATCCAAATGTTGCACCGCTTCCATTTCAATTAACATTTTCAGTTCCGTTTGCCATTCGGTGACTTCAGGATGAGGTAGAAAATGATAATCAAAAACCCCCAGAGGACGTTGAACTTCTGAGGGGGCTATTTCTGTGTTAGAAATTACGGGAAGATTGGGGAATATTTGATTAATGGTTTTCTCGGCGACTAGGCGAGAAGTGGTGAATTTCACCCCAGCAATACTGTACAATCCTTTGATCTGATTATTCAGGTTTTCGTGATTTAAAATTACCTCCCTGACTGCTAATTCATTAGTTCCTGCTTCTTTGGCGGGAAGCAAGCCGGAAAACACCCGTAAAATGTCCGTTGAGCTTAAATTTAACCCTGGAATCGCTAAGTTTAAATGCTCAATAAACTCGTCAAGTTCTGCCTGGGTTGGCATCGGGTTCGAGGTGACATCTTTTACCCAAGGACTGTGAATGGTTCCTGCTAACAGTCGCCCTTTCCAGGGGTGGAGAAAATAAGTTTGAGCATTCGGTATTTTCGGTTCAACGGCTAAGGCAAAATCCGATAAAGTTTCCCGATCAAATAACACATTCCAAGCCAGGGAAGGGGGGAATAATTCAGGAACATCTTGATCAAAATTTGTCGCCACTTCTCGACTCCAAGGCCCCGCCGCATTCACGACTATTTTAGCTTGATATTCGTAAGTTTCTCCCGTTTCTAAATCCTCGGCTAAAACGCCAGAAACTTGATGATTTGTTTTTAATAACGCTTTGGCTTCTACATAATTTAAAGCCTCTGCTCCCAAGGAACAAGCCCACCGTAAAGCCCCCATGACTAACCGTTGGGAGTCGGGCATACAAGCATCATACCAAACGGCTCCTCCTTGCAATCCGTCTTGATCAACGGGGGGAAAAATTTGTTGAACTTGTTTAGAATTAATGACTCGACCGGGTAATAAATGACGGTCTGAACGAATGCCTTGATTGCGGTTAGCGGAAAGGGTATCGTTGAGTTTTAAAGCGGAAAATAGAATCGGCGGACGGCGTAATCCTTTCCCATATAATGGCATTAAACAGGGAAGGGGTTTGACTAAATCTGGGAAGGTTTTGAGGAACCATTTTCGCTCATTAACGGATTCATAAAACCGATGTAAATCTAACTTTTGTAAATAGCGGAATCCCCCATGGACAATGCGAAGGCTATTGTAACTGGTCGCCCCGCCAAAATCGCCTTTTTCAATTAAGAGCGATCGCACATTTCGCCGCGCCGCTTCTAGGGACAACATCGCTCCATAAATGCCACCCCCAACGATAATTAAATCGTAGTCAAAGTGGGCGGCTGTGGCTGGATTTCTGATAATTTGAGTCATACTGTCTTATTTATAAAAGTTTGTAGTAAAAGGGACAGGTTAGACATCAAGTTCGGTTGAATCTGAGTAAAAAACCCGTCCCTAAAAAGCCCTTCGGTCAGGTTAGGATTCCTCCATCTGACTAAGAATGAAGCCATTTTTTAGACCAACTTTGGAACACGATTAATGACCATAAAATATGACTATGGTTGGCTGTTCCAGCCAGGTGTTCTTGTTTCAGTCGTTTAATCGTATTGACTTGAAAAATACCTTGATCTCGAACCGCTTGCTCACTGAGTAACTCTTCCATTAAGGGACGGAATTCATTACACAACCAATTCTTAATCGGGATACTAAATCCTTCTTTAGGACGATAAATACATTCAGCGGGAACGTGACGGGCGGCAACTTTTTTCAAGAGAACTTTGGTTTTGCCTTCAGCGACTTTTAAGCGATCGGGAATTTGGAACGCCAATTCGACTAAATCCGGGTCAAGATAAGGAACCCGTGACTCCAGAGAAACCGCCATTGACATCCGATCCACTTTGACTAAAATATCATCGGGTAAATAGCTTTTCACATCTACATACATACTGCGGTTTTGCGGTTGGCGATCGCCCGCTTTTTTAAACAAATCCACAATATGGGAGGCGGAAGGGGTGGTTAATTCCTTAAACGCTTCTGGGGTAAATAATTCTTCCCGAATCAAATCTCCGGCAAAAATCCGCCATCGGGCGTGGGATAAATCAACGGGATTTTCTAACCCTTCAATAAACCGTTTGGCTTTATTGACTAACCCTTTTTTGGCAGGACGAGGACGCAGAGAATTAATCAAGGGTTGAATTAAATTCTTTCTGAAAATGGCGGGAATTTTTTGATATTGTTGGGCTTTGCCATTGGCTAAATAAGTTTCATAGCCGCCAAAGAGTTCGTCTCCCCCATCCCCACTCAAGGAAACCGTGACATATTTTCGCGCTAATCGAGAGACTAAATAGGTAGGAAAGATGGAGAAATCCCCAATCGGATCATCTAAGAAATACATCAGATGATCAAACAATTTCAAGACATCCGGTTTAATAATTTCGTTAATATGTTCAACGTTTAAATGATCGGCTACTTTTTCCGACCATTTCAACTCATTATAGGAGGGATCATCAAACCCGATACTATAGGTTTGGGCTTTCCCCATTAAGGCGACCACCAGGGAAGAATCGACGCCACCGGATAGAAATGCACCTAAAGGCACATCACTCACCAGTTGCATATTCACGGATTTTTTCAGTTGTTCTTCTACCCGATCCGCCCAAGCTTCTTCGGATAATTCTATTTCGGGAACTGGGGGAATATCCCAATAGGTTTGGGGTTCACAACGGGGATTATTCAGGTCAATTTCTAACATTTGTCCCGGTTCTAGTTGCCGAATTTCCTTAAATAAGGTGGCTTTTCCGGGGACATATTCCCAAGCGAAATATTCGCCTAACGCATCGAGATCGAGGGTTTTTTCAACTAAGCCACTGGCTAAAATTGCCTTAATTTCTGAACCCCAAACCAGATAATTTTGATTAAAGGAATAATAGAGGGGTTTAATCCCTAAATGATCACGGACTAAAAATAGTTTTTTCTTGACCGTATCATGAAGGGCGATCGCAAACATCCCATTGAGATATTTGGGAAAGTTAATGCCATATTCTTCATAGGCATAAACAATCACTTCGGTGTCTGTTTTCGTGGCAAAAGTATAACCTCTTGCTTCTAATTCGCTGCGAAGTTCGCGGAAGTTATAAATTTCTCCATTAAAAACCGTGAGAATCGTCCGATCTTTATTGAAAATCGGTTGTCTTCCGCCGCTTAAATCGATGATCGACAATCGGCGCATTCCCATTGCTACACCGTCTTGGACGTGCATTCCATCTTGATCGGGGCCTCGATGGTATATGCTGTCACACATGGTTTTTAACTGTTCCATGCTGGGGTGAGGCGAACCCTGTAAAGCTGCGACGCCGGTTATTCCACACATCGATTTAATCCCCCAATGGATTTAAAAACATTAAAAGTAACGAACTACAACGGGGTCTTTTCCCTGTTCAAGTTGAATTTGTTCTATTTTAATTAAAACCGTTTTGATCAGCAAGTTTTTATGCGACTATCTTGATATTTTTTTAGAAAAGATAGGAGACTGATCTCGTCTCCTATCTGAAGTTAGGGCGGGGAAGTGAAGTTTTTGTGATGATTTCTTAACAGACACAAGAATCCGGGGGGAAGAACCCAACCCGGATTTTGATTTTTATCAGTAGCAGTTAACTGGATTTGAGGTTAAATAATCCCCATTTTTTCTGACGAGAAGAAGCGGTAACTTCCTGTTTTTTTTCTACAGGGGAAGTGGCAACAAACTCTAAAAGATTCACCATTTTCTCGGTATAAACTTCGCGAGAGTATTTCTGCTCATACAGTTTTCTGGCATTTTGAGCCTTACGTTTGGCTGCGTCGCGATCGCTTAAGGCGTCTAAAATTCCCCGTGCTAAATCTTGGGGTTCGGGTTCCACTAAGAAGCAGACGTCATCATCCAACACTTGAGTATGGGAATAAATGCGAGTGGCGACAATCGGAACCCCACTCGCTAATTGTTGATAAACTTTTAACGGGGTATTAGTGCCACTGCGACGGGGTGAAACTTGCACTTTAGCGCGGCTGGCATATTGTTGAGCAAGGGCTTGAGGCACCCGACCCGTAAATAAGGTATGCTGACCTAAACCACATTCGGCAGCTAATTCTGAGAAATATTTAGCTTGTTCTTTGCTTCCGCCAACCACCAGTAAGAAGGCGTCGGGATCATCCATAACCACTGCGGAGAACGCTTCAATTAATAAATCAATTCCTTGATAAGATTCTAAAGTTCCAGCGTAGATAACTAAATTTTTATTAAAAATAAAGGGTGTGATTTCGACAGTATTGTTGGTTTCAGCAGCCAGCATGATTTTAAACTCCTTGGTGTATTAACTGAATCGGTTTGGTATTCAACTAGAAACGGTTTGTTAAAAGGGAATCAACTGCATTAAGCCGCAATTTTTTGCTTAACGTTCACTTCGTCAAAGATTGAGTTTTCAATCAAAAAGACTCGTTCTTGGTCGCCAACAATGCTCAAAGCGTAGTTATATAAGCTCGGGCAAATGGTAATGGTGGCATCGGAGGTATGCAAACAAGCATCTTCCATTTTCTTAAACAGATTGATCAACCATTTAGAGGTGGTAAACCGGAAGTTCGTTAACTGTTCAGGAAGGCTAGAGTGCATATCGTAAATCAAGCGATATTTAAAAATGGGCTTGAATAATGCACAGACAAAGACGGCTTCCTCATGAGCATGGACAAAATCGTAACGGTTGCGAAGCAGTAAACCAATTGTCCAAATTGTAATAAAGATATCTAAAAAGAGTTTCAGCTTAGAGGGGCCAATTTTGACGCTCCCAAACATCGGAAAGCTGGGAATTCTGATAATCCGTACGTTAGGAATTTCGACGTCTTGACCTTCTCCATAGGTTAATAAATCAATATCAACCCCTAATTCAGCCGTAATTAAAGTCCGATAATAAACACTAAAGGGAGTACCACGAGGGGTGTAAAAAGGTTGGGGGGCGATGACTAATGCTTTCATGTTATTTGTCCTTTTTTCTCATTCGTTTAACAAGCTGCATTGCGATTTGATTACGGAAGAAGCGTAGAGGCATTTCTCGCTTTCCATAACTTTGCAATTTAGTATTAGGGTCTAACAATATTTGTTTAACGCTCTGGGCGGGTCGTGCTGGATCAATGAATCCTTGAATGGTGAATCCAAAGCTACCTGGGCGACCCGACTCAGAGGCAAATGGCAGGGGATCAGTTCCGGGTAAAACTTTTAACCCTTGCTGTTCTGCCTGTTTAAAATAAGGGGGTTGGGGCCAGAAAACCGGGCGACCTCCATTGTCACCGAGGCATAAAATTGATCCGTTATTTTGTTTTAATAAACGGCTGAGAATTTTACCTCGCTGTCCAATCCATTTGCCAAATCCCCAAGGAATCACGGGAATTCCGCCCCTGGAAATTACCTGTTCAATCACCTGCTCAATCGGGAATACATGATCTTGAAATTCATCAGCCGTTGATAAAGCGAGAACTTCTAAATCCTCTTCTGTAACAATCTGACGACCCGCAAAGATGAAAATACCCTGTCCACTAGAATGTTTCGCATATACAGAGCAATTTTCTTCAGTTGGCAAAATCTTCCAATCTTGAAACGTTAGCCCAAAACTGCTTTGCTCCTGAGCGCAGTCAATGAGTTGCTGAAAATAATGATCCTTGGCGGTTTCTGTTAAAAACAAAAGGGACGTTTCTGCACTTTTGTACCCTTGTTTTTGAGCCATAGAATTAAAGTTTTCCAACCCTGCATTTAGGAACTGCTCTAGGTTGAAGCAGTCATAAATATGGACATGAGCGTCTGCCCAAATCAGTTGCTTTTGGTCTGATATGGTCGTCATAAGAGTTAGAGATGAGAGCCCGATGAATGGAAATTGGGATGGTGGCTAACTGGACTTGTTTTTTTTGACTATAGCTGTCATATTAATCGCTTCTTTTATAGAAGTAAGGGGGGTTTTGTGAAAAATTCCCGGAAACGCGAAACGATTCTGTAAAGATTCAGTAAAGATTCCGGTTGAGTAGGATCATCTACCTAAAGAGGTATATCTTTTAAATTAGAGAGAATTACTTAAAAATCCTTGATCTGTCTAAAAATATATTGACATTTATTAAAATCTCGAATATAATTACCAGGCTTTCATCGTTCTACATACCGCTTTAACTCATAAGCCATCCGTTCCATCCCCCGTTTTTCATCCTCTCGAATAAACGGTAAAAATAAGTTCGTCATCCATCCCGAAAATTCCTGCTTGTGAATATATTTAGTGCGACCCAATCCAATTTCTTGCAGTTCAAAAAGACTTTGATTGTGAAATCCAGGGATTTCTGACACCCAACTTAAACAAACTTCTGGTTGAATTAACTTCACTAACGGTTGAAAAACCGTTCCCTCGTCGGTGGGACTCCGACGAACGGCTAAAACCACCTCTTGATTAAGGGCAAACGGTTTATCAGGTTCACGATCATATAAAAAAGTATTCCAGTGTTGCCACTGTTCCTTATGAAATAAAGCTCGCCACACTTTACGTCTAGATGCTTCAATTTCAACTTCCATGTAGAAACTCGGCATAGATTACCCTTAATTAAGATCTTCTATTTCAATCTGAACTACCGATGCCGCCCTCTTCCCCTTGGACTGCATTACACGCTCAATTCCATCGTACCCTCCGCGCTCGTCAATTGTTACCCCAATCCCAACCCTTGTTAGTGGCTGTCTCTGGGGGTCAGGATTCATTATGTTTAATTCAATTATTATTAGATTTACAACCCAAATGGCATTGGCAACTCGCCATTGCTCATTGCGATCATCGTTGGCGTTCAGACTCCCAGGCGAATGCCGATTATATTGAACATCTCGCCCACACTTGGCAAGTTCCCTTTTATCGCCGCAGCGCAGAAGAAATTCCCCAGACCGAAGCCGCAGCCAGACAATGGCGTTATCACGTTTTAACTGAGATTGCTCAAACTCATGATTATCCTTATTTAGTGACAGGTCATACGGCTAGCGATCGCGCCGAAACCTTACTTTATAATTTAATTCGCGGTAGTGGTTCCGATGGGTTACAAGCCTTAACTTGGCAACGTCCCCTCTTATTAGAACTGGCTGATTTTAAGGGTTCTTTCGTTAACAAAGCAGGAGAAAATCAACCTGTAATCTTAGTGCGTCCTTTATTAGAGATTACCCGCCAACAAACCGGGCAATTTTGCCAAGACCGACAATTAAAGATTTGGTGGGATAGTACCAATGATGATTTACACTATGCCCGAAATCGAATTCGTCAGGAACTGCTTCCTTATTTACAACAACATTTTAATCCTCAAGCGGAATTCGCTTTAGCTCAAACGGCTGAATTATTAAGAGCGGAAGTTAATTATTTAGAATCCTTAACTCATCAACTTTGGGAAACGGTGTTATCACCGGAAGATCAAGATCAAAATTATTTAAAATTAAATCGGGTTGTGCTTCGTCAAGCTCCCCTCGCCCTCCAACGTCGTTTGCTTAGAAAAGTGTTACAAAACCTAACAAAAATGACACCAACCTTTGAACAGATTGAAAAATTAATAACGTTAATTTCTGCGCCCAACCAAACCCAAACCGACCCGTTTCCCGGGGGGGCGATCGCCGTTGTTCAAAATCAGTGGATTGTGTTTAAAAACCTTCCATTTCCTAATGATTAATCCTTAAGACTTAACTCTTTTGGTTCTAATACAATTGTTAAGAAAGTTTAGATTTCTCAAACAACGACTCTACAATAATAACTAGAGATCTTTTGTTAATAAAGGAGGCGTCTAATGCCCTATCTTTGCGAGTTAGGAGAAGGTGAGAGAATATACCTAGAAAATCAAGGGGAACAAACCATTGTGACCTTGATTAGTAGTCACCCAGGACAACAACAACAAAGCAGTAGTGGTTTTAAAACAGGCGTCTGGAGTTCACCCCCACAAGCGTTTAAAACCCCTCATGGTTTTGTGTTAAAAATTGTCTCTGCTCAAGGGGAAAATACCCTGCAAATTCAAGGTAATCATATTAGTGTGAACAGTGGAAGCGTATCGGTTCACGCAGCAGAACAGATCCCTGCTCATGAGGTGTCTACTCTGCCGGTGTCTGCCTTACCAGCAATGGAACCCATGACACCGATGAGACTGATGGAACCGATGACCCCAATGAAAGTGAACCCAACGGAACCGATGAAACCCCTAGAACCGATGAATCTGCAAATGGGGAATATGCGGATGACCATGAATCCGATGGAAATGCGGATGGGTCATATGGAAATGCCAATAAGTTCTCCTTCAACGAAGACCGCTCATTTCTGTACTCAATGTGGTGCATCGATTAAGCCAGAAGATCATTTTTGTGCTAGTTGCGGTCATCGTTTAATCAGGAATCAGTAATCAGTCATCAGTTAACTGATTACTGAATGTCCGCATAACGGGTAGATTCATCCAAAGGTTCGGATTCCTCGGCGGTTAAAGGTTCGAGCCAAATAATCGGTTTTTGAGTGGGATCAACGCGGTTTCCTTGTTCCTCCATAATGCTTTTCGTTTGTTTTGGATCAAAATAGCGACTAAATTCTTCTTGTTCTTTCGCGACCCGTTGTTCTGTTAATTTGACTTCAGCCTGAATATCCTGAAGTTTTTCATAGGACGCTCGATATTGAGGCAGAATTTCAATCAATGCAGACACAGCAAAACCCGATAAAATTAAATTCACCCCCAGTTTAATCGTTGTTTCTAGGGTAAAAATCCGATTTTTAGCGAGGGATCGGGGGCGTTGCGTCCGACGTTGGGGACGATGAGAAACTAGAGTTGAGGATACATTCACGGGGCGAACAGGTCGAATCGCAGGCATGATCGTCAGAATATTAACGGCATTACAACTAAAATTATTGAATCGATCAACAGCAATCATGTTAGGACTAAATTTTTTCTGTCCCAACAGTCATAAAAAACTGCCTCAACAGGATTGATCCGTCTGAAGACATAGCAATGCAACGTCTCCACGCATCAATACTTTACCCTATTCAGACTGCGATTGTCTGCAATCTTAAGGTTTTCTGTTGAGACAGATTCAGGAAGTGACCCTTTACCAGTGAATTTTCACCAGTACCCTGAAAAATTTTCTATTTATAGAGTTCTGTGGCCAGACGGAAGGCTAAAATGCC
>JBMDYE010000140.1:0-6981 GCA_048595135.1 Planktothrix sp. | reverse complement strand
CGCTTCAACATTTGGGCGAAATCAATTGCCGCTTCTTCGCAGGTTTGGAGGGTAACATCCGTGGGGGTAAACTTGACGCGAATGGGTTCAAATCCAAATTTATACCCCGCATCTTTTAAGCGACTTTCTAACAAATCAATGGCTTCCCCACTCCATCCAAATGACCCAAATACCCCCGCTAATTTATTAGTCGAGACTGTATTTAAAATCATGCCTAATACCGTTTGAATTTGGGTCGGAGCATGACCGCCTAATGTGGGAGAACCAATAATAAATCCATCACATTTTTCAAGAGATTCTTGAATTTCTGCGGATTTTGCATGTTCACAATTAATCAGTTCTACACCCAGATCGGATTTTGTTAAACCTCTGGCGATCGCTTGCGCTACAGTCGCCGTATTCCCGTAAGCCGACGCATATAATAACGCCACCGTTAAATCTTGAGATTTTTGTTTTTCACTCCACTCTCGATATAAATTGGTGAGTTCTGTCATGCCATATTTAACTAATGGCCCATGACCCGTTGCATAAAATTTGATCGGCGGTAATTCTTTAATTTCATCTAAAATTGACAACAGTTTTTTCGCTTGGGCTGCATGAAGACAGTCGTAATAAAAGCGACGATCATCGGTATAAACCGACCATCCTTCATCAAAGACTTGATCACCACAAACGTGCGCCCCAAAGAGCTTATCAGAAAATAAAATTTGCGTTGCTGGATCATAAGTTAATAACTCATCGGGCCAACGGGGCGTCGGTGCCGGAATCAACTGTAATTTGTGTCCTTGACCGAGATCTAATTCTTCTTCCCCTTTGACCACTACAATATTTAATTGTTGTTCTGAAAAGTATTCTCGTAATGCTAAAGAAGCAGGGTTAGAACAAACAAAAGTCAGATCAGGAGTTAGGTCTAATAACGCTTTGAGGGTTGCGCCTCGATTCGCATTAAAATGACCTAAAATAATGTAATTAACTCGCTGCAAATCTAAGCGCTTTTGCAACGCTTCCAGATAATTTTGGGTAAACGATTCTCCAGGCGGGTCAAGAATGGCAACTTGATCCGCTTCAATTAAATAACTATTGGCGGTTGTTCCCCGTTGCAAAGAATATTCAACTTCAAACTTCAACCGCTCCCAAGTTCGCGATCGCACTACTTTTGTTTGATTTCCAATTAAAAATACTTGAACGTCACGCGGTTTTTGATTAGCCATATCAGTAATCAGTAATCAGTAATCAGTAATCAGTAATCAGTAATCAGTAATCAGTAATCAGTTGGGCAGTTCTGAGTCGTTAGTTGTTAGTTTGGAGTTAGACATTCATCGTTAACAAGTAGTAACCCTTAACAATTTACTCATTGTTTTATGTCTATCCTATAACTCTATAACTAATAACTCTTACACTGATTACTGATTACTGATTACTGATTACTGATTCTTAATTCTTAATTCTTAATTCTTAATTCTTAATTCTTAATTCTTAATTCCTTTAGTAATGATTGCCGACTTTGCGGTGGTGAACGGCAGGTAATAAATCGGGATCACTGACGCGACCATTATCAACGGTGGCGTAAACAATCCAGTGATCGCTTAATTCCATGCGGCTGACCACTTGGCATTCTAAATAAGCCAAAGCTTCGGTTAAAATCGGACTTCCATTATTGGCGGTTTGGGTGTTCACTCCTTCAAACCGATCGGCACCAGGGGCAAACCGTTTTAAGAAATGTCTCATCAATTTTTGATAATTATTCTCCGCCAACACATTGAGAACAAATTTATCGTCTACCTGCATTAACGCTTCAATCGCCCGATCTTTCGCGACCGCAATGGTTAATCCCAAGGGTTCAAAACTCGCCTGAGTCACCCAAGAGGCTAACATCGCACTGCTCACTTCCCCTTTGCAGGCGGTGATAATATACAATCCACCGCTTAAGCGTCCCAAGGCTTTATCTAAGTCGTTATCGAGGGACTTCATCTGTTTAACGGTTTTATCCCGTGTTAACCATTGTCCCATGTCGGTTCCAGCTTCATCACAGGTTTGGTAGGTGGTATCGTGGGGAGTTTCCGTAATCCGAATGGAGGGGAATGCTTGTTTTAATCCCGCTTCATTAAATTTAATTTGAAGTGGATAGATTGATAAATCATTGCCACCACCGGACTCAAATAAACCAAAGGCTTGCTTTTTGTGAACCGATGCCAAAATCGTGTTAACGGCTTCTTCCGCCAGTTCTGAACCGGAACCCGACACCGGAGGCATTCCCAGCACGACTCCTGACGCACTCATCGCCAGTTCTCGAACTTCTGGGGCTTCGGCGGTGCGTAAGTCCATCATTTCCACCGCAACGCCTGTTTTTGTAATCCCGTGAGCAATGGCTTGGGAGAGGCGATCGCTATAACCATAATCGGAACAATAGAACACCGCAACGGTGGTTTCCGACTTAGTTTGTTCTTGGCTCCAATTCCAATACCGTCCCGTTAATTCTCCGACATTATGGCGTAATAACGGCCCGTGTCCGGTCGCAATGGTGGTAATTTCTCCTAACGGTTCCATGCGTTTCATTGCCCCAATTACGGAACGGGCATTCGGCGCCATTAAGCATTCATAATAAAACCGAAAATCCGGTTCAATTTCTGCTAAGTTTTCGTCGTAGGTGCGATCGGAACAATAGTGCATTCCAAAGGCATCACAGGTAAACAGGGTTTGGGTTTTGCGGTCAAAGGTAAAAATCGTATCCGGCCAATGTAAGTTCGGGGCGGACACAAATTCTAAAACGTGATCATTCCCCAAATCTAAGGTATCGCCGCTTTTAACTAATTTGGTTTTAAAGGGACTATGTACCAAATTTTCTAAAAATTGAATCGCCACTTTCGCGCCGACAACGGTAATATCAGGAGCCAGTGCCAAAATGTCTTTGACTAAACCACTGTGATCCGGTTCCGTGTGGCTGATAATTAAATAGTCGATCTCAGCCGGGTTAATTAATCCGTTCAGGGTATCGAGATAGAGTTGGCGAAACTTGGCATGGGAAGTATCAACCAGGGCTGTTTTTTCACCCCGAATAATAAAGGAGTTATAGGTTGTGCCGTTTTGCAAGCCAAACTCAATATCAAATCTTTCTCGATCCCAATCTAAGGAACGAATCGTCGTCGTATCGGCTGCAATGTCTGTAACTTCTATTGTTAAACGATTTTGTTTTACTCGGTCAGTGAGGGCTACCATTCATGACCTCCTATGAATAAATTCATTATCACTTCAGCTTAGTGATCTATTGTGACATGAATTAATCGTAAAGATTTATTAAAAAACCTATAGGTCTGTTCAGAATTGTAAAACAGAGTACAGTCACCAGTCACCAGTCACCAGTCACCAGTCACCAGTCACCAGTCACCAGTTACAAGAGCGGGGGAAGCAGAGGGAGCAGGGGAAGATAAGGGGACAAGAAGACAAGGGGGAAATTTCTTGTTCTTAATTCTTAATTCTTAATTCTTAATTCTTAATTCTTAATTCTTCCCCTTTAGCTTTTGAACGGCAATTACAAGGCGTTTTAAATACGGTTTAATTAAGGTTTGCTGTTCGGATTGGAGTTCGTTAATTTCCTGACGGAGTTGATTAACTTGTGTTTGTAATACCGATAAATCCGATGTAGATTGAGTCACTAACCCTTCTAAAGATGTTGCCAAAACTTGTAAATCACTGCCTTCTGAATCGACGGGAGCATGAGCGATCGCTTCTTTTAACTCTTCTACTGTTTCTTTCAATAACTTAACCCGCACATTCATCACGTCCCAATCTTCTTGTCGTAAAGCATTTTTTTCTAATCGTTGGGTGACTCGTTGTAACTCCGTGAGAACGTCTGTGATCGGATCAAGATCAGTGGATTCACTGGGAAGAGTTTGCACTTCTTCATGCACCGATTTAACCAGATGATGGACATCTTTGATCGTTGCATCTAAATTTTGCCGAATCGTTTGCTCAAATCGTTGTCGGTTAATAAAGTTAAACGCTAAAGCCAAGGTGAGGGGAGTCGCCGCAAAGATAATTTGTTGATACCATGCAGCAGCTAACGATCCAACGGCTGATCCAGCAATCGAAGCGTACTCTGCTAATTTATACCAATCTCTAGAGTGTTGTGACGTTTGTAATGACTCTTCGCTGTTCTGCATGGTGGTTGTTGACCCAAGACAATCCTAGAGCCATGCTAACTCAAAGTGTAGAGATTTGCTTAATAAAACTTTATTTTATAGGGTTTACGCAGGAGACAAAATTAAGAATTAAGAATTAAGAATATAAAATAGCATCCTAAGCAGCGCGTTGGCGGAGTCTGTGCGTAGCACTTCAGGATCAGAATTAAGAATTAAGAAAGTTAACAGTGGAAAGTTGCCAATATGAATTCTCAAAGCGATATTGTACCCCTAAGTAGTTTAGATTATATTTCTTACCTTGATGAACAGGGTAAAGTTCCTGAAACTTTTCAAAATCAAATTGGAGTTTATGCGATTTTTAATCAAGACAAAATTTTACAATATATTGGCTATTCAAGAGATATTTACTCTAGTTTAAAACAGCATCTAGTTCGTCAAAATCAAGGGTGTTATTGGATCAAAGCACAAACGATTACCCGTCCGAGTCGAACTATTTTGGAAACGATTCGAGACGCTTGGATTGCAGAAAATGGCACGGTTCCTCCTGGGAATGGAGAGCAAGCTGATTTCTGGAATAATCCGATCCAAGTTAAACCGTTTATGACATCAGAAGAACAAATCGCTTATGAAAAAACCGATGAGGTGGGTCAGGAAAAGCTATTAAAGCAAGTCGCTCGTCGAGTAGAAGAACAAATTATGGCTGAACTTCAGCAACGAGGATTACAAGAAGAGATTCGCTTTAACCCTAAGTTAAAAAGTAGTGGTTTATTAGATTTAAAATAATTGCGTTAGTAAGCGGTTTAGGATTGCCTATAATAACTAAAATTATGCCTAAATAGCTTACTAAAAAACTCTTTCTAAAGACTGAAGTTACCCCAGACGAAAACCAATTATTGATTTATTGATTATGGTAGGACACCTCAACCAAAAGCTTCTAAACCGATTCTTCATCGCCTTCAGAAAACCCTTAAAAATATTCCTTTCGATACAAGTCAAATATTAATCATTCAGTGGCAAAGATTTTAGAAAAAATGGCAACGAAATTAAAGCCGATTGCTTTGAATTCTGATCTTCCCTAATTAATGGCTGTTACACAATATTTAAAAACCATCCTAAAACTAATCCAACGGTAGATAAAACAGATAAAATCAGAAACGCTTGCCAATTTTTAAACTTGGAAGTCTGAAGCTCTAATCGGGCTAACGCTGTAGCTGAAATCATGATTAAAACATTGACAAAAATGTGCATCCAAGTCATCATAACGACACCGATGATCGAAATAAAAACGATCATCAGAAAGGTTCCTAAATCTGTTCTAAACCATTTAATAATCGGTGATTTGAACTGGGTAAAAGGGATGGTTAAAAATAAATCGATTAACCAAATGAAGGCAATAATGAAGATTGAAACCATGAAATAATTATTGGCTTCATATAACGCCCACCCAAAATACAGGTAAGTTAGGAATAATAAACCAAGTGATGCCCAGGTAATAAGATTCACGGTTTTCTATTGTAAAATCTAGTTGTCAAAGCAGTAATCACAACAAGTTCTAAATTTCTGGCTTGACCCTTTGTTCAGAGGTTTGTAGAAATCGCCTGAACAGGACAGGTTGGAATACACTGTTCACAAACTATACAACGCGATCGCGTAAATGTCAAATAAAATGTTTCTGGATTTAAAGTTAAAGCTTCCGTCGGACAAACCCCGGTACAAAGTCCACAATCAACACAAACTTCTTCATCAATTAATATTTCTCGGCTGACTAAAGAAACACCGATATTTTGGGTTTGCATCCACTCAATTGCTGCTTCCAATTCATCAATATCGCCGGATAATTCTACCACTAATTTACCTACTTGGTTGGGGGCAACTTGAGCGCGAATAATATTAGCAGCAACGTTAAAATCCTTTGCCAATCGGTAGGTAATTGGCATCTGTACAGAACGCTTAGGAAAAGTTAGCGTTACTCGTTTTTTCATTCTGTCTAGCCAGACTCACTATAATTAATCATAGCATTGTTCGGCTCCCCATGTGAACAGACAATTGGTTACACTAAGAAGAGATTGTCATTATTTTTTTGTATCCCTATGAACGTTAATTCATCCAATTCAACAGAACCCGCTTCCCAAACGTCACCCATGGCGGCACGAATTAGAAATTTTTTAATTGTTCTAGCTGCAATTATTCTGAGTATATCAGTATTTGTTGGAGTTAGAGCCGAGGCAACCTCTACTTCTTTACCCCAATTGGCGGAGGATGCAACACCTTTTGATGTGGCATTAACCAATGGGAAACCAACGTTATTAGAATTTTATGCGAATTGGTGTACAACCTGTCAAGCAATGGCACCGGATTTAAGTGCAATTAAACAGGAATATGCCGATCAACTTAATTTTGTCATGTTGAATGTGGATAATACAAAATGGTTGCCGGAAATTTTAAAATATCGGGTTGATGGCATTCCTCATTTTGTATTTTTTAATGAAAAAGCAGACGTGATCGCTCAAACAATAGGTGAAGTTCCCCGTAATATTATGGAAGCCAATTTAGAGGCTTTAATTGCTGGAAATTCGATTCCTTATGCTCAAGCCAGTGGTCAAGTTTCAGCGTTTAATACTGCTATTAAACCCGATAAACCCAGTCTAACTGATCCGCGTTCCCATAGTAGCCAAGGGAAGAATTAAGAATTAAGAATTAAGAATTAAGAATTAAGAATTAAGAATTAAGAATTAAGAATTAAGAATTAAGAATTTTTAACTGCCTACTGATAACGGATGACTGATGACTGTACGGGCAAAGCATTCGGGCAGTAATCTGGGAGAAAAACCGATAAATTGTC
>JBMDYE010000139.1:0-3048 GCA_048595135.1 Planktothrix sp. | reverse complement strand
AAAAATAGCCGAATTATAACTTTATATATGGCTGGTTTTTAAAAATATCAGTAAATCCGAGTTATATCTGCGGAATGTGGGTTAGATCCTATCTCTCAGGAGCGAAACAGATGACGACCAATTCACTCAATCATTTAACGGCTGATTTAATTTTGTTCAATGGTCGGATCGCCACCCAGGACGAACGCCGCTCCTTTGCTTCTGCGGTTGCTATCAAAGATGGACGGTTTATTGCGGTCGGCACTGACCCAGAGGTGATGGCAACCCAAGGCAGTCGTACACAGGTAATTGATCTCCAGCAGCATACCGTGATTCCGGGGTTGAATGATTCCCATCTGCACTTGATTCGGGGAGGACTAAACTACAACTTGGAGCTACGCTGGGATGGTGTTCCTTCCCTTGCCGATGGACTTCGGATGTTGCGAGACCAAGCTCGTCGCACACCGACGAATCAATGGGTTCGGGTCGTTGGAGGATGGACAGAGTTTCAGTTTGCTGAACGGCGGATGCCGACCTTGGATGAAATTAACCGCGCGGCTCCCGATACGCCTGTGTTTGTCCTGCATCTGTATGATCGCGCTTTGCTGAATAGGGCTGCCCTCCGTGCTGTGGGCTACACGAAAGATACTCCCAATCCCCTCGGTGGTGAAATCCAGCGTGATAGCAATGGCAATCCTACGGGAATGTTAATTGCTCGACCTAATGCCACGATTCTCTATGCAACCTTAGCCAAAGGGCCTAAACTCCCTTACGAACATCAGCTTAATTCCACTCGCCATTTTATGCGAGAGATGAACCGATTAGGCATTACCAGTGCGATTGATGCAGGCGGTGGATACCAAAATTATCCAGAAGATTATCAAGTGATGAATGACCTGCATCAACGGGGTGAATTAACGGTTCGCATTGCGTACAACCTCTTTACCCAACGACCCAAAGAGGAACGCGATGATTTTGCGAAATGGATTACCTTAACTCAGCCTGGAGATGGAGATGATTTCTGTCGGATGAATGGAGCGGGGGAGATGCTGGTTTTCTCGGCTGCTGATTTTGAAGATTTTCTTGAACCCCGCCCTGATTTAGTCGATACGTTAGAAACGGAATTAAAAAATGTGGTGTCGCTTTTGGTGCAGAATCGATGGGCGTTTCGGTTGCACGCCACCTATGATGAATCGATTGATCGCTTTCTCAATGTCTTTGAGGATGTCAATCGTGATATTCCTTTTGATGGACTACACTGGTTTTTTGACCATGCAGAAACCATTTCTGATCGCAATCTTGAACGAGTAAAAGCGTTAGGGGGTGGTATTGCCATTCAACATCGGATGGCATTCCAAGGCGAATACTTTATCGATCGCTATGGTAAAGACGCGGCAGCCCATACGCCACCCATTGCTCAAATGCTGGAAATGGATATCCCCGTCGGTGCTGGAACGGATGCCACACGGGTTGCCTGCTACAATCCTTTTGTTTCCCTGTATTGGCTGGTTAGTGGTAAAACGGTAGGAGGAACAACCCTTTACCCAGAGAACAATCGTTTAGATCGGATGGAGGCACTGCGACTTTATACTGTTGGTAGCAGTTGGTTCTCGTCTGAGGAAGGCCAGAAAGGGGCGATCGTTCCGGGTCAGTATGCGGATCTGGCTGTCCTTTCCGATGATTTCTTCTCAATTCCTGAAGAGCGCATCAAGAGCTTAGAATCAGTGCTGACTCTTGTTGGTGGTAAGCCTGTTTATGCAGCCAAAGACTTTCAACATTTATCGCCACCCCCTTTACCTGTCCTACCGGAGTGGTCTCCTGTTGCAACCTATGGCGGTTATTATTCTCCTCAGCCTGTCAACGCATTTTCTAAAGTGCTTCACCTCTGTACTGCCCTCTGTGCTGTCCTGCATCAACCCGCCCATCGTTCCAAGTGTAAACAAGGGACTCCATCGCTCAATATGTTGGGTGGATTGTCGAGCTTTTGGGGAGAGATGGGTTGTGATTGCTTTGTTTCTTAAAACGTGATTTGATTTTCAAATTTAACTTGTAGTAGGCTTGATCAAGCTGTAACAGACATTTCCAATAAAAAGAGAGATTTCAAAACCTCCTGAATCTCAAGGGGTAATACATGGATCAAAACCCTAAGTAACTGGCACAAAGTAGGTAGAGGAGTGTTAGCTAAAATTAATCTCAATGGCTTAATGCTGTAAACCTTAGTAACCGTCATTAAATCACGAACCACCTCAATTGTACTTTCCTCAGCGGTTATTGCTTCAGATTCTAAAGTTTGAGCAACCGCAGGGAGATAAACTTGAGCCATCCATTTGAGTTCTTCTGGTAAATCCAAAAGTTTAGTTTTGCTATTAATAGCTTCTAATAACAAAACTAAAGTTTTCTTGACTTGCTTAAACCCCCCTAATGATGAACACAATTGACTAATTCGTCCTTGCGTAACTCCCACCAATTCTGATACTTGCTCAATCGTTGTTTTTTTGCCTCCTTCTATTAAATCCCACATAGTCGCTATAATTCCTCGTTCAAATTGTATTCCTTTCGAGGCTGCTTCCGGTGCATAATCATAAACTTCTTCAACAGTAACCGTTGCACCTGGAAACGCTAAACGTAACTGTAATACCGCAGCATTGTCTAAATCAGCCAAATGATAGACGTGCAATTGTTCATTCTGTCTCAAATGAGCGCGAAGTCGAGCATCCGCTTGAATCAGTTCAGCCCAAATTTTACGAGATACCCAGGCTCCATATTCTCCTGTTAATTGCGTCGGCTTTCTTGACTGTCCTGTGAGGGCTTGCCATTGAGCCGCGAGTTGTCCTAAATTGGGAATGGGTAAACCAACATTTAAAAGAATTTGAGTGTCAAGAAACTGATTAGAACCCCTTGTATCTCGATGCCAATAACCAAATTTTTCTAAAATACTATTGAGTAAAGGTTGATAGTCTTCTGCAACAGCTTTATGATCATTAACAGCAACTCGTTGACCTTGATGACGTAGGGCGATCGCCTCTACAGCTAATTTAATTCTATCCTGTTGGGTTTTTCGTCGTTGTT
>JBMDYE010000138.1:0-17399 GCA_048595135.1 Planktothrix sp. | reverse complement strand
TAACAGAGGACGGAATACAAGACAGTTATTCTGTTGTTTTGAATTCGGTTCCAACTCAACCCGTTACGATTACCTTAACGCCCGATAATGCTAATATTGATTTAGGATTAGGTGCAGGAGTTCCGATAACCTTAACCTTCGTCGCCGATGTAACCGCATTAACCCCCCAAACTGTCACCGTTACAGCTATTAATGATTCAAGTTTTGAAGGAAATCACCTTAGTTTAATTAGCCATTCTGCTTCCAGTCTTGATCCCAATTATAACGGGGGGACTGTTCCTTTTAGCGTTAATGGGATTCCGAATAATAATATCACTGTTAATATTAGCGATAATGATAATTTTGGGATTAATATTACTCCCCTTAACTTAACCACAACAGAAGCCGGAGAAACTGCAACTTTTGATGTGGTGTTACTTTCGCAACCAACCGCAGAGGTTAGTTTAAACCTCAATAATAGTAACCTTAATGAAGGAAGTTTATCCACTGCTAACTTAACGTTTACTCCGGCTAATTGGAATCTTCCCCAAACGGTTACAGTTACGGGAGTCAATGATAATATTGTTGATGGTGATATTCCTTATTCGATTATTACCAGTGCGGTGATTAGTAATGATATTAATTATAATAATTTTGATCCAAACGATGTGACGGTTATTAATACGGATAATGATCTTCCTGCGGTGAATTTATCCGTTAATCTTACTATTTTAGAAGAAGCAAATTCTACCCTTGTCACCGTAACAGCTACCACTTCAGCCAATGTTACCGGAAATCAAACTGTTGATGTCTTAATAACAGGTTTGGGAATTACAGCCGATGATTATTTACTGTCTAATTCTCAAATTGTTATTGCGGATGGAACGAATACAGGAAGCGTGAGTTTTACCGTTCAAGATGATTCGATTTTTGAAGGAGATGAAACCGTAGCCTTAGAATTGGTTAATCCTTCTGCTGGATTAATATTAGGAACCTCCCCCAACACTAATCTGACTCTTGTTGATAACGAAACGTTACCAACTTATAACTTTAGTTTAGCCAATTATTCTACAGTAGAAGGTAATTTATCTAATCTCCCAAATTTAATTGAAATTATCCGAACTGGAAGCAATATTGCAGAAGAAGTTACCGTCATTGCGACTGGAGGAACCGCAACATTAGGAACGGATTATTCCCTCGGACGTTGGACAGTTAATTTTGCAGAAGGTCAGACCCAAGCCTTTGTTCCCGTTGAAATTTTAGGGGATAACCTCATTGAACCCGATGAAATTATTAACTTAGAAATTGCTGCTTTAAGTTCCATTGGTATCCCCGGAACTCAAAACACAGCAACATTCACAATTCAAAATGATGATACCCCCTCAATCATTAACTTTTCCCAGCCGATTTATCAAGTTAACGAAAATGGAACTATTATTAATGAAATCACCTTAAACCGCACCGGAAATCTGTCTCAATCTTCAACAATTGAAGTGTTGTTAACCAGTGGAACAGCCACAGCAAAAACGGATTTTATTGAAACTCCGATTTTGGTTAACTTTGCTGAAAATCAAGCCTCTGCATCCATTACTCTTCCGATTTTATCCGATAATATTTTTGAGCCGACAGAAACGATATTTTTCACCCTAGAAAATCCTGATCCTGCAACAAATTTAGGAACCCAAAACAGCGCGACAGTTGAAATTTTAGATAATAATTCCTTGGGAATTGGGATTAATCCTACTCAAGTTTCTGTAACAGAAGGAGGAGACACAGACCGTTATACGTTGCGGTTGAGTAGCCAGCCGATTTCTCCGGTCACAATTAGTTTTAATTCCGATAACCAAATTGAACCCATATCAAATATTATTTTTGATAGCAATAATTGGAATATTCCCCAGACTGCAACGGTTACTGCGGTTGATGATAATCAAATCGAGGGAAACCATACCACCCAAATTAACCCAATTATTAGTAGTAATGATTCTAATTTTTTGGGGTTAGTTTTACCTGCAATTACCGTTAATATTACGGATAATGATACCGCCGGAATTTCCATTGAGCCATCTCTCCTAAGCGTCACCGAAGCAGGAACCACAGCTACTTTTACCGTTGTTTTAACAACCCAACCCACTCAACCTGTTATCGTTAATTTTAATACCGATAATCAACTGCAACCTTTAACAGCCGTTACCTTTAATGAAACGAACTGGAATCAACCCCAAACAGTCACAGTAATTGCAGAAGATGATAATTTAAAAGAAGGATTTCATCAAGCCACAATTTTCTCAACGGTTAGCAGTCAAGATTCTAATTATAACCAACTGCAAACGAACCCGGTTCAAGTGGAAATTACCGATAACGATACCGAAGGGGTTTCTATTAGTCGGAATAACTTAGAGGTAAGGGAAGGAGAAACAACCGATACTTATAATATTGTTCTCACCACTCAACCCACTGACCCCGTTACAATTAATTTTAATACCGATAATCAACTCCAAATTATTCCAGCGATTACCTTTGATTCAACCAATTGGAATCAACCCCAACAAATCACGGTTGCTACAATTGATGATAATCAATTGACCGGAAATCGCACGTCAACGATTACCCATCTTGCCAATAGTGCTGACTTGAATTATAATGAATTAACCATCAGTTCCGTTGCGGTTGAGATTACCGATAACGATCCCTTCCCAGAAATTTTAATTAATCCCGGTTCTGTGATTTCAACTGAAGGGGGAAGTAATGGGAATTATAATATTGTCCTAACTCAAAAACCAACAAACCCGGTAACGATTAATTTTGAAACGGGAGACCAACTCAACTTAATTTCGGCGATTACTTTTGATCAAAATAATTGGAATCAGCCTCAAGAAATTACCGTCATTCCGGTTAATGATGCGATCGCAGAATCCCAAACCAGTAATATTATTCGTCATAGTATCACAACTACTGATCAACGGTATGCTACCTTAACCCCCGCCAATGTCACCGCCATTATTCAAGATAACGATACCGCCTCTGTTATTGTTAGCGAAACTGAGAATAGTACCGACGTCAGCGAGGATAACGTTACCGATATCTATACCGTCAAACTCAGCAGTCAACCGACCTCTAGCGTCACCGTCACCATTACCCCCGATAGCCAAACTAATCTCGGTAATGGCGCCAATAATCCGATTCAACTCACCTTTAACCCCGAAAATTGGGAAATTCCCCAAACCGTAACCGTCGCCGCCATTGATGATGATGACATCGAAGACGCGACCCATACCAGTACCCTGATCCACACCGTTAGGAGTAACGATTCTAGCTATAATAGCCAGACTTTTTCCCTTACTCTTAATATTACGGAAAATGATGAACCTCTACCCCCCGAAATTGCGGGAATTCAAATTACCCAACCCGTTAGAAATAGTCATGTTTGGGAAGGTTTTGGCTTTGATCCTTATAAAATTGCATTAACCAGTCAACCCACTGATGATGTTAAAATTAACCTTTCTTACCCGAATCAAATTGATTCTGATCAAACTATTTTAACCTTCACTCCTGATAATTGGAATCTTCCCCAAACCGTCACGTTAACCGCCGTTGATGACAACCTTCTCGAAACTGACCAACTCCCCACCATTATTCATCTAGCTAATAGTTCCGATAGTCGTTATCAGGGATTAACCGCTACCATTTCCCCTAATATTTATGATAATGATAATTCGGGTGAAATCCGCATTTTAACGTCAGGAGATGCACTGGGTTTAACCGCAAATGATGATAAAATTCAAGGATCAATAGACGATGATATATTATATGGTCAAGACGGAAATGATCATTTAATCGGTAATAATGGCAATGATTTTATTTTAGGTCAAGGGGGAAATGATGGACTGTTTGGAGAACAAGGAAATGATTTGATTTTAGGGGGAAATGGGATTGATTTTATCAATGGAGGTCAAGGAGATGATATTCTATTTGGGGGGGCAGAGGATGACCGATTAATGGGCGAAGAAGGGAATGATCAACTGTTTGGTGATTTTGGCAATGATCGCCTATTTGGCGGAAAAGGAACGGATTCATTAACGGGATTTTCCGGTAACGATGCTTTTGTGATCAGTGCAGAACAAGGAAATTTTAGTTTAACTGAAACTGATGTGATTACGGATTTTAAACTAACGGAAGATAAAATTGAGTTATTCGGAAATTTAACCTTTGATCAACTCAAGTTAACATCAGGAACCGAAGCGTTTTCTCAACATACAATTATTCAGTTAAAATCAACAGGGGAATATTTAGCGGTTGTTGAAAATCTAACCCCAGACCGTTTAGAATCCGGTAATTTTATTTAAGTTATTGCCTTCGTAGGGGCGCTCTTTCCCCCTCTCCTTGTAGGAGAGGGGGTTAGGGGGAGAGGTCATAGAGGATTTGCGGGCGAACATGAAACATCCCTGGGGTTCCCCCGCCCAGACCCAGTGACCCGTTAATCAATTTTCCTCTCTCTTTTACTTTCTTTGATAAATGATTATTTTGCGGGCAAAACATTCGGTATTTAAATTATCAATTTTTCTCATAAATTTCTGCCCGAATGCTTTGCCCCTACTGCTGATCGCTGATCGAAATTTTCGGGGTATAATCAAAAATGTTAAGAAATGTAAAAACCAGGGAATTATTCAAGGATCACCCCATCAACTGAAACCCCAGCCCAAATCAAAAATATGGGTTCGGGCAAGGTTGATGACTGATTACCTATCAACAGGAGTGTGCATTTATGACTTCAGGGTTCAGCAAATGGCGCTTAAAGCGTCTGATGTTTTGGGGAACTCGTCTCCCCCAAACGGCGACGTTAGTGTTTCTTGGACTCATTGCTTTAATAACCACTCTTGTGATTGCTTGGTTGGCAGGGGAACCCACTCTAACCCAAGGGTTTGAACTGCTCCATCAAAAACAAGAAACCGCCCCTTGGTGGGTGGAAGTCCCTGATTTCTCCTCTCATTATTTATGGTTTCCCACGCTGGTTTTCAGTTTCATTTCAATTCTGATTATTAAACTATCTCCTCAACCCCAAACTTGGTCAAGAACCTTAATTATTGCGATTTATATTGCCATCACCCTGCGCTATTTGCTGTGGCGAATCTTTTCAACGTTAAATTTAGCCGATCCCCTCAATGGTGTTTTTAGTTTAGGATTATTACTGAGTGAATTATTAATTAGTTTTGCTGGACTACTACAACTTTATCTATCCCTCCATATTAAAGACCGCAAACCGGAAGCTGATCAGATGGCAGAAGCGGTTTTATCAGGAGCGTATCAACCGAGCGTTGATATTTTAATTCCGACTTATGAGGAACCTGAATTTATTTTAAAACGGACAATTATCGGCTGTCAAGCGTTGGATTACGCCAATAAAACCATCTATTTACTCGACGATACCCGCCGTCCTGAAGTTCAAAAATTAGCTCAAACGTTAGGCTGTAAATATATTAGTCGCGCCGATAATAAACACGCCAAAGCGGGAAATTTAAACCATGCTTTACTCAAAATAAACAGTGAATTAATTGTTGTTTTTGATGCCGACTTTGTACCGACAAAAAACTTTTTAACCCGGACTGTTGGCTTTTTTCAAAATCCCAAAATTGCCCTTGTTCAAACTCCCCAAACCTATTATAATTTTGATCCAATTGCCCGAAATTTAGGATTAGAAGATCAAATTATTCCCGATGAAGAACACTTTTATCGACAACTAGAATTAATGAAAGATGGGGTCGGGAGTACGGTTTGTTCAGGGACTTCCTTTGTGGTGCGTCGCAGTGCGTTAGAAGAAGTGGGAGGGTTTGTCACCGAATCTATTTGTGAAGATTATTTTACAGGAATTCGCATTTCTGCAAACGGGTATCGTCTGGTTTATTTGAATGAAAAATTAAGTGCTGGGTTAGCCGCAGAAAATATTAGCACCCACTTAACCCAGCGCCAAAGATGGGGACGAGGAACCCTACAAGCATTTTTTATTAAATCTAACCCTTTAACCATTCCTGGGTTAAATTTATATCAACGGTTAGCGCATTTAGAAGGATTGTTAAATTGGTTTTGGGTAGGGTTAAGAATTTACTTTCTATTTATGCCGCTGGTTTATGCGTTTTTAGGGGTATTGCCGATCACAGCAACTTCATCAGAATGGTTATATTTCTTTTTTCCCATGTATTTTTTACAATTCATCGTTTTTCATTGGTTAACTTATCAAAGCCGTTCTGTTTTACTTAGTGAAGTTTACTCAATTCAATATTATTTTCATCTATCCTTAACCGTTTTACAAAGTTTGTTAAATCCCTTTAATAAAGGGTTTGTAGTGACGCCAAAAGGCATGAGCCAAAATCAATTTGTGTTTAATTGGAATATTGCCTTACCGTTAATCGTTTTATGGGGAGTAACAGTGCTGGCTTTAGTCAAAATTTTAACGTTAATGTTGGCTCCCGAAACCAGCGTTGAACTGCAAAACCTTCAGAAAGGCGTTGTGTTAGGGTTAGTGTGGAGTATTTATAACTTAATCCTTACCAGTGTCGCTATTTTAATGACCATTGATGCCCCAAAAGCAGATGCTTATGATTGGTTTGAACTCCGCCGAGGGGTGCAACTCAAGATTAACAATCACATGGTTAATGGGATCACATCAAAGTTATCAGAAGGCGGAGCAGAAATTATTTGCAATGCACAATCTTTTCCAGATAACGTTCATAAAGATTCAACGGTTCAATTGGATATTATTGATGAAAATTTAACTTTAACGGGAACAATACAAAACTATCAAATTCAACAAGAAACAATGACCCTCATGGTGTACTTTGAACCGATGACTTTATCTCAACAGCGTCAGTTAGTGGAACTGTTATTCTGTCGTCCCGGTCAATGGAAAAATCAAAGCTGTCCGGGGGAATTGCGATCGCTCTTTCTCCTCCTCAAAACCATCATCCGACCTAAATTTTTATTTAATAAAAAACCTCAAATCCAAGCCATGAAAGTCTCCCAATTCTAACCCTATTAGGGCGGGGTCTTCCCGCCCTCCACCGTTGCGATCGCTTCAATTTGGGAGTAGAGATCCCGATTCTAAGCCCTTGTAGGGGCGGGGTCTTCCCGCCCAATTCAAGGGGTAAGAACAGTTAAACCGCCACCGGAGAGGTTTCTAAATGGGCAACTAATTTTAACCCATACTGGGTTTCAAAGGCTTCTTTTTTCTGTTCTAAACTCCATAATTCTAAGGCACAATCATCATTAGAATGGGTGGGTTTTAATTGTAAATGAAATTCCCTTGAAACCGGTTGATATTCACAAATGACTTGAGCAACTCCCCCAATCATCCGCCGATCCAAAGCCACCGCCAACCGTAATAAGGGATTTAATTGATCCACAATTTGCCGATAGCGTCGAGGTAAGCTTTGATACGGTTCATGTTTCTTTTTCGGAGGACTTTTGCGGTGATACCGAGCTAAATTTGCGATCGCCTCAATTTCCGTTTCCGTATATCCTAATAATTCCCCATGTCGAATCAAATAATAGGAATGTTTATGGTGCGCCGAATGACTAATATATAATCCGCAATTATGCAAAATACTCGCCGCCCATAATAACTCCCGTTCTTGAAATCCCCAATGATGTAATAATCCTTTGGTTTGGTCAAATAAACTCAAGGAAAACGCCGCCACCCGTTCACTATGATCTAAACTGACCTGATATTTTTCCGCAATTTTCAACACACTGCGCTGGCGAATGGAACTGCCATAACTTAAGCGATTATCAATCACGCCATGGGTTAACATCCAGTCCACAATCACCCCTTCTCGGAGACTGCGTTCACACACTGTTAAAACCGGAATTTCTAACAGCGTCATCGCCTCTTGTAAAATTAACGCCCCGGCTAAAATAATCTCCGCCCGTCGATCCGCAATTCCTGGAATTTGTAATCGTTCTAAATAAGATAACTTCCTCACCCGATTTACAAATTCTTTTAATTCTTCTAAGGTTAATTCATACCCCGTTAACGGCGCAGGTTCCGTTCCCAATTTTTCCCTAGCTTTAACCACTGCTAAGGTTTCAATGGTTCCCGATGTTCCCACTAACCGAGGGATTTCTCCCGGTTTGAGATAAGATTTTAACTCATCAACAACCCGTTCTAGCGTGCCTCTCAGATACGCTTGTAAATAGAAAAATTCTGTGCGACTAATCGGATCAGTAGTAATAAAATCTTTCGTTAACCGCACCGCCCCGACTTTCGTACTACTTAAAAAACGGGGTTCCCAACCATCTCCTAAAATTAATTCCGTAGACCCCCCACCAATATCAATAATAATATGGGGCTTTTGGTCAAATTCCATGGCCGAAAGAACCCCTAAATAAATTCGTCGGGCTTCTTCCTGACCAGAAATTAAACTAATATCTAAATCGAGTTCATCACTAACTCGGCTAATAAATTCCTGACCGTTGGGTGCTTCTCGAACTGCACTGGTGGCAACGGCAACAATTTGTTCAGCATTAAAGGTTTTTGCAATACCTTGAAATCGTTTTAAACAAGCAATTGCCCGTTGCATCACATCCGATTTCAGGTTGCCCTTTTCCCCCACATCCCCCAAACGCACCGTTTCTTTTTCCCGTGCAATAATTGAAAACGTCGGCAGTTTCGGTTGAACTTTAACGACGACCATGTGTAGGGAATTTGTCCCTAAATCAATCGCCGCTAAAACTCGATCTCGGTCATCCGGCAGTTCAGAAATTCCCGCCAACGGAATTGATGTGACCATAATCACTGTACAGTAAGCTACTGCCCTACATTTTAGAGGATGACGGATCTGTGGTAAAAATACCTGTGAAGATTTATTTTTATTTAATAACCCCAAACGGCAATGTTAAGCGACTCTAATTTATCTGAACCCACCTGGAAAACGGTGATCCGACTGTTGCGTTGGGATAAGCCCGCCGGACGCTTAATTCTGATGATTCCCGCACTTTGGGCAATTTTTTTAGCCAGCAATGGAACTCCTCCTGTCCCTTTAATTTTAATTATTGTCTTCGGAACCCTGGCCACCAGCGCCGCCGGATGCGTGATCAATGATTTATGGGATCGCGATATTGATCCCGAAGTGGAACGCACCCGCACCCGTCCGTTGGCGTCCCGTGCGTTAACGGTAAAAACGGCGATTGTTGTGGCGTTGATTTCCTTTGCTTGTGCCTTTGGATTAGCGTTATATTTAAACCCCTTAAGTTTTGGGTTATGTGTGGCAGCAGTTCCCGTGATTATTGGCTATCCCTTAGCAAAACGGGTGTTTCCGATTCCGCAGTTAGTGTTATCGATTGCTTGGGGATTTGCGGTTTTAATTAGTTGGAGTGCGGCGGTCGGAAATTTAGATCAAGCTTCTTGGTTATTATGGGGCGCAACGGTTCTTTGGACGTTAGGATTTGATACGGTTTATGCGATGAGCGATCGCGAAGATGACCTAAAATTAGGCATTAATTCTAGTGCCATATTTTTTGGCAATCAATCCGCCAATGCTGTCGGCATTTTCTTTTTAGGAACCGCTATTTTATTAGGAATTTTAGGATATGATTTACAACTCAATTGGGAATTTTGGTTAACGTTAATGATGGCGATCGCCCTTTGGTCTCAACAATATTCTCAATTACTCAATCCTGAGCTTCCCAAACCCATGTATGGTCAAATCTTCCGCAATAATGTGGCGATCGGATTTATCCTGTTAGGGGGAATGATTAGCGGCTATCTAATTATGTAGGATGGGCTTTGCCCATCAAATCTATCTGATGAAATAACCTATTTAATTAGGTCGGATCGGCTCTGCCCATCAAATCTATCTGATGAAATAACCTATTTAATTAGGTCGGATCGGCTCTGCCCATCAAATCTATCTGATAAAATAACCTATTTAATTAGGTCGGATCGGCTCTGTCCATCAAACCCATCCCGTAAAGTAACCTATCTAATGATGTCGGATCGGCTTTGCCCATCAAATCTATCTTGTGCAGTTACCCAAAATATCTTTAATTAGAATTTGAGGGGATGATGGGCAGAGCCCATCCTACGATTAACCAAACGTATAATGTTTACGGACAGCGGCTAAAATCTTCCAAGTACAAGACATTCCGGCGGGAAAGGTTACTAAATCCCCTTTTCCAAACTGCACAGGTTCACCGCCATTCGGGGTAACAATCACATCCCCCGCTAATAAATAACACGTTTCCGTCTCGTCATACGTCCAGGGAAACTCAGAAACTTCTTTTGTCCAAATAGACCAATTAGACACCCCCAAGTCTTCCAACCGTTCAGAACTCGGTTGATGTTCAATTTTAATCTCCATTGTATTTTGACTCATGATCCGGTCTCCTGTTAAAAACACCTTGATTCGGGTTGCGATTGCTATGATCAGACACAACACAAAATTTTAACAACATCGGTCACGCTTACCCCTACAATGAAAGTAAATATGGTGTAATTTAGGAAGAAACTGATAGTGACTACTCCATTTTTAATCGTTAATGAAGAACCCATTTCATTAAGTCAATCTTTGAAATATTTACAAACGGCTGGCAAATTACAGCCGATGATTACCGATATTCTACGTCAATATATTATTGATCGGGAAATTCAATCGCGATCCGATTTAGAAACCAGTCCTGCCACCATTGAACAATCTATTATTAATTTTAGGCTGGAACGAAACCTTTCTGATCCTCAAGTTTTTCAACAATGGTTAGAAAGTAATCGCATGACCTTTGACTCTTTTCATGCTCAAATTAGTGAAGGTTATAAAGTTGCAAAACTTAGATCTTCTATTGTTAACCCTTACTTAGAAGCTTATTTTGAAGAACGGAAACCGTTTTTAGATGCGGTAGTTTTATCCCGAATTTCTGTTGAAGATTATGAACTCGCAGAAACCTTATATGCTCGTTTGAAAGAGCAAGAAACCCGCTTTGAAGAATTAGCACGGGAATATTCAATTACCAGTGAAAAAGCCTTTAATGGCATGATGGGAGCCATCAATTGGGCTAATATTCCCGATAATTTAAAACCGATTCTTCAGCAATCTGTTGCAGGACAAATAATCGGCCCCGTTGAAGTGGAGGGGGGATGGTGTATTTTCCGGGTCGAACAATTCCTAGAAACCTCTTTAGAAAGTCCACAAGTTAGACAACAATTGGAAACCGAATTATTTGAACGCTGGTTGAATGAGCAACTCAAATCCTTAAAAATTACTCTACAAGTTCCAAATCAGTAATCAGTAATCAGTAATCAGTAATCAGTAATGAGTAATGAGTAATCAGTAATCAGTAATCAGTAATCAGTAATTAGTCAAGAGTTGAGAGTTTATTGGTTTCAAGGTTCAACCCAGAAACCCGTTGTTAAAGGCAAAGCCCTTGTTAATCGTCACCGCAGGCTCCGCCTGCAATAATATATTGCGAGGTTGAGCAAACACAACGAGAAAAAACTAATAACTCACAACTAATAACTCCTCACTGATTACTGATTACTGATTACTGATTACTGATTCTACAAGTCTTCTTTTGGCCCAAAAACCATTTGAAGTACCATCGGTTCACCTCCTTTCTGATGATATCGGTCAGCCCAATGACGAATCACTTCATCTAATTCATCAAGGGCTTGGCCAATTCGTTCAGGAGGGATATCTAATTCTTCTAAGACTCGCATCACTTTGGGTTGACGTTCAGCCCAATCCTTCATTAATTTGAAATATTGAGCGGTCTCCTCAACCATAATATAAGTTCGTTCTTCTTGATCAGCCGGAGAATAGGAAGAACGTCCTAGTGCGTAAAAAGGCATTCCCCAAGGGGAATCAATTTTAATCACCGTTTCCGAGTAGGTTAAACGGCGTTTAATATGTTCAGCTAGCGCTTCACTTAAGGGCATTCGGCGATTGGGTTCTAAATCTTCTTGAGAGCGCCTATGTAAAAATTCAATTAATTCCATAAATTGGAAGGAATTAATCAGTTGAGCATCCGGTAAACCTCTGGGTAGCTTACTTTCAATCACCCGTTTTTCTTCAGCAGTCAAGCTACTTCCGGCAATCCGTGAACGTCCAGGTTGCCAAGGATAATGTTCCAACCAAACATAGGGAAATTGAATCAAATATCGAGGTTCCTGAGACCCCAACATTTTTAACAATTTACCTTCCGTTAATGCTTGTTGAACCTCTTCAACAATCACCTTGACTCGTTTGGGTTCAATATGATGGAGATGACCTGTCATTCGCAGGTTTTTTCCCTGCTCCATATAGGTCATGTAAATTGCACATTTAGCCGCGGTTGCGGCTGCATCGAGAAATGCCCCGTGTCGATGTCCACTGGTTCGCATGGCACTAAAGGCCAAATATAACATGATCTGATCCATTGCGCTGGGGCTAAGACTTTTAATCAGATCGGTATCTTTTGTCATAATCATCCCTGAAATAGCTTATATTGGAGGCATGGTATCATCCTCCACTAATCGTGATAAATACACTGACTTGTAGAACCCTAATTTTAGATGAATGTCAGGTTCCTCGTCAGTGAGTTGACTCCCTTCCTATCCCTGAGATGAGTAAGGCTTGGACAGGCGAGTTAAATTGTTACAAAGAACTTGAATCTGATTGCACCTAGATTAATTCATTAAGATGGGAATTAAGTAGATGGTCTTGCACCCTCGGCACGAGCGGGTTTCAGCACGGTAAATCTGCCACACGATTATATTATACAAGACTGCTTCACTTCTACCCAATAAATATAATAGAAGTAAACCTTCTGCCATTTCACTAAACATGGCGTTACAATCAAGTTCTAGAAGCGTGAGTTGTATCAAACAACTAGCGACGTCTTTGTCCACGCTCAGGTTGATTGGGATCATTCATCTGAGTTCTTGCTGAGAGCAGATGTTGCTGGGTTACTTGTTCCAATAAGATTGAGGACGAAGAATCAGTGGCTAAAGCATTCGGAGCTAAACCAACAAATAACAAGACTGATAAAACAAAATAAGTGTAGACTTTCATAGTAAATGTTCATGTTTGACTGTCCAATTTCTTTTTCCAATCGTTAGATGATCCATCAGGATTCTTAACCTAATTAATCCAATCCGGTTTCATCAGCAGACCCTGATCTTCTGCTCTCCCTTGGCTCAATGTTTGAACGTTGCGGGTCATACAGCACTATCACGGAGAATAACGATTCTGTGAGGACGACTGCCCATCCAGATTGATCAAATTCAAACGTTTTTGGGCTGATCATCTCCAACACAGCTTACTGGAGAGGAATCAGAAATCAATTACCCCTGTTGAGCATGGGAGTTTGTCACCTAGAATAGAAAGGTAGATTTAAACGTCGCTGAAATTCTGTTGTTGTAGGCGGCTGACGGGTGTAATATCTTATGGGTCAAAAGCTCAGACAACAAGTTGGGTTCATTAGGCAAGAACTAGCGATTGCTGTTGTTGGTTTGACAGTATTGGTTCTTGTGGTCTATTTGACTCAATTTTTTCCCATTCTCAACGACTTCATCCAGGTGCTATCGGGATTAATTGCCATTGTAGCGACCGTGATGGGGGTCATTCTCTATCGAGATAACCAAAAGTTAAAAAAAGAGAAGGTCAAATTAGAAAACTCGTTGCAAGCCTTCACAGAAGCATCGAATCGAGAAAAAAACCGTCTAGAGCAACTCCTGAAGACAACAACAGAAAAATATCGCAAAATTGAATCCAAAAATCAACTGTTGCAGGAGATGAATCGCCGTAAGGATGACTTCCTTCGTCAAACCTCCCATGAGCTTAGAACCCCGATGAATGGGATTATTGGTTCTTTGCAACTGCTGTTAGATGATTTATGTGATGATCGAGATGAGGAATTGGAACTTTTACAGCAAGCCCACCAATCTTCTTTGCATTTGTTAAATTTAATTAATCAAGTTCTAGATTTAGCAAAAATTGAAGAAGGAAGAGTCACGTTTGATATTAAAACGATTGATTTACACGCCAGTTTAACCGCCGCCATTTATTTACAATTTTCTAATATTCGTCAAAAAGGGTTACGACTTTATAAACAAGATTATTCTCAACGCATTAAAGTTAAAGCTGACCCTACCAAACTCAAGCAAGTTTTTATTAATATTATTGGTAACGCGATTAAGTTTACTGACCGAGGCAGTATTTCAATTACCACCGCCGTGGAATCCATGCCAAACCCAGTTAATCTTGATCAGTCCGAAATGGCCGTTGTTAAAATCCAAGATACAGGCACAGGAATTGATCCGAAAATCCAAGATAAACTATTTCAACCCTTTGTTGTGGAAAATGAATCCCATGTCTATACGTTAGGGAGTACCGGACTAGGATTAGTCATTTCTAAAAATTTAGTGGAAATGATGGGGGGACAAATTCGATTAGTGAGTTCCGGTAGAAATCAAGGAACCACCGTCGAAATTTATTTACCCCTGAGTGATGCAGAAACGTGCAGTTCTGATTTTACTTAATATTTTGAATTAGGAATTAAGGAAAGAATTGGAAGTTAGAGGGGGATAATTGTTGCGGGTTAATATTTTCTAAAAACCCTAAAATCCTCCCCGTTGCTCTCTCTTCAATTAAGGAACCCCCATTTAACGTCCGCCTAATGCTTGGAAACAATCCTTGCACCGCTTGAGGCGTAATGGGAGTAATACTTAATTGAGCAAAAGAAGGAACCCCATTAATGATTATTAAATCTTCCCCTGGGGTAAAATCTGTAATCACATCAGCAATTAATCCCGTTTCTCCTTCCGCCGGTGTCCGGAGAACAAATTGATCCGCATTAAACCCTCCGGTCAGTTCATCAACGCCTTTATCTCCTGCTAAATAATCATTGCCTGCTGCTCCCAATAACGTATCATTTCCCTGACCTCCAAACAAACTATCATCCCCATTTCCACCGTCGATTAAATCATTATCTAAATTTCCTTGAATCACATCATTACTATTTAAACCCCTAAGACTATCTTCCCCTTTTCCACCAAATAAACTATCATTTCCAGCCCCACCGGATAACGTATCATTATCTTGCAATCCATAAATAATAAAGGGACTGGGGGCAAGAAAGGGATTTACCTCAATCAAATCGGGGCCAGTGCTGCCTAAATACTCCCCTCTTTTATTTAGATTTTTTTCAGTAATGGTCTTAACAGGAACACTCGCTAAGGTTGATGGCGTGGTTCCCGTTTCCCTGCCTATTATAATCGTATTAGCTTCAGGAAATAGGACGGAATTAGAAGTTAAGTTAGAAGGGTTAGAACTAGACATAAATTAACGTCTCCGTCAAACAAAATGACTACCAGCTTCAGCCCTTTATAGCTTACTACAATTCTTAATTTTTAATGCTTAATTCTTAATCCTTAATTTTTAATTTTCAATTGGATCTAGCAATAGGACACTGGCTCTACTATGATAGAATTGTCGGGATACCGTTTGCTAATGACTCCAGAATCCACTCTGAACCAACTTAAAGCCTCTCTCCCCAATGGACAAATGCCATCGAGTTATGGCGTTTACTTCAAGAATACGCTCGTTGCGCTGTGTCACGCTCTAGAAGATCACATTCTGCAAAATGCGGATTCCCAAGTTGATCAGCAACCTTTGGTTTTAGTGACCTTTCAGGAGGGAAAATGGTATCTTCAGGAAGCTGATCGCTATTATGACATTGTTCAACATTGCCGTCATGTGGTCATTAGTGCGGTTCCTGATAGTGGATTTGCAAGCCATCGAACTGGACAATTAGACAACGTTTCTTTAGTGGATTTAGAACGGTCTGATAGCTTGGTGATGGAGTGGAATTTAATTATCCTCGCGCCCGGTTATACCGCAATGGTGTTATGCCATGAACTCCGAGAAGATGAATATCCGGTTAACGCTAAACCCACCACTGATACCGAACGAAAATTCTATGGCTTATGGACATTTGACCAAGCGTTAGTTCGCAAATCTGCCGAAATTTTAATTGAACGTTTCCGTCCATATAATTCTACTTTAGCCGATCAACTCCATCAACAACATCAAGAAATTATAGGGACTTCTTGCCTGAAAGTTCCTGATTTAACGGGGGTTGTTTCTCGGATTGTCACTTATTTACAATCCTCCCAACAAGAACTAATTACGGTTAACCGCCAAACCCGGGAATTGTGGGAACTAGAAGGACAAGCCAAACGAGTCAGTCGTAATATTAGCGCCAATAAATTACAAGCCTTTTTAAGAATGGCACAACGGGTGGATGAACGCGATCAAAATAATCCATTCGCTTCGTTACAAGTGGCGGCTTTATCAGAAACCATTGGTCAAATTTTAGACTTACCAACGGTGACGTTACGACGGTTGCAGTTAGCGGGATTATTGCATCGGATTGGGTTATCTTCCGCCCCCGATGAAGTGTTTACCTTATCTCCCGAAGAAATGGATGATGCAACCCGAAAATTTTGGGAAGAACGGGCGTTAATTGGGGGAAGATTGTTAGAAGCCATGCCAGAATTATCAGTAGTTCGAGAGGTGGTTAGTCATTATTTAGAGCGTTGGGATGGCAGTGGAAAGCCTAATGGACAAAAAGGGGAAGAAATTAATATTAACTCTCGAATTTTAGGGTTAGTTTCCTATTTTCAATACTTAACGCAACCCAGAGGCAAACGTCCAGCCCATAGTTTAGGAGAAGCGTTAGAAAAGTGTCAGGAATTGAGTGGAACCCGTTTTGATCCCGCTTTAGTAGAATCATTGCAAACCGTTGTAAAATTAGCAGAACTTGGTTTAATGCAATTACCCGATAAACCTAGTCAACTGCCTAATATTTGGTTAGAGGAAGATTTTAGTTCCAAACCCAAATCTCAAAAACCCTCAAAATTATAGGAAGAATTAAGAATTAAGAATTAAGAATTAAGAAAATGGGCAATGGGCAATGGGCAATAGGCAATAGGCAATAGGCGACAAGGAGACTATTTTTCCTTCCTTCTTCTTTCTTCCTTCTTCCTTCTTCCTTCTTCCCTCCTGCCTTCTGCCTCCTGCCTCCTGCCTCCTTCTTACTGATTACTGATTTATGACTCAATCTTCAGCTATTGATTTGAATGCGATTAGAAGAGGAACATTAAAAGACCTCAGCGCTATGAATTTATCCGGTGTTGATTTATCCGGGGCGAATTTAGAAAATACTAATTTATCCGGCGCTAATTTATCCGGCGCTAATTTATCCGGTGCTAATTTATCCGGGGCGCAACTGAGGGCGAACTTAAGAGGTGCGGATTTATCCGGTGCTAATTTACAAGGCGCTGACTTCAGAAATGCCGATTTAAGAGGTGCAATTTTACAAAATGCTGATGTTCAGGAAGCTAGTTTTTCCGGTGCATTTTTAACCGGGGCGACCTTTGGAAATTTAGATTTAAC
>JBMDYE010000137.1:0-4400 GCA_048595135.1 Planktothrix sp. | reverse complement strand
TTCAATAAAAAACGGGCGATAATAGTTATTTTCTAATTTCTTAGAATTATCAATTACATCATTTCCGACAAAAAAGGAAAGAATCACTAAATCGGGATTATATTTCCAAACTTTTTCTCGTAACGTTAATAATTGTTGTGTGGTTCCATAACCATCGGTTCCAAAATTTAACGCTTCAATGTTTTTCCCTTTCAATTTTTGACAGCTACTCAGTTTTTTTTCTAACACTGAGGTATAATTTTGTTGCTGGCTAACTTGGGATGCTAACGTAAAAGAATCCCCTAAAACCGCAATTCTCAAGGTATTAGCAGGTTTAGGAATAATATATTCTTGGTCGCGTAATCCATCGCGATTAATCTCAACGTAGGATTCCCCTTCGTAACGCCACCACCCCTTCGCCCCTGGTTGATTTGACCAGCCTAAAATCGGGTCAGACTGGGTAAAAAAGGAGGGGGAAAAAACTTGATGACCCGGTTCAGGAAGTTTTTGCAGACCCTCCACTTTTGCAAGACGTAACCCCATTTCACCAATGAAAATACCCAGGGCTAAACTACCCAGTGTTAGCCCTAGATTAATTCCCAATGCTGTCCACTTGCCCATTGTTTTAGAACAACGTGTAGATAAAGGGTGCGATCGCAGACCCTTGACTTAAAACAATTAATGCCCCTAATAAAACGAGGGTAATAATTAAAGGCAATAACCAATATTTTTTGCGTTCTCTCATGAACGCCCACAAATCTTTTAAAAAATCTAATGTTGCTTCAAACACTAGAACGGTCGCTCCATACTTTCTCTAGGTCTTTGTTTACTCGCAACCCGATAGGTTGAGAGGCTAGGATCAAATTGACGCTGCATCGGATCGGAACCCAACCAGCGTTTGATTAATCCCATCGGAGCCATCATAACGTAAAATACGGCCCCCAGAATAATTTTGCTATTAATTGCCCCCATAAACAACCCGAATTTCATCCAGATTTTGTAAACCGGATCAAGGGTTTTCGGGATAATTAACGCCCAAACGATTAGAATGGTTCCCACAATCCAAGGCCATGTTGGGGGTGGCCAGTGGCGGAATAATAGCGGCAAAACCAGACCAAATAATCCAGCGACAATGGCGCCAGTAGTTAGTCCAAATTCGCGTAATCCTTTCGCGTCAAGTTGCGGAATATCGTCGTGATTGCTCATAAATCAGTAATCAGTAATCAGTAATCAGTCAGAAGGAGGCAGGAGGCAGGAGGCAGGAGGCAGGAGGAAGGAAAAATACTCTCCTTGTCCCCCTATTCCCTAATTCTTAATTCTTAATTCTTAATTCTTAATTCTTAATTCTTCCTATTAATCCAATTCAAATTCTTTTTGCCAAGAATCGTCTTTTTCCCAAGGATTTTGGTCAGTTTTGGCTAACAGGAAATTTTCTAAAACTAAATAATCCATTTCCGTTCGCATAAAACAACGATAGGCATCTTCAGGACTCCCGACAATCGGTTCCCCTCGCACGTTAAAGGAAGTATTCACAATCACCCCACAACCCGTGCGTTTTTCAAAATGACGAATTAAATCATAATAACGGGGGTTGGTTTCTTTGTGAACCGTTTGAATCCGGGCGGAATAATCTACGTGAGTAATTGCCGGAATTTCTGAGCGAGGAACATTGAGTTTTTCTATTCCGAATAACTGCTCTTGTTCCGGGGTCATGGGAATTCTTAATTTCTCTTGAACGGGCGCCACAATTAACATATAGGGACTGGTTTGATCATGTTCAAAATAATCAGAAACCCGTTCCGCTAAAACCGACGGTGCAAAGGGTCTGAAGGATTCCCGATATTTAATTTTCAGGTTCATGACCGACTGCATTTTTTGATTACGGGGATCACCAATAATTGACCGTCCTCCTAACGCCCTCGGCCCAAATTCCATCCGACCTTGGAACCATCCCACGACGTTTCCTTGATCTAAAATTTCTGCCAAACGCGGCATTAATTCCGCATCTTCTAAATAGAGATATTTCGCCTCAACAGAATCTAGATAATATTGAATTTCTTCATTACTGAATTTCGGCCCTAAATAGGAACCTTTCATACTATCTAAAACTTGGGTTTTCGGGGCGCGAGTTGCCACCGTTGATGAACTTCCAACCGTTGTTTCTAACGTGGTTTCTACTGGGGTGGGTTGCTTTACCTGACGGGGTTGATCATGATATTGATACCAAACCGCTAAAGCCGCCCCTAACGCCCCACCTGCGTCCCCTGCGGCGGGTTGAATCCAAATATCTTTAAACGGCCCTTCGCGAACAATACGACCATTGGCGACACAATTTAACGCCACCCCACCTGCTAAACACAGGTAATCGACATTTAATTCTTTTTGAACACTTCGAGTTAACCGCAACACCACTTCTTCGGTGACAACTTGAATCGAAGCGGCAATATCCATCTCCCGTTGACTGAGTTTGGTTTCCGGTGTGCGACGGGGGCCACCAAACAGTTCTTCAAACTTTTTATTGGTCATGGTCAGACCGACGGCATAATTAAAATATTCCATATTTAAACGGAAGGTGCCATCGTCTTTTAAATCGATTAAATGGGTGAGGATTTTATCAACATAAATCGGTTCACCGTAGGGGGCTAATCCCATTAATTTGTATTCGCCAGAGTTCACTTTAAACCCGGTATAATAAGTAAAAGCCGAATACAATAAACCCAAAGAATGGGGAAAATCAATTTCCCAAACGGGGGTTAAGGTGTTGCCATCCCCTAACCAAACGGAAGTGGTTGCCCATTCACCCACCCCATCCAAACACATCACTGCTGCTTTTTGGAAGGGACTGGGGAAAAAGGCAGAAGCCGCATGGGATTGATGATGTTCGGTGAACATTAATTTCGGCAATTTTGCCTTTTTAACGCCGACTAAAGCGGATAATTCTTTTTTTAATACGGTTTTCAGGTAAAGTTTTTCTTTTAACCAAACGGGCATCGCCTTCATAAAGGAACGAAACCCCCGGGGCGCGTAGCTGAGGTAAGTTTCGAGGAGTCGCTCAAATTTGACTAAGGGTTTATCATAAAAAACGATTTGATCAATATCAAATAACGTCAGATTGGCTTCACTCAAGCAGTACCGAATGGCATTGGCCGGAAATCGGGCATCGTGTTTTTTCCTTGTAAACCGTTCTTCCTGGGCGGCTGCAACAATTTCACCATTACAGACCAAAGCCGCAGCACTGTCATGGTAGTAGGCTGAAATTCCAAGTATGTTCATCGACATCTCCTCACAAATGCGCTCTCCGTTTGGCCACATTCGCTAAAAATATCCTCAGATTATAGCTGATGGGGGATGTTTTTTGCGGAGCATTGATTTTTCTAGGTTCGCTGGTTAGACGAAATAGTCCAAAAACCGGGTTGTCAAGGGCTATCTAGATCTTCATAATTAAATTCTAATCGGCTTTGCTTAACAATTTCATTTAAAATCTGATTCAGATTTCCTTGTTGGACGGATTCTTCAAGGCGAGATAAGAGAGTATTAATATTGATAATTTCTTCAATGCAATCCATATAACGTGCAACGATGGCATTAACAGCATATTGTTTTTTAGCTTGTTTTTCAATTTTAGCGGTTATTTCTTGTACGGTATCTACAGATTTAACAACGAATGTTATCGGATATTTCTCGATTTTATCAATATCCAAAAAATATTTATTAACATCAACGGTTTCCGTCACTTGGAAAAAGCGTCCCAAAGGTTTCATAACAAAATCTATTCCCCCATCATTAGCATTAGTTCGACCCGTTTTAAATAATTTTAAATTTTCCGATTGAAGTTGATCAAGTTCATACCCCCAATAAATGTTTTGATCCTGATAGTAAGCTTTTAAAATACTAAAACTGACAATTTCAAAGATTCTCGCATCTACATTAGGTTCTAATAAACTTTTAATAAAATCTATATTTTCTTGATTGGTTAAGTTTTGAGCATTATTGCAGAGTGTGATAAACTGCTCAAAGCTATCGGTCTTGGCGTTAACATAAGCGTTAATAATTTCAATTATACTTTCTGCTAAGTTATAGTCTTGAGCATCAATTGTAATTTTTAATAAATTTTCATTAAACCAATATCGGCTATTCTTTGTATCCCGTAAAATCGGAATAAATTCGCACAGAGGGAAGTAGCGTTTAAATTCTTCATTCATCCGATGATTTAAAGCATGATTTTGAAGCTTTTTACCAAACGGAAGTTCACGTTTTCTTCTTAAAAGGTTACTATAAATTGCTCCTTCATAGTCTGAATATATTCCAGTAATATGAAAATTTTTATTCACATAGTCTTCAACTAAAACATAGATGGCATATAAATTCGCAAAACTGCCCCTTGACTTAGACCCTCTAGTGGCAGCTTTCGTTTTTATATT